>DATNEJ010000437.1:0-3391 GCA_035606775.1 Acetobacteraceae bacterium | reverse complement strand
GCTCCGACGATCACGCGCTATTTGGCTGCCGTCAGCAGCGTGTCGTCGAACCCGCCCGATTGCCGGCGCCACAGGCGCGCATAGACGCCGCCCAACGCCAGAAGCTGCGCGTGCGTGCCGGATTCAACGATGCGTCCGCGGTCGAGCACCACCAGCCGGTCCATGCGCGCGATCGTTGACAGCCGGTGCGCAATGGCGATTACCGTCCGGCCTTCCATCAGAGTGCCGAGCTGGCTTTGGATCGCCGCCTCGACCTCCGAATCAAGGGCCGAGGTCGCTTCGTCCAGCACCAGGATCGGCGCATCCTTCAGGATCACCCGCGCCAGCGCTATCCGCTGCCGCTGTCCCCCTGAAAGCTTGACACCGCGTTCGCCCACATGGGCGTCGTAGCCGTGCCGGCCATGCCAGTCTTCCAGTCCGCCGATGAAGGCATCGGCCTCGGCCCGCCTGGCCGCGTCCACGATCATCGCCTCGCTGGCATCCGGCCTGCCATAGCGGATGTTCTCCCGGATCGAGCGGTGCAGCAGCGAGGTATCCTGGGTCACCATGGCGATCTGCGCGCGCAGGCTTTCCTGCGTCACGCCGGCGATGTCCTGCCCATCAATCAGGATGCGTCCCTGGGCCGGATCGAAGAAGTGCAGCAGCAGATTCACCAGCGTCGATTTACCGGCGCCCGAGGGTCCGACCAGCCCCACACGCTCACCGGCCGCGATCGTCAGGTCGATTCCGTGCAGCACGCCGGCCGGCTGGCCGTCGCGGTCGGGACGGGGGCCGCGGCCATAGTCGAAATGCAGGTTCTCGAACCTGATCTCGCCGCCGCGTACCGTCAGCTCCCGCGCGCCCGGTGGGTCTGGCATCTGCTGCGGGACGTCGATCGAGCGCATGCCGTCCTGCACAGTGCCGATATTCTCGAAGATCGCCGTCACGCTGCGGGCCACCCAGCCGGCAATGTTGGTGAGCTGCCACGCCAGCGGGATCGCCGTTGCCACCGCGCCCACGCTGATGCGCCCCGCGGACCATTGCCAGATCGCGACCGCCGCCGTGCTTACAAGCAGAGTGGCGTTCATGCAGGAGAGCGTCACCGTATAGGCGGACGTCATGCGCGTTTGATCGCGAAACGCCTCCGTGTGCTCGTCGACTGCATCGCGCACGAATGCATCTTCGTCCCGCGCCCTGGCGAACAGCTTCACCGTCAGGATGTTGGTGTAGCTGTCTACCACCCGGCCGATCAGCGTGGAGCGCCTTTCCGACACGGCGCGCGAGCGTTCCCTGAGCCGAGGAACAAAGTGGCGCAGCATGACCGCGTAGAACGCGAACCAGGCGGTCATCGGCACGGTCAGGCGCCAGTCGAGCGAGGCGAGCAGCAGCAGCGCGCTGGAGCCGTAGACGATGATGTACCAGGCCGCATCGAAGGCCATCACCAGACTTTCCCGCAGCGCCGGCCCGGTCTGCATGACCCGGTTGGCGATGCGTCCGGCAAAATCGTTCTGGAAGAACGTCCAGCTCTGGCGGACCACGTGCCAATGGTTCTGCCAGCGGATCAGATTGGAAAAGCCCGGATTGACGATCTGGTTGACCAGGATCGCATGCGAAAAGAAAGCGAGTGGGCGCAGGATCAGGAGGACCCCGGCCATCACGGCAAGCTGCGGCCATGTGTCACGCATGAAACGGTCCGGCGGATGCGTCGATACCAGCGACACCACCCGTCCGATGAACGAAGGGATCATGGTGTCCAGCACCGCGATCAGCCCGCCGCACAGGAACAGCGCGACGGCGAGGCCACGGGTCTGCCGGATGAAATGCCAGTAGAATCGCGTCAGTCCCGCGGTCGGCGGTGCTTCCGGTGTCGCGGCGGTGGGATCGAGCAGGGCTTCAAAGCGGCGCAGCATGCAAAAGCGGTGAACCCTGGCGGGCCGCACGTCAATCAGGATCGTCCAGGCACGTCGTCCGCGTCGGAAAGGCGCGCCTATCGAAACGAATGAAATCGAGGCCGATAAACTTTGGCCGCGCAGAGCCTGTTCTGTGCGGACGGAGGTACCGAACCAGCTCTACGGTTTTGTGTGGTCGCGTGATTCACGTTTCCGACGATTCCGCCTCCGACGATCACGCTTTGGGGTTGATCGCGGGATTCACGTCTCCGACGATTACGCTCAGGTCCAATGCCCCCGAATCCAGTACGGGCCATTCCAGTGCGGGGGCACCCAAACCCGGGCCGGCGGCGCATAGGCGTAAGGCGCCGGATAGACCGGTGGCGGCACGTAGACCGGCCGCGGCACATAGACCGGCGGCGGTGCGATCACCACCGGCGGCACCCAGATGCCGACGTGCACACCGCCTCGCCACCATGCATGCGCACTGCCTGGCGTTGCGGCGAGTGTGACCGCCGCCAACCCGGCAACGGCCGCCAAACCTCCGAGGCGCCTGAACAATGTCATCGCCGGCTCCCGCTCCAGAAATTCCACTGGAGCCAAGGTAGGGCGCGCATGTTACCCGATTGTATCCCGGTTGTTTCGCTGCGAGACGCGGGTTTCACCCCGATTCGCAGACGCCATCCCACACGCACAGTCGTTTCAGGCCGCCGGCATCACTCCGCGGCCAGCCGCTGAGGCTCCACCATTGCCGTCGCTCGGCTCAGATCGACAGACAGCAACCGCGACACGCCACGTTCCTGCATGGTCACGCCGTACAACCGGTCCATGCGCGCCATCGTCAGCGGATGGTGTGTGACGACCAGGAAGCGCGTGCCGGTGTCTCGCACCATGTCCTCCAGCAAGGTGCAGAACCGCTCCACGTTCGCATCGTCCAGCGGCGCATCCACCTCGTCCAGGACGCAGACCGGCGCGGGGTTGCAGCGGAATACCGCGAAGATCAGCGACAGTGCGGTCAGGGCCTGCTCGCCGCCGGACAGCAGCGACAGCGTCGCCAGTTTCTTGCCGGGGGGCTGGGCATAGATTTCCAGCCCGGCTTCCAGCGGATCGTCCGACCCGACCAGCGCCAGATGCGCGCGCCCGCCGCCGAACATGCGGGTGAAAAGCTGCTGGAAGTTCCGGTCCACCTCCTGGAACACCGCGCTCAGCCTCTCCCGCCCTTCGCGATTGAGATGGCCGATGGAGCCGCGCAGCTTGGCGATCGCGGTTGTCAGCTCCTCCCGCTCGGTCTCGATCGTCGCGATCTGCTTTTCGACCTCGTCGGCTTCCATTTCGGCCCGCAGGTTCACGGGCCCCATCTCCTCGCGTTCCTTCCACAGCCGTTCCAGCCGCCGCTGGGCCTTGTCCTCGGTCTCCGGCGTCACCTCGGCCGGCGGGTCGGGCAGGGCAGGGGACGCGCCAAGCCGTTCCAGGATGCGCTCGGCCATCGCGCCCCAGGCGTGGTCGGCCTGCTGCGCCGCGGC
>DATNEJ010000432.1:0-17983 GCA_035606775.1 Acetobacteraceae bacterium | reverse complement strand
ATAGAACGACGGGTTCAGTTCCGCGGTGCCGGCCGGCACCTCGATCCTGTCCGGCATGTCGTTCGGCGACACCGTCGTGCAGATCGTCACGTCCATCAGCGCCTCGTCGCGCTGCGCCGCGGTCAGCCGCCGCGCGCCACGTACGAACAGGTCGTGCCGAAGCTGGCGCTCCAGGCACGTGTCCTTGACCAGTTCCCGCACCAACGGGTCCTCGAACCGCTGCTGGACCGCACGCTGCGCCGGCGTCAGCGTCATTTCCGGAAAATTCTCGATCAGCTCGACTGACGACACCCATTCCAGCTTGGCGCGCCCCAGCGCCGCAGCGACGTCCGCCATGTAGCAGGGGGCCCAGCTTTCATTCATGAACTCATGCGCCAGATAGGTCACCGGGAACTTGTCGCTCCGCGTGATCATCTCCCTGACCTGTGGGGAGCGGCCGAGGTGCATCGCCTCCGCCGCCAGCAAGTCCCGCAGCACCCCCATGCCCTGTTCGGAGCGCCGGTCGCTGCGCCAGGCGAGGCTCCGGCTCACCTCCCGCAGCAGCCGCTGCATGCCCATGGCCGCGCCCCAGCCGGGAAGCGAATTGTAGCTGAGATGCACCAGCCCGCCCGGACGCACCTTGGCATCCAGCAGACGCACGATCCCGTCCTGCACCGCGCGCGGCACCCAGCTCCATACGCCATGCAGCGAGACGAAATCGGCTTCGGGGATGTCGCGCGCGGCGGGTGACTCAGCGAGAGTCGACAGATCCGCCTCGATGAACTGCGCGTTGGTGATGCCGGCTTCGGCCGCCCACTGGCGGGCAATGGCGACATGCGCGGGATTGAAGTCGATGCCGGTGACACGCCAGGACGGATTGCTGGCCGCCAGAGCCAGGGAGCCGAATCCCTGACCGCAGCCAAGCTCCAGATACGACACCGCGTCGTCAGGGGCGGGCGCCGGCGCGGCGACGCTTCCCAGCAGACAGGCAAGCGCCATGACCGACGGTGCCTGCTGGCGGTACCAGCCAAGCGTGTAGGTGATGTCGGTGACGTAGCCCCTGCCCCAATCGCTCATGTCGACCTGCCAGAGCGTGATCGTCGCAGGCGGACTCGCCGGAGACGTGAATCACGCGTTCACACCCAGAGCGTGATCGTCGCAGGCGGACTCGCCGAAGACGTAAATCACGCGATCAAACAAAAAAGTCTGTTCGGTGCCTCTGTGCGCACCGAACAGACTCTACGCCGCACGCTGCCCTTCGAGCGCCTGCTCCAAAATCGCCTGCCCGGCCGCGGCGTGATCGCCCCCGACCTGACCGACGCGGCCATCCGGCGTGATGGTCTGCGCCTCGATCACCTCCGCCTCGAACACGGCATCGGCCGCATCCGCGCTGCGGCGGCCGGCGGACGGCAGCCAGGTGTTCCAGCCCAACCTCGGCGGCGGCGACGCGTCAGGCACCATCCGCAGCGGCGGGACATCCTCGGCCGCCAGGATCGGATTGATGGCAAAGCCGAGTTCAAAGCCCAGATAGGCGCGGACCAGGGACACCAGGCGGTGCAGCGCCATGCGGTCCGGCAGCAGGCGCTGGAATCCGTCGCGGTTCAGCGGACCGATACGCAGGATGATGCGCGCTTGCGGGTCCCAGGCGCGAACGCCAACCGCGGCGTCCGCTGCCAGCCGGTTGAACCGCCCATGTGCGCCAAGCCGCGTGCGCTGGTCGGGCGGCAGTTGCAGCCAAGCCCCGGCGAACTCCACTACCTCCACCTGCATCCCCAGCCAGTCGGAAACCAGCGCCGCGAGGCGATGGGCCGAGCGGGGACGCATGGCGAAAATGCCGGCGTAGTGCAGCAGGGGATCGGCGGTCGCCAGCAGGCGCGGCGCCAGCCCTCCCGTGCCGTAGCCGGTGAGCGAAAGAAGCACGCTGGTGACCGGATCGGTGCGGGGTGGCGTCCGCAGCGCCGCCACCTCGGCGGCCCGGGCGGGCCGGTATTTCGTGGCGGCCGAAGCGAAGAAGCCCACGAAGCGTTGCCCGAGCATGTCCAGGAAGTCGTGCAGCGCCGTCGAACGGCCGCGCAGGGTCCGGGTAACGGTCTCGGAATAATGCCGCGGCAGCACGCCGGACGGCCCGGTCAACCCCATCAGGCCGACGGTGATCTCCGGTGGCTCCCCGCCGCGCACGTCCAACACGTCCGCGGGCGGGAAGACCAGGCCCGAGGGGGTCCGGAACTGCACCGCTTCCGCCGGATTGTCGCTGCGCCGCACCCTGGTCAGGACCCTGACCACCGCATCGAAGCGGAACCGCCGCGGGGTGGCGGCCAGCACAGCGAGCAGAGAGCGCGTTTTCATACCAGTACGCGCGTGCCGCTGCGGGCCGGCCACGCAGCCGCCACACCGGGCCGGCCGCGCAGCACCGCGCGGGTCCGGGTGAAGCTGTTGACCGTCCCGTGCAGCGCCAAAAAGCGCTCCAGCACCGCCGCCAGCAGATACAGCCCGCCCGCCTGCCAGGCGCGCGAGTCAAACTCCAAGGTGACATCCAGGCCGCGACAGAACGCCCCGGCGCGTCCCGGCGCCCGCGCCGCCCCCGGCACCGCGGCGATGCTCGTCAGTGCCTCGATCGCCATGCGGCTTTCCGCAGTCTCCCGCAGGTCGTAAAGGCGCAGCACCTCTTTCAGCGCCTCCGCGCCGTCGCTGCCGCCCGTCACCGACAGATGGCCGAGCGCCAGGTGGGATACGAGGCGCCAGAAGCCGCGCTCCCGCAGCGGCGGGCGCAGTGTCGTCGTGGGCGGGGTGACGGCGGCGATCGACGCGACCGCCGCCGCGCCTTCCACCAGCCGGAGCTGCGGCCGGCCGCCGCCGAACGGCAGATCGGTCGGCAGGTCGCGATTGAGGCACAGCGCGTCCACCGACAGCACCGCGTCGGGCGGATCGTCCGGATCGAAGTCGGGATCGTGCGGTGCCACGAATACTTCCGTCCCGGCCACTCCCGGCGCCGCCGCACGCCGCGGCGCGAAATAGAACCCGCCGGGCACGCCCGGCTCCGGGTCCGCCTCGTTCAGCCGGTAGAACGGCCGCCACGGCCGGAAGGAGCCATCGGGCTGCGTCTCGCGTACCCGTTCCACGCTGTAGACCTCGGCCGCGCGTGGGCGCCGTGCATCGGGCACTATGCGGTATTCGGTGTCGGCGTGGTTCAACGCGATCGGCTCGCAGCGCTGGCTGAACAGGTTCACCAGCGGTGTGCAGCCAAGCGCCATCGTGTGCTGGCCGACCGTGCGCTCGAGCTCGGGGCCCGAGCGGTCGAGATACACGAAAATCTCCAGCTTGTTGCCGCCGGACACCATGGTCTTGGTGTCGATCCGCGTGAAATCGATGAATAGGAACTTGTCCGGGAAGGCGAAGTACTCGCTCAGCAGGCGGAACCCGGCAAAGCTGCGTGCGGACCACGGCAGCAGCGCTTCGTCATCGGCAAAACCGGCGGGCTGGATGGAGTCGGCCGGGACAATCACAGGCGACGGATCGGTCGCGCTATTGGCATAGGCGACCGAAAGGGAGTGCCCGCCCAGCAACTCGTAAAGCGGCAGGGTCTGATTGGCCGGCCCGCGCAGGAAGAAGCGCAGGCGATCGACGCCGAGCTGGGCGAAGGTGACGTCCGGCGCGAGGCATTTCAGGGTGATACGCAGCACGCCGGCGGCACCCGGCGCAGCGGGATTGACCGGGGCGACGAGCGGCAGGCCGGACAGGCGGATTGCCTCCACCTCGATCGGCCACAAGGTGACCGCAGAGGTCGAGCGGTAGCGCAGCGGTTCGCCGTGCACCGGCTCGGTCTCGTAACCAGTGCCGACGGGCAGGCGCGCGGGTGTCACCAGGTCGGGTTGACAGCCCAACTGGACCACCATGCAGGACGGGATCGGCGCCAGGTAGTGCGGATACAACAGACCGAGCAGCGCATCGGTCAGTTCGGGAAACTCGTCATCCAGGCGATGGTGGACGCGCGCGGCAAGGAAGGCGACGCCCTCCAGCAGCCGCGCCACGTGCGGATCGTCCACCGCATCGGCCGAAAGCCGCAGGCGGCCGGCGATTTTCGGGTGCGTTTCGGCGAACTCGGCGGCCAGCCGCTTGATGGCTGTCAGTTCGCGATCGTAATAGGGGAGGAGAGTATCGGACATGGTGCTGGTGTTCAGAGCCGATCGCCGGAGAGCAGAATGTGCGAAGGCGTGAATCTGCTCGTAAGACAAAGAGCCAGAGCATGTCCACGGTGCGCAATGCGCCTGGACATGCTCTAGCCGGCCTCGTTCGCGCGCACGCTGACCTCGTCGCTGGCCGGGTCGATCGTGGTGTCAAAGGTCACCGCTTCCGGCGCCGGTTCGGCGTGCAGCACCGCTTCTATCCGCAGACGCAGCGTCGCTTCCAGACGATCCTTCGCATCCACCAGCACAGCGCGCACCGACAGGAAGCGCGGTTCGAACCGGCGGATGGTATCCTCGATCTCCAGGCGCAGTTCTTCGCGCTGTCTGAGGTCATTGAAAGACCCGGCGGTGAAATCGGGAATGCCGAAGCCGATCGGCGAGACGCTGAGTTCCTTGTAGACACTTGGCGGAGAGCGCCAGCGGCGCCTGGCATTGAGCAGGGCTTCGAGGTCGCGGCGCACCGACTGGCGCAGCAGCGCCATGGAGTCGGCCGTGGAGATCGGCGGGTCACGCGGCTGGTCCGGCGAGTCGTCGATCAGCCGGTCCAGCAGCGGCAACTGAACCCGCGCGACGGTGCCGCGCGCGCCGGTTCCCGCCCGTCCGCTCATGCGCCGAACTCGAGCGTTCCAAGTTCCATCACGCCAAGGTCGTCGTCGCCCACCAGGAACACCCGCTGGCCGACGCCGCAGACCGGGCCGCCATCCGCCTGACGCCAGTCGGTTTCACGGCCGAGCCGCAGCGGATCAGATTGCGCGACCTGCGACACATAGATCGCTGGCAGGTAGACGTCGCCGTCCGGCCCTTCGGCAACCGACATCGACGCCCGCCGCCACATCAGGTCACGCATGCGCTTCGGCGCATGGAACTCGATGCTCGTCACCCGCTCCGCCGGGATCCAGAAATACTTGCCGGTGGTGGTCAGCACCTCAAAGCTGCCGGCCAGCAGATCGTCCACATCGCGCAGATCGTCGAAGGCGGTGCCGTTGTGCCGGCCGGCCACGCGCGGCCTTGCGGCTTCCGCCTCCGCCGCCTTCTTTGCCGCCTCCTGCACGTCGTCGGCGCGCAACGCGACCAGCGCCTCAAGCTGCAGCCGCTGCACCTCCGTCGGATCGGCGAGGAACTCCGGCACACGGCCGTCGCGGAACAACTGGCGGCGGGCCATGTCGGCGCGAATCAACTGGCGGAACTCGGCTACGACCATCGCGGTGGACGGATCGATGGTCGAGGCGGCATCCAGGATCACGTCGGCCCGTTCGAGATTGCCGGCGAATACCAGAAGCTCCGCCAACAGCACCCGCACGCCAAGATCTGTCGGTGCCTTGCGCAGCGCGGTCTGCGCGGCGGCAACGGCGTCATCCACTTTGCCGGCTCGGAACAGCGCGGCGGCGGTCTGGTCGGTCATGGAGCCCCCAATCGAATCATCGCCCGCCCAGGTCGGTGACGAGCTGGAATGTCGCCGCGACATCGTCGAGCTGATAATGCGGCTGCAAATGCACCACGCAACCGAAGCTGCCGGGCTTGCCGGGCAGTTCGTTCACGCTGACCCGCCCGTTGACCAGAGGAAAACGCGCCCGACCCTCGCCGGTCGATTGCAGGTTCGCGTTGACGTACCCGGTCAGCCAGCTTTGCAGGCGCCGCTCGATCTCGTCGGATGTCTTGAAGGACCCGACCATCTGCCGGCCCTTCATCTTGAGATGGTGCGCAAAGCGCGACGCGCAGAGGATCGAGTTGATCTGCGTGGAAAGCCGGGAATTGGCGTCCGCCACCGCGGCGGTCGCCCCCGTATGGCGCTGCGGCGCGAGCAGGCTGCGCACCGCGCCGAACACCAGTTCCTCGGCATAGGGAATGGCCGAGAGCGGCATCAACCCGGCGTCGAGCAGTTCCCGCTCCTGGCGATCGTTCCAGATGATCTCGGTCGCCATGCGGACCCAGACATGATCGGGGTCGGTTCGAAACTGCTCGACCACGACATTGTCCACCAGCCCGCCGCCGACCCGGTCGGTCTCGACACCACGGACATCCGCCGGCCAGGCGTAATTGGCAAAGGCGCGCGCCACGACCCGGGCGAATGCGAAACCGGCGTTCATCCAAACGCGCTCCCGGTCGGTGGGGGCGTATTCGGCGTAGCGGAAGGCGTCGGCCCGCGTGCCGTCATCCTCCCACGGCTGGCGGGCCAGCAGGCGTGGCAGCGCCACGCCGATGAAGCGCATGTCAGGCCGGCTCGCGAGGCTGCGCCAGCGCGCATGTTCGGCATTGCGCAAGGGGGCGGTGATGCTGGTGGAGACCGCCAGTTCGGAGAACTCGTCGACTTCCAGCAAGGTCGGAGACGCGCCGACGATAGTGGGACAGAACGAAGCCGCAGCCACACCCGACAGCGACGCCAGCGCGGAGACATCATCCGTGCGTGCGGTGGCGGAGGAGCGGTGACGAACGTCATGGTCAACGAGCAGCAGCCCGTACGGCTCACCGCCGGGTGTGCCGAACTCGTCTTCGTAGATTTTGCGGAACAGGTGGCTCTGGTCGAACTCAATCGCGCGTTCCAGGTCGCGGCAGATCTCGTGCCACGCGACGTTCAGCACCTTCACCTTCAGGCGGGCGCCCTGCTCGGTTCCATCGACCAACCAGAACATGCCGCGCCACGTGCCTTCCAGCCGCTGCACGCGCGGATGGTGCAGCACCGCGTCCACCTGCTCGCCAAGCAGGCGGTCGATGAAGGCGATGTCGCGGTCCAGCGCGCCGCGCAGCCGGGCAGGATCGCCCAACAGCAGGGGCGCGCGTTCGGCGCCGAACCACAGGGTGATCGCGGACGCGGACGGGGCCGACAGAAATTCCGTCAGCCCGTCGGCCAGCCCGGCGTTGCGGCTACCCAGGAATTGTCCTGTCAGAACAGCGTCGCGCAGCGGGGGAACCGGGTCCGGAATGACCGGACCCAGCCTTTCCCCCGCCGCATCCGTGTCCGTGATGACGCCGGGTACGGTCTCGTTCACGCGCGTGCCCGCTTGACGCGGACCACTGCGCCTAGCCCGCGGCGGCCGGGATGCGGGCGACCATGCGCAGGCTGGTGGTCAGTTCCTCCATCTGTAGCCAGGGCCGCAGATAGGCGACGGCGTTGTAGGAGCCGGGCCGGCCGGGAATTTCCCGCACCTCGACCCGGGCTTCCCGCAGCGGGAACCGCGCCTTGATTTCCTGACCGGCGTTCTCGTTGCTGTTCACGTAGTTGGTGATCCAGCGATTGAGCCAGCGCTCGACGTCACCCGCCTCCATGAAGCTGCCGACCTTGTCGCGCGCCATGACCTTGAGGAAGTGCGCGAACCGGCTGGACGCCATGATGTAAGGCAGGCGCGCGGAGATCGCCGCATTCGCGGTCGCCTCCGGACGGTCGTACTTCTTGGCCTTCTGCACGCTCTGCGCGCCGAAGAACACCGAGTAGTCGGTATTCTTGTAGTGGCAGAGTGGCAGGAACCCGAGATTGGACAGCTCGAATTCGCGCCGGTCGGTGATGGCGATCTCCGTCGGGCACTTGGCGTCCATGTCGCCGTCGTCCGAGGTGAAGACGTGGGTCGGCAGATTCTCCACCTTGCCGCCGCCTTCCGCGCCGCGGATCGCGGTGCAGAACCCGGTCTGGGCGAACGCGTCGGTGAGCCGCGCGCCCATCGCGTAGGCGGCGTTCATCCAGCAGTACTCGTTATGCTCCATCGACTTGGCGGCGCCGGTCTCGTCATACGGCGCTTCCTCGTAGTTGAACTCCTCGATCGCCTTGGTCGCCTCGCCATAGGGCAGGCGCGCCAGGGTGCGCGGCATCACCAGATTGACGAAGCGGGCATCCTCGCTGTCGCGGAAGCTGCGCCACTTCATGTAGTCGCTGGTCTCGAAGATCTTCGCCAGGTCGCGCGGCTTGGCGAGTTCGGTGTAACTGTCGAAGCCGAACATGCCGGGGCCGGCGGCGGAAATGAACGGCGCGAAGGCGGCCGCGGCGACATTCGACACCAGCCGCAGGGTCTCGATATCGTCCGGATGCTGCGACCATTCGTAGTCGCCGATCAGCGCACCATAAGGTTCGCCGCCCGGCGTGCCGAACTCATTCTCGTAGATCTTCTTGAAAAGCTGGCTCTGGTCGAACTCGACAGCGCGTTGCAGGTCACGCGCCAGTTCGCGCTTCGGCATGTTCAGCACGCGAATCTTCAGGCTGGTGCTGGTTTCAGAATTCATGACGAGGTAGTGCAGCCCGCGCCACGTGCCTTCCAGCTTGCTGAACTTCGGATCGTGCATGATCGCGTTGAGCTGCTCGGACAGCTTGCGATCGATGGCAGCAATGGCTCGATCGAAGGTGCGGGTGAGGTTCTTGTCGAACGTCACCGTGCCGGCCATCGCCTGCTCGACCAGCGTCTTCATCAACGCCTGAGTCTGATCGGGCGCGGTCTGCTTTGTGGCGGCGACGACCTGATCGAGGATCGATGCGCTTTCCGTGGTTTCGGTTGCCGCGGCCTGTGACGCTGTCTGCGCGCCCGACATGGCTTAGCCCTCCTGCTTGTCGAGGCCAAGCTGGCTCGACAGTGATTTGAGTTCGTTTTCGTTCTTCAGGACCTGTTCGAGCAGGCCTTCCAGCTCTTCCGAGCGGTCCACCTTGCTCATGAGGTCGCGCAGCTTGGCCCGGGTCTCCATCAGCGCGCGCAGCGCCGGCACCTGCTGGGCGACCCGCGCCGGCTCGAAGTCCTCGATCCCGTTGAACTTCAGGTCCACTGCCATCTGGCCGCCTTCTTCGGACAGCTTGTTGTCGACCTTCAGTTTCAGGCCCGGCGTCATCCCGGCCATGACATCGTTGAAATTGTCACGGTCGATCTGGATGAACTTGCGATCGGCGAGCGGCCGCAGCGGCGATGTCGGATCGCCGGAGAAATCGCCGAGCACCCCCACGACAAAAGGCAATTCCCGTTGAATTTCCGCGCCTTCGGTTTCCACTTCATAGGTAATGTGCACCCGCGGCTTGCGGACGCGATTGAGCTTGTCATGAACACTGGCACTCATGGTCCTGCTCCCGGTCGTTCGAGGTTAACAAAAATCGCGGGCTCTGCCCGCGGCACCGCCCGACCCGTGCGAAAAGATTAGCCAGCCGAGACGAACGCGGTCAACGCATTTGGGCAAGATTATGACATATTCCGGGACCGGCGCATAACCGCAACACTGGCGTTCACCTGTCTGAAACATAAAAAGACATACGGCCATCGCATCAGGCCTTCACTCCTCCGTCGGCTCCGCGGGCGGCTTGATGCCCAGGGTGGTCAGGATGGCGTTGCGGCTGTCGCGGTCGGCCACGACCTCTTCCAGCAGTTCGGGCCAGGTCATGCGCCCGCGGCGGACCGCATCGTCCAGCGTATAGGAGAGCGGCGAGAGCGGCTCCGTCTTGCGAAAGAAAGTTGCAATACTTTCCAGCGCCCGCAGCGCATCTTCCCGCGACACGGCCTGGCCTTGCGGCACAGCGATGCCGCCAATGACGCCACCGCCGCCCGCGGCGACCGCCGCGCCACCCTCCTCGCCGCCGGCCTCCGCCCCCCCGGCGTCGGCCACGGCCTCCTCCGGCGCATAGCGCCTGGCGATGGCGGCAACCTGGCCCAGAATATCCCGCACATGCGAAGTCGAAGGCGGGTCCTCGCTCGCCTTTTCGTCCAGCACCGCGGCCATCGCCTGCCACGCCCCATGCGCCGCATTCGCCTCACCCAACAGCCGGCCCATCGCTCGGCTGCTGGCGCGCAGCTCTTTTTCCAGGTCCTCATATGGAATGGCGCCGGCTTCAATCCGCGCCTTCTTACGCTCAGCGTCCAGGCTCGTGAGCTGTTCCGACGCGTTGTACTGATACAGCGCGACCGGCGTGCCGTCAGGGCGATTGAACAAAGGCAGTTTGTAAAGCGGCTGCATCAAGGAGCCGCCACCTTCCCGTCCGTTCAGACCGGTGATCGGGCCGACCCGCGTCTCCACCCCGTAATCGTCCGGCAGCGGAAACACGTCGTCCCAGTACTGCTCCGCCAGACCGCGGATCAGGCTGGCGCCCGCGGTCAGGCCCGCCAGTCCGTGACTGCGCACATACGCTTCGGTGACCCAGGCGGCGACTTCCAGATCTTTCGCGGTCTCCAGCAAGGTTTTCACGCCAAGCTCGCGCACGGAACGCCACAGCGGCGTGGGGTCGCGGCCGTCGGAGTCACCCTGTTCGATCAACTTCTCCGCGTCGCGGGCTTCCGAGCGTGCATCGCGCAACCGGCTGTATGGCGACTGGGCGGAAAAATCTTCCCGGATATCGGTTCCCTGCGGCGCATCGCCAGGAATCGGCGCAAGCAACGCCTCCAGATCGAAGCCTTCCGGAAGATCGGCCATTCGTGGGTCTTTCTAACGCTGGACAATGGTTCGAAGTAGCACATACAGTCCGCCCGCGGAAAAGATTTAAGCGCCGCGAACGCGTTGGGCAGGGAAGCTATGGCCGCCATCGATCTTAAACAACTTGTCGCACGACTGAACGATACCTGCCGCCGCGCGCTGGAGGCGGCCGCCGGCCTGACCTTGTCCCGCACGCATTATAACGTCGAAATCGAGCACTGGCTGACGAAGCTTGCCGATCGCACCGATGGCGACCTGTCGCTGATCCTGCAGCACTATGAAATCGAGCATGGCCGGTTCATCGCCGACCTGAACCGCTCGCTCGACAAGATGAAGACCGGCAATGGCCGCGCGCCGTCGCTGGCGCCGGAAATCGTCGAACTGGTGAAACAGGCCTGGCTTCTGGCCTCACTGGAACAAGGCGCTGGACGGGTTCGTTCCGGCCATCTGCTGTGGGCCATGCTGGCGGACGAAACCCTGTCGCGCCGTGCGCGCGAAGCGTCCAGCCAGTTGCTCAAGATTCAGCCTGACCTGCTGAAGCGCGACTATGCCGCGATCACCGCCAACAGTTCGGAAGCAGCGGAAGCGGCGGCAGCCGCGCCGGCCGGGGACGGCGGCGCAACGGTCTCGGAAGGCGGGGTGCCGCGCGGTGGCGGCGGCGCACTCGATCAGTTCACCACAGACCTGACCGCCCAGGCGCGTGCCGGCAAGATCGATCCAATCCTGGGACGCGATTCGGAAATCCGCCAGATGGTCGATATCCTGACGCGGCGGCGGCAGAACAATCCGATCCTCACCGGCGAAGCCGGCGTTGGCAAAACAGCGGTGGTCGAAGGCTTCGCCGTGCGGCTGGCATCCGGCGACGTGCCGCCGGCACTGCAAGGCGTCTCCCTGCGCTCGCTCGACCTGGGTCTTCTGCAGGCTGGCGCCGGTGTCAAAGGCGAGTTCGAAAATCGCCTGCGCGGCGTCATCGATGAGGTGAAGGCCAGCCCCAAGCCGATTGTCCTGTTCATCGACGAGGCGCACACCCTGATCGGTGCCGGCGGCGGGGCAGGCCAGAACGACGCGGCGAACCTGTTGAAGCCGGCGCTGGCGCGCGGGGAGCTGCGGACCATCGCGGCGACAACCTGGGCCGAATACAAGAAGTACGTGGAGAAGGACGCCGCGCTGACCCGCCGCTTCCAGGTGGTGAAGGTGGAGGAACCGGCGGAGCCGGTGGCGATCGCCATGATCCGCGGCCTCGTGTCCACGTTGGAGAAGCACCACAACGTCCGCATCCTGGACCAGGCGGTCAGTGAGGCCGTGCGGCTGTCGGCGCGCTACATCCCGTCGCGGCAGTTGCCTGACAAGGCGGTCAGCCTGATCGACACGGCCTGCGCGCGGGTCGCCATGAGCCAGGCCGCCATCCCCTCGGCCATCGAGGACCGGGAGCGCCGCATCGACCTGATCGACACCGAGGTCGGCATCCTGGACCGCGAAATGGCCGCCGGCGAAAAGCATGGCGACCGGCGGGATGCGCTGCTGGCCGAACGGGCGGAGAAGTCGGAACAGCTCGAAGCTTTGCGGACACGGTGGGAGAAGGAGAAGGAACTGGCGGCGGACATTGGCGCCATCAGGACCAAGATCGAGGATCCCGCCAACACCGAGGACAAGGACGGGCTGCGCGACAAGCTCGCCGGCGTCACCCATGACCTGCACGACCTGCAGGGCGAGGAGCCGCTGATCTATCCGGTGGTCGATGGGCAGGCGGTGGCGGAAATCGTCGCCGGGTGGACCGGCATCCCCACCGGGCGCATGCAGTCGAACGAAATCCGCACGGTGCTGAACCTCAAGGAGACGATGGAGCAGCGGATCGTCGGCCAGGGGCATGCGCTGGAAGCGGTGGCGGAGGCGATCCGCACCAGCCGGGCCGGCCTGACCGATCCGCGCAAGCCGATCGGCGTGTTCCTGATGGTCGGCACCTCCGGCACCGGCAAGACCGAGACGGCGCTGACACTGGCGGACCTGCTGTATGGCGGCGAGCAGAACCTGACCACCATCAACATGACCGAGTTCAAGGAGGAACATAAGGTCAGCCTGCTGATGGGCAGCCCGCCAGGCTATGTCGGCTACGGCGAAGGCGGCGTGCTGACGGAAGCGGTTCGCCGGCGCCCCTACTCGGTGATCCTGCTGGACGAGATGGAGAAGGCCCATCCAGGGGTGCAGGACATCTTCTTCCAGGTGTTCGACAAGGGGAACATGAAGGACGGCGAGGGCCGCGACATCGACTTCAAGAACGCCGTCATCATCATGACATCCAACGCTGGCACCGACCTGATCACCCGGCTGTGCGCCGACCCGGAAACGGCCCCGGACGCCGCCGGCCTCGCGGACGCGCTGATGCCGGAACTGATGAAGTCGTTCAAACCGGCCTTCCTGGGCCGGGTGACCCTGGTGCCGTATTTCCCGTTGTCCCCCGACATCATCAAGCAAATCGTGGGGCTGCAACTCAACCGTGTCCGGCGGCGGGTGAAGGAATCCTATGGCGCCGGATTCGACTGGGATGCCGATCTGGTGAATACCATCGCAGAGCGATGCACCGAGACCTCCTCGGGCGCGCGCAATGTCGAAAAAATTCTGTCCCGCACCCTGTTACCGGAACTTTCCGCGGAAGTTCTCTCCCGACTCGCTGACGGATCAGGAATCGAGTCGATAACAGTAGGTGTAGACTCAGCCGGATCATTCCAATATAAGATCGTCTAGCCAGCGGGCGAGACTTTAACCAGGGAAGGAGAGCGACGTGGCCATTTACATGAAATATGGCAGTATCGATGGGTCGGTGACCACCGAAGGATTCGCAAAATGGATTGAGTGCAATTCATTCCAGTGGGGTGTCGGCCGGGCGATCGGATCGGCCGCCCGCGGTGCCACCACCCGTGAAGGCTCCGAGCCGAGCCTGAGCGAGATTGTTGTGACAAAGGCGATGGACAAGGCCTCTCCCAAGCTGCTGCAGGACGCCTGGGGTGGCACGATGGACTCCAAGGTGACCATCAAGTTCACCACGACCACCAAGAACAAGGTCGAGGACTTCCTGATCTATGAACTGGAGAACACCGGCCTCAGCGGCTACAGCGTGAGCAGCGGCGGCGATACACCGAGCGAATCCCTTTCGCTGAATTTCTCGAAGATCACCGAGACGTTCAAGGGCCTCGACCCGAAGACCTCCGGCACGCCGGAGACGGTCGGCTACGACCTGACCCAGATGAAGAGCACCTGATTTCGTCTTGCGCTCTGGCGTACCCGTCACGGACGGGGCCCGCCAGAAGCGTTCTTCACGCTTCGCAGCGAACATCGGCGGGCCCTGCCCATCCAAGATTCGTGCGGGCGGATTTGGCATCGGCCGTTCGGCACTAACCGCCGAACGGCCGATTTGCTTCTTGCCGACGACGTTTATTGGCCACCGAAGATGGCCCTATTACCTGTCAGGCATACCTGACATTTCCCAGTATGCCGATTATATCTGACAAATAATCGTAGTCCGGCGCATCGAAGAATTCTCGCAACGGCTGAAGAAACTGCGGGATCGGATAGCCAGGGCGAAGATCATCACGCGGATTCAACGGGTCGAGCTTAACAATCTCGGCGACGCAAGGTTCTTCGGCGGGATCGGCGAGCTTCGCATTAACTATGGCCCCGGCTATCGGGGCTACTTCGTGCAACGCGGCCCGATGGTGGTCGCCCTGCTGTGCTGTGGCGGCAAAGCGACCCAGGACCAGGATATCAGCGCCCCTCGGGCGATGGCGAAGGAGGTCTGAATGACTATCGAGACAAGGCGCTTTGACGCGGCCGAATACCTGGAAACCGAGGAGGACATCAGCGCCTATCTCAAAGAGGTCTTTGAAACAGGCGATACGGCGCTCATTGCCGCCGCACTTGGTACCGTCGCCCGCGCCCGCGGCATCAGCAGCATCGCCAAGGTAACCGGCCTTACGCGGGAAACGCTGTATCGAGCACTGTCGCCCGACGGCAATCCAACCCTGTCCACCCTGGCGGCTGTAACGAAAGCGCTGGGCTTCCGGCTCTCGATCGAACCGCGAGAGGCCGCGTGATCACGGCTGGGCATTCCTGGTCCGCCACGATTTGAGATAGTCGCCATCCATCGTCATGTGGACGTCCTGCTGAGAGTTGGTACGCGCATCGCCACGGCGCTTCCAGCCATCGGCACACCTCGGCCTGCCGCATTTCAATCAGGGCGGCTTAACCGATAACCGCACCCGGTCAGGCAACCTCGACCGTCACCGCCGTCACATTGTCCGTGGCGTTCAGCGCGAGCGCCGCCGCGATCAGCGCCTGGGGTGGTGGCACGCCGTTATCCGCGGCCAGCAGGCTCGCAAGCTGAGGCTCCGGCAAGGTCTTGCACAGGCCGTCGCTGCACAGCAGCAGCCGATCGCCCGGCACCAGACGGTCGATCACCTTGTCCAGCTCGAACTCGTCCACATCCGCCCCGACCGCACGGGTGATGACGTTGGCGCGCGGATGGTTCTCGGCTTCCTCCGGCCGGATCGCGCCGGCCTCGATCAGCTCCTGCACCAAGCTGTGGTCGCGCGTGACCTGATGCAGTTGCCCGCCGCGCAGCAGGTAGGCACGCGAATCGCCCGCCCAAAGGCAGGCGAAATAATCGTTGCGCGCCATGACGATGACGACCGTGGAGGCAACCACCACGTCGGGCCCGCGGCGCGACGCTTCCTGGCGCAGCGCCATGTGTGTCTCTTCCAGGCGCATCCGCACCGCGGCCAGCAGTTCCGACGCGGACAGGCCGGGCGGCAGACTTTCCAGCGCTTCGGCAATCATGCCGGAGGCCACTTCACCGGCGGAATGACCGCCCGCGCCGTCCGCGACTGCCCAGATACCAAGGTCGGGGCGATTCACGAACGCATCCTCATTGTGCTTCCGCTTGGCCCCGGGATGCGTCATGGCCCAGGACCGGATCCGTGCCGCATTCATCAGCGTTCCTCCGTTGCCGCGGCCGCCGATTCTTCGCTGTTTATAGTCCCGCTTGCGGCTGCGGTCTCATGGCCCGCGCCCAGCATGCCGGCGAAACCGGTCGAGTCGGGCAAGGTTCCCAGGGTAAACCGGCCGGCCGGCACACGCGGCCCGCCTTCGCTCCACCACACGCTGCCGCGGCGGGGCAGTGCCTCGCCTGGAGCGTCGGCGGCGCTCAGCAGCGCGGTCAGACGCTCGGGCGGCGCATCCTCATCGAGCGCCAGGCGGCCGATCGTCTCGCACTGGTCCAACCAGGCATCTGCCGATGCCTCGTCGAACAGGGGATGCGTTGCCAGGGCAGCGATGGTCAGCGGGAAATAGCGGCCGACCCGATCGACGCTGGGCAGCATCAGCCCCAGCACGCAGCTTTTGCCGCACAGTCCGTCGGTAAGCGCAAACCGCCAGACCGGTGCTTCAAGAAACGCAGGCAGCCAAGATTCGCCCATGATGGTCCGGCTGCCGGCGATGACCGTCTGCAGCCATGCGTGCCACGGGTCGGTGAAGTCGCGTGACAGCCCGGCCTGCACGAAATCCCCGCGCGCGGGCAGCTTGCCGTAAAAACCGACCGAGACAGCGCTGGCTACAGCGCTGGGCATCGGAAGTCCCGCAGGATGCCTGGTGCGAACGGGTTCAGCACAGAGCCGGCGCGGATTTCGAACGATGCCTGGCGATCTCCAAGATGGAAACTCAGGATGTAGCGGTCCGCGCTGCCGGCCTGCTGCAAGGTGCCTTGCCCGAACAGCCGGAACAATGCCCATGGGCCGGTGGCCTGGAGCACGGGCGGGCCGGAGGACGGCGGCGGATCGAACACGAGGCGCGCGCTGTTGATGCGGTTGGTGGTGCCAGGCCATGTGACCGACGTCGCCCGCTGCGGCCCGTGCGCGTAGACGATGGTCAATCCGTCCAGGTCGATGGTGACCTGCTTGGCGCCGGCATCCAGCGTCTGCGGTGTGATGTCGAAACGGACGGTGGGCTGTGGTGTGCCGCCGGCGAAGAACAGGTCGCGGATCGCCGATGCGCGCTGGAATTGCGCCAGATCGCCGGGCGAGACCGGCGGCGCCACGCCGGCAACCGTCTGCGCTTTCCATGTAGCGCCCGATGTATCGACAAACGGCCGAAGCTGCGTGTTGAAGAACTGATCCAGCATGCCGTTCGCCGAGAACAGCCGGCCGAAATCGTCGAGCGGGATATCGTTCGGTGAACCCGGCGAGAACGGATACCGCCCGGTGACCGCCTGCTTGCACAGGGATGCCGGACCGCCCGGCGCGTTGAACGCCTCGGCCGCCGCCTTCTTCGCGCCGCCACTCCGCTGAGTATTGCCGCCAGTCGCCATGCTTTGCAGCCAGCGCTGCACCGGTTGCGGATCGCGCGCCGCCTCGGCCTGTAGCAACTGCGCGGGATCGTCGCCGCCAGGCGGTGCCGCGGCGCCGCCGGGCGGCGCGTTGGCGACGCGTGCCAGTTGCTGCTGCAGATCGTTCAGCAGCTTCAGCACATTATCCAGCGGCGCGCCCGGCCCCTTGCCGACGAACTTGATGAGCGCGGCATAGCGGTCCTCGATCGCCTTGCCGGGCGGTTCCGGCGGCGCTCCGGCGGTCTGGCCCAGCAGGCCTTGCAACCGTGCCGCCGCGGTATTCGCTGCACCCGCGGCCGCGGTCGCCGCTGCCTGTGCCGCTTTCTCCGCGGCACCGGCCGCGCCGGGCGGCGGCGGTGGCGGCTGCGTCAATGTCAGTTCGCGGGTGATCCCCGCCAGCAGGTCGCGCATCGGCGATTGCGGGGAGGACAGGATGTAAAGCGTCTGCACGCCGTTCTGGAGGTTGGTCAGCGGCTGCACGTCAAGATCGGCCAGCAGCGCGTCCCACTGCTTGGCGTAGTCGGCGGTGTAGAGCGCCACAACATCCTTTTGCAGGCTGAGCGCGGCGGGACTCGCCGGATCGATCTCCGCTTTTTTGCCCAGCACCCACGAATCGCCCGCCACCTGCGTCGTCGCGGTCGGCAGTTCCTTGAGCAGCACCTTGTAGAAGCCGTCCACGGTATAGAACCCGGGCACCCCTTCGGTGAGCGGCGCACCGGATCGGCGGACGAAAACGCGCGTCCCCGATGCGCCCGCTGCGTCGGACGGACGCCAGGGTGGCAAGGCACTCGCCTGCGGCGAACGCTTGATACTGAGATAGACCCGGTCGGCCAGCGACACGCGGCTGAAGGTCCGGCGCGCGTCCTCCACCAGCGCGCCGTCCAGCGCCACCTTCGGCAATGGCTGTTCCAGCAGCGCGGCGAGATGCCGTTCCAGGCTATCACGCAGCGGCTGCGCGGTCGGACCCGGGTAGGCATTCTGCCAGTCGAGATGCATCCACTCCTTGATCGAGGCGCGATCGAGCGGACCCAGCGAGCCGAGCATCAGGTAGATGCGGGTCGCTTCATACAGGAAGGCAGGA
>DATNEJ010000426.1:0-15219 GCA_035606775.1 Acetobacteraceae bacterium | reverse complement strand
ACCTCCTGCAGGTTCTCCGTCGCGGTCTCCGCGCTCTCCAGATAATTGCTGACCACTCGGGAGTCCAAAGCCAGATACAACCCAAGGACGCGTTCGGTGACATCACTCATTGGCAGCACCGCGAGTCGCTCATCGCCCGGCCTCGTACCAAGCATGACGCGTGCTTTTTCCACCAGATGGACAAGATCCCCGTGCGTCAGTGCGCGGCCCATGTCTCCCGCGTCGCCGCGCGGAAACAGGATAACAGCCGGCTGATCCGCGGCGATCGAAGCGACGGTCTCTTCGAAGGTCGGTGCGGACGCATTGGCCTGCGATGCGCCGGCCGCGACAAAATCGGCCAGACTGGTGCACTGCGGATCAGCGAACTCTCGCAAGCCTTTCATATCCAAGATCACAATCCGGGCCAGAGCATTGCATTCGGCGCGCACCGAGAGGACCTTGTCGAGCTGTTCCTCGTTTTCCACAAATGCAACCCGGCAACCCGTGGCACGCAGAATGTGTCCGACCTGATGCGCCTCTTCATCGGGATGGATAGCGACGCTTGCGCCTCCGGCAGCCAAAATACCGAGGTCGGCATAGACAGATTCCGGGCGCGTCTCCGATACCACCGCCGCGCACTCACCGTGGTCGAAATCAAGCGCCTTGAGGCCCTGGCTGATCTCACGCACCTTCTTGTCGAGCTCGGCCCAGCTTACCGCTTTCCAGATCCCGCGATCCTTCTTGCGCAGCACCGTCTCCGCGGGATGCGCGGTTGCCCGCTGATGGACCATCGCGGGGATCGTGGCCGTTGTGGCGGACTTCAGTTCCACAGCCGCTTCCTTTTCCAGCGCCGCTGGCCGCGAACGCCTGCTTCCTTCTGCCCGAGATAGAATTCCTTGATGTCGTCGCGCGCCATCAGGGTTTGGCAATGGTCGGACGTAACAATGCGGCCGACTTCCAGCACGTAACCATAATCGGCGGTCTTCAGGGCGATATGGGCATTCTGCTCGACCAGCAGGATCGCCACCCCCTGTTCTTTGTTGATGCGCCGAATGATGGCAAAGATCTGCTGCACAAGCAGCGGCGACAGACCCAGTGATGGCTCATCCAGCAGCAGCAGCTTGGGCTTGCCCATCAAGGCTCTGCTGATCGCCAGCATCTGCTGTTCGCCGCCGGACAGTAAGCCGGCGCGCTGATGCTGCCGCTCCTGCAGCCGTGGGAAATATCCGAAGCAGAGCTCCAGGTCCTTGGCAACGCCAGCGCTATCGCGCCTGGTATATGCCCCCATCATCAGGTTCTCACGCACCGTCAGAAACGGGAACGTCTCCCGCCCCTCAGGCACGTGGCAAATCCCAAGCCGCATGACCTGATCGGGTTCCATATGGGCGATGTTTCGCCCTTCAAAGACCACCTGTCCACGCTCGGGGTCGAGCACGCCGGAGATCGTCCGCAGGACCGTGGTTTTCCCAGCGCCATTGGCTCCCAGCACAGTCACGATCTGGCCGGCCGCAACATCCAGGGAGATGCCTCGTATCGCCTGTATCGGACCGTAGAACGTTTCGATCGAATCGACCCGAAGGAGCGGCTCGGTCATTCCTCGTCCTCACCGCCGATATACGCGCGTACTACTTCGGGATGGGTCTGCACCTCTTTCGGGGCTCCCATTGCCAGCACCTTGCCGTAATTCAACGCCATCACACGGTCCGACACCTGGCTTACCAGCGCCATGTCGTGTTCCACCATGATCACCGTAATGCCGAGATCCTTCTTGATGTCCTCGATCCAGAAGCCCATGCCTTCGGTTTCCTCGACATTGAGGCCCGAGGATGGTTCATCGAGCAGCAGCAGCTTCGGTTCCGTGCAGAGTGCCCTGCCAAGTTCGACCACCTTTCGCACGCCGTACGGAAGGTTGGCGATCAACGTGTCCCGGTAGCGCTGGAGATCGAGAAATGCGATCACGTCCTCCACCTTCTCTCGGTGGTGGAGTTCTTCCCGGCGGCTGGATGGCAGGAACGCCATTTGCGACAGAATGCCGACACGCGAATGGCAGTGCCGGCCGATCAGCAGGTTTTGCAGAAGCGTCGCGTTGGCGAACAACTCGATGTTCTGGAAGGTTCGGGCGATGCCCAGTCCGGCGATCCGATGCGGTGCGATGCGGGTGATATCCCGGCCGCCGAACATGAGTCGCCCGGACGTCGAGTTGTAGATACGGCTTATCAGATTGAAAATTGTCGTCTTGCCCGCACCATTCGGACCAATGATCGAGAACACCTCGCCGGGCTGTACATCGAAGCTGACGGAGTCCACGGCACGAATGCCGCCGAATCGCACGGAAATATCCTCAGCCTGGAACAGGTTCCCGGAGGAAGCTTCCCCGCCGGTGTTCATCGCCTGGCTCATCGGATCCGCTCCGACTTGGTATAGGCTCGCTGGCGGCGAAAACCCGTGCGGCGCTTCAGCGGGAATGACTGGAACCAACGCTTCATCTTCAGCCACAACCCGTCGATTCCATCGGGCTGGAACAGGATGACCAACACAAGCACCAAGCCGAACAGGGACGGCTCAAGGCCCGGCATGCGACCGATGCCAAATGGCAGACTATCGCGCATGATGGCGATCGCCTGAGGCAACAGCCGGACGAACAACGCTCCGAAAATTGCGCCTCTGATTGAGCCCAGACCGCCTACGAACACGATCGTCACGAACTGTATCGACAGCAGCACGTCGAATGCATCGGGCGCGAGGAAGCGCACATAATGCGCAAACAGGGCACCCGCGAGCCCTGTCATGCCCGCACTGATCGCGAAAGCGAGGGTCTTGTACCACGCAAGGTGGATACCCATGCTTTGCGCGGAGACCTCACTGTCCCTGATCGCCACCATTGCGCGACCGAGCGGTGTGCGCAGCAGATTGACGGAAATCCACAGGACGAAAATCAGAACCGCCAGGGAGACGTAATATATACCGGTCGCCCCTTCGACCGGTATGCCGAATATATAAGGGGTCGGCACCGGAAAGCCGTCAAAACCGCCGGTGACGGATGTCCATTTCTGGAATACGGTCCCAACGATGCTGCCGAACGCCAAGGTGGCGATTGCCAGATACAGCCCACTCATGCGCAAGGTCGGACGACCTATCGCCGCGCCGCACAGCGCGGTGAACAGACCGGCCACCGGCAAGGTGATCAGGAACGGCACGCCATGTGCCAGAAGCACGGAATTGACATAGGCGCCAATTCCAAGAAAAGCCGCATGGCCGAGGCTAATGAGGCCGGTGAACCCGATCAGGAGCATCAGCCCCACGCCGGCAATCGCGAAAATGAAGACCCCGCCTAGCTCGCCGATATAGAATTCGCCGAGGACGAAAGGAATGACCAGCATGATCAGCAGCAGAAGGCTGTACCAGAACTGGTCCCCGCGATGATTCGACAGCGCGATGTCCTGACGGTAGTCGGTGCGGAACAGATAGCGCATCGCCCTAGACCCGCTTGCCCATCTGCTCGGCAAACAGACCCTGCGGACGCAGGATCAGCATCCCAAGCAGCACGACATTGGATGTGACCTCTTGAAAGCCGGCTGGCAGGTAGTAGCCGGCCAGTTGTTCGACGACACCCACGATGACGCCGCCGATCAGGGATCCGGGTATGCTGCCGAAGCCGCCGATCACGGCCGCCGCAAATGCCTTGATTCCCAGGAACCCCATGTTCACGTCGATCATGGAAACCGGCGACAACAGGATCCCGGCGATCGCGGCCACCCCGGCACTGATCGCCCAGATCAGGGAAAAGACCGTGCGAACCGGTATACCCATATAATAGGCAGCCAACTGGTTCTGCGATGACGCCTGCATCGCGACGCCAAGTCTGGTTTTGCTGAAAAACACGAACAGCACGCCGCACAAAAGGACCGTGCCGACGATGATCGACACATTGTCCTGGCCCAGAACCAGGCCATTCAGATTGATGGTCCGATTTGTGAACGGCGTGTCGAAGCCAACGGAGTCGTAGCCCCACGTGATTCCGGCGGCCGCCCGAAAGATGAAGCCCAATCCCAATGTCAGCATCACCACTGCGAACTGCGGCTGCCCTATGACCCGCCGTATGATGACAACGTCCAGCACAAAGCCGAACGCGGCGGTGATCGCGATGGCGATCAGCGCCCCCACCCAGTAGTTCAGGCCAAAACTCGTGATCAGACTGAATGCAACAAAACCGCCCAGCATCATGATGTCGCCCTGGGCGAAATTCACCATTTCCGTGGCTTTGTAGATCAGTACAAATCCGAGAGCGATCAGACCGTAGATGCAGCCCGCGGCGGCACCATTGACGATCAGCTGCAATAGACGCGCAGCTTCTTCCACTGCGGGCGGCCTCCCATGGATGGTGGGCCGTCCTGGCCCCGGTTTTGTGGTTGCCGCAGACAATACGGGGGGCTTTCCACACCCGTCAATGTGCTGTTAGCGGTCCCATCAGCTTAACCGGGATTTTTGCGCACAATCCTCCATCCACTATCAGAAAGTTCCCGCTGATCCTGGTCAGGCCATAGGGGCTCTCACGCAGGTTACTGGCCTGCACAGTGTGGGGTTCAGTTTGATCCCCTAGAACAGCGACATCTGCGCCGTCTGCTCCGACTTGCCTTCCGGCAAGGCAAAACGCGTACAATCCAGTCCTTCCCGCGCCTCATCCAGGCCCCAGCGTTTGGCGGCCCTGGTGAAACGGCGCAACAGCAGATCCGCGTAGACTCCCTGCCCGACGAAGCGATGGTGGAAACGCGAGTCATTCAGCGTTCCAGCTCGGGTTTCTCTGATCAGGCTCAGCACGTGCTTCGCCCGGTCAGGAAAATGCACGTGCAGCCAATTCTCAAACATTTGACGCAATTCGTGCGGCAATCGCAGCAACACGTAGCCCGCATGCCGCGCCCCGGCACGCGCCGCTGCCTCAAGCAATCGCTCCAGCTCCGCATCGTTCAATCCAGGTATCATTGGCGCTGTCAGTACCCCTGTCGGTACGCCCGCCTTTGTCAGTTCGGCCATCGCGTGCAGGCGCCTGGCAGGCGTCGCGGCCCTAGGCTCCATCACCCTGGCCAACCTCGCGTCCAAAGTCGTCAGCGACATATGAACGCGAATCAGGTTCCGCTTTGCCATCGACGTCAGCACGTCGAGGTCACGCAACACACCTGCCGATTTGGTAACGATGCCGACGGGATGATTGAACCGATCCAGCACCTCGAGCACCGAACGTGTCAGCTTCAGCGTACGCTCCACCGGCTGATACGGGTCCGTATTCGATCCAAGCGCAAGTGTTCTGGCTACATAGCCGGGCTTCCGCAGCTCCCTTTCCAGCAGCTCGGCCACGTCTGGCTTGAAAACAAGTTTCGTTTCAAAATCGAGGCCCGGCGAATAGCCGAGGTAGGCATGGGTTGGCCTTGCATAACAATAGATGCAACCATGCTCACAGCCGCGATAGGGATTGACCGCACGATCGAAGCCTATGTCGGGTGACGTGTTCCAGCTTATCGCCGACCGAGTCGAATCCTTCGTAAGCGTCGTGTCCAGCTTCGGAAGTTCACCGAATTCGTGCGTCAGCGTTTCCCATCCGTCATCGAACGGGCTGGAAACACATGAATCGAATCGCACGGCGGGATTGGTCACCGCACCGCGGCCGGATCTGCCAAGCGGCGGCAGGGCCAGTGACACTTCAGGTTCAGGGATTCCAGCCAGATCCATCGCGGCGATAGCATCCTTGTCAGGATCGGTATGTTCCCGCATGGTGCGTTCCTGATGTGTTCGATTGAGAGCCTGCCAGCGCATGCCGCGGCAGTCAAGAACATTATGAGAACATTGACACACACCCTGCGGCTATCTGTTGTCATTCCCACCTTGAACGCCGCAGGCACCCTGGGGGCAACGCTGGCGTCGCTCGGCTCGCCGAGCGATGTGGTGGTGGCTGACGGCGGCAGCGTGGATGGCACGGTGGCGATGGCGGAGACCTTTGGCGCGAGGATAGTGAACGCCCGTCGCGGACGCGGCTCTCAGCTCGCGAGTGGGGTTATCTCCGCTAAGCATGAGTGGCTGCTTTTGCTCCATGCGGACACCCGGCTGGGTGAAGGATGGCAAGCAGTTACGGAGGCGCATATGGCGGCGGCCCCCGGCCGAGCGGGCTATTTCCGGTTGGGATTGGACAGTGCGGACTGGCGCGCCCGCCGCCTGGAACGGCTGGTTGCCTGGCGGTGCCGGGTGCTTGGTCTGCCTTACGGAGACCAAGGCCTGTTGATCCACCGGAACCTGCTGGAGGCGGTTGGGGGCATCAAACCACTTCCGCTGATGGAAGACGTGGATATCGTGCGCAGGCTTGGTCGCCGCCGCCTCACAGGCCTTGATGCAACAGCCACGACTTCTACCGAGAAATGGGATCGCGACGGCTGGGTGCGACGGTCGGCCCGCAACCTGGCCTGTCTGCTCCTGTGGTTTCTCGGCGCGCCTCCGCGGATGATTGCGCGCCTCTACGGATGAAAGACACAATTATTGTCTTCGCCCGCGCACCGCGGCTTGGAGCAGTGAAGCGGCGGCTCGCGCACGAAGTCGGAGACCGTAATGCGCTGCGTTTTCACACGACCACGCTCATCCGCCTGCTGATCGACCTGCGTGCGGACCGACGCTTTTGCACCCTTCTCGCAGTGACGCCCGATCGTGCCCGGTTTCGCTTGCCGGTCAGAATTCCCCGGATTGACCAAGGGGGCGGCAACCTCGGCCGTCGCATGCACCGCCTATTTGCCCGGTTCACGCGATCCCGGACCGCAATCATCGGCTGCGATATTCCGGACGCAACCGCTGTGGACGTCCGGACCGGATTTAGATCTCTTGGCACAGCGCAGGCGGTTTTCGGACCCGCCCGGGACGGAGGATACTGGCTTATCGGCTTGGCTCCGCCCCATCCGGCTCGGCCATTTGCCAATGTGCGCTGGTCCACCGAGCATGCCCTGGCCGATACGCTCGCCAACTTCCGAGCCCGTCGTGTCGCGTTTTTACGAACGTTGCAGGACGTAGATACGGCGGCTGATCTACGTTGCATCCACAAAGGCAACGCCAGGGCCCGATCGCTGGGATCTCATGTTTCCCGGAACCGGTCGCGGTAGGTTTGCGGTGAGATGGTCATCAGGCGCAGGAAGCTGCGCCGCATGGTTTCCTCCGACCCAAAACCGCAGCGGCGGGCGATCAGCTTTATGGAGTGGCTCGTCGTCGCCAGGGCCTGGCGCGCCGCTTCGACGCGCAAGCGTTCGATAGCGCGTGCCGGGGTCGTCCCTGTCGCCGCATGGTATCGTCTGGCGAAACTGCGCTCGCTCATGCCCGCTTGTTCGGCAAGCCTTGGGATCGTGAGGCCGCGGTCCAGGTTGCGCGCCACCCAGCTATGCAAGGCATCGAACGAGGCATCACCGCCTGCGAGGGCGAGACCGGCGCTGAATTGAGCCTGCCCACCGGGTCGCTTCGCGAAAACCACCAGATGGCGGGCTACGGCCAGGGCCATCGCCCTGCCAAGATCCAACTCGATCAGCGCCAGTACGAGGTCGATGCCCGCCGTCACGCCCGCAGAGGTCCAGAACGAACCATCATTGATATAGATCGGCTCGCTCTCCACCCTCAGCGCCGGGAACTGTTCGGCCAGGCTGGCACAGGCGCGCCAGTGGGTTGTCACCCTCCTTCCATCCAGCAGACCCGTTGCCGCAAGAAGAAACGCGCCGGTGCAGACGGAGGCGGCGCGTTGCCCGGCAATTGCCCGCCGCCGTATCCAGTCGACAAGCACGGTATTAACGGCCGCGGCCTGAACGCCCGGGCCACCACCGACAATGACTGTGTCCAACCGTTCGTCCGGTGGGGTCAGCCCCGCCGTCAGGATCGGTAATCCTGATGATGAGACAACAACCCCTGCCTCCTGTGACAGGACTTGGACCTGATACTGATCCGGCAAGCCTGTTTCCCTGGCCAACTGATTGGCACTGGCCAGCACCTGCAGCGGCCCGGCCACGTCCAGCAACTGGAAATCAGGGAAAGCGACGATCTCGACGGCGCGAGGCACGTTTGGCTGGATCCGAGGGGATATTGGCATTTCTGCCAAGATATCCCATGCGATCTATCTGGGTGTCCAGACGAAAGCTGCCGCCATGTCCCCAATCCGAATCGGGCTGCTGCTATTTCCGCGAATGACCCAGCTCGATCTGACCGGGCCATTTGAGGTGTTCGCGAAAATGCCCGGCGCAGAAACCTTGCTGCTGTGGAAGACGCTGGAGCCCGTCGAGGCAGAAACCGGCCTTCGAATGCTGCCGCATGCCACGTTCGACGACTGCCCCCAGTTGGACGTGCTGTGCGTTCCGGGCGGCCCTGGCGTCAATGATCTCTTGGAGGACGATGAGGTCCTGGCCTTTCTGCGGCGTCAAGCTGTCGGCGCGCGCTTCGTCAGCTCGGTCTGCACCGGATCATTGGTGTTGGGGGCGGCCGGTCTTCTCCGCGGTCGCCGTGCAACCTCTCATTGGAGCGCTCGCGATCTGCTTGCGGCATTCGGGGCTATTCCAACCGCTGCGCGGGTTGTCCGCGACGGCAGTGTGTTTACCGGTGGCGGCGTCACTGCAGGGATTGATTTCGCCCTGACTATGGTCGCGGAACTGGCTGGCGCCTCCACAGCCCAGCAGATTCAGCTGCAGTTGGAGTACGCACCGGCGCCGCCGTACGACGCCGGAACACCGGAAACCGCACCGGCCGACATTCTGACAGCGGTTCGTTCTCGCGGCGCGAAGATGCGTCTGGCACGAGAGGCCCTTGTCGCGCGTGCCGCCGCGCGCACCAGTGCTCCGCAGGTCGGATAGCCGGTCGCTACGTGACGACGATAGGCGACAGGCCGCAACACTTCGGCTCAGGCTGCCGATAACCGATCCAAGGCAGCTGGCCCGTCACTTTCAGGATACTGGCCGTTCTGCGCGGGTTCCCTGATCATGTAGCCCCGGCCCCAGACGGTGCCGATCAAGTTTTCTGCCCCGGCGCGCGCCAATTTTTTTCGCAGCTTGCAGATGAAGACATCGATGATCTTCATCTCGGGCTCATCCATTCCGCCGTAAAGGTGATTGAGGAAGGCTTCCTTCGTCAGCACCATGCCCTTTCGCAAGACAAGTAGCTCCAGGATGGCGTATTCCTTGCCGGTCAGGCGCACATTCCGCCCATCGACGGAAACCTCCCTGCTGTCCAGATTCAACTCCATCGTGCCGATTCGGACGGCAGGCTGGCTATATCCCTTGCAGCGCCGCATCACAGCCTGCATGCGGGCAAGCAATTCGGATCGGTCGAATGGTTTGACGATGAAATCATCAGCACCCATGCCCAGAACCTTGACCTTTGCCTGAAGGCGAGCCAGCCCTGACAGAACAAGTACCGGCGTGTCGTTCCGGGCAGCGCGCAAACGACGGACAACCTCGAATCCCTCGATGTCCGGCAGGATCAAGTCCAGCAGAATGACGTCGTATTCGTAATGCCGGGACAACTCCAGGGCTTCTTCCCCGGTGTCCGAGTGGTCGATCACTGCACCCGCCGCCTTGAGCATCAGCGTCATCCCCCGAGCAGCGGTCATATCATCTTCAACCAGCAGAACGCGCATGACGCCCTCTCATCTGACAAGATATCACTACCACTATAGCGTGTTTATTGCCATAGATTTTTCACCATTAGCGTGTATTTTTCCCGGAAATTATTAAAGGAGCCGCACACTTGTGTGGTAGGGCGGCCAAAGTATCGCGTATTGACGACATGCAATCTCAATGAGACGAAATCCTCTCGCTGTACGTACGTCCGTATGCAGCTCAGGTCTTCGTGACGTCCGGCCGCTTGCCCTAGAAGGGTCCGTCGCTGGTGTCTCCGGTTTGCTCGTTCACGTCGACGGTCTCGCGGGTCTCATATCGGTAGGAGACCGCCTGGATTTGCTGGCTCGGGACGGGCGTGTCGTAGAGGCGGAGGTGGTCGGTTTCCATGGTGGCCTCGCCCAGACAATGCCGTTTGGCGTGCTTGACAGTCTCGGTCCGGGTGACCGAGCACGCCTCGCCGGAAACCGCAGGGGCCTCATCGCCATCTCGGATGCGTGGATCGGCCGGGTCATCGATCCTTTGGGCCGGCCGATGGATCGCGCCGGTCAGTTACCCAATGGGACCGTGGCTCGAGCCGTCCGAACAGGCCCACCGGAAGCGACGGATCGAGCGCGACTGGGGCCCCGGCTGAACCTCGGCGTTCGGGCGCTGGACTGTTTCGTGACCTGCCGCGAAGGCCAGCGTATCGGCCTCTTCTCAGGCTCTGGCGTGGGTAAGTCGACGCTGCTCGCGATGCTTGCCCAGGACGCCGCGTGCGACGTTGTTGTGGTTGCGCTTGTCGGGGAACGCGGGCGAGAGGTCCGGGAATTCCTTGAGGACGATCTAGGGGCCGACGGCCGTGCCCGCGCCGTCGTCGTGGTCGCCACGTCGGATGCACCGCCTTTGCTTCGTCGCCAGGCGGGATACACGGCGATGGCTGTCGCTGAGCATTTCCGTGACCAGGGAAAATCCGTGCTGCTGTTGATGGACAGCGTGACCAGGTTTTGTCTCGCGTCGCGAGAAATCGGCTTGTCCGCTGGCGAGCCGCCCGCGACGCGCGGCTATCCACCGAGCGTGTTCGCCGAACTGCCGCGCCTGCTGGAACGGGCTGGGCCCGGACCGGAGACGACCTCCGGTCCCGCCGGGCAGATCACTGCCCTGTTCACGGTTCTTGTCGAGGGAGATGACCACAATGAGCCCGTCGCAGACAGCGTCAGGGGGATTTTGGATGGGCATGTCATCCTGGATCGCCGCGTGGCGGAAGGCGGTAGGTATCCCGCCGTCGATGTACTGAGAAGCCTGTCGCGCAGCGCTGCGAGTTGCCTGACCCCAGATGAAATCTCGCTCGTCCGTCGCGCGCGATCCATTCTCGCGCTTCACGGGGATATGTCGGATCTGGTTCGGCTGGGTGCCTATCACCCAGGCGCCGATCCAGCAGTGGACGAGGCCGTAAGGCTCGCTCCGCGCATCGAAAGCATGCTGCGTCAGGACCGCGAGGAGCGGACGACTTCGTCCGACTCTTTTGCCATCCTGCGGGCCGCACTGAACGATTGCACCGATGGCACGTGATCCCTTGCCGACGCTGTTGCGACTGCATCGCCTCACCATGGATGACGCCCTCCGCCGCCTTTCTCTTTGCAAGGCAGCCGAAGTTTCTGCCGCAGAGGGGCGAAAGGGTGCCGATGCAACCATCGCTCGCGAAGCCGCACTGACGTCATCAGAAAACGAAATGGCTCGACGAGCCTTTGCTCGATGGGTTCCGCAGGCGCTCGCCAAACGGGACACGACAAACGCGGAACTCCAGCGAGCAGTGGCGGCGACACAGGTGGCAGGAGCCGCATTGGCCTCCGCCCGATCGAGGCTGCGTGCATTGCAGGATCGCCTTGCACTACGGGTGGCCGAACAGCGAGCGGCGGATACCCGCGATGAGCAACGACAATTGGATGAGATCGCTGCTCCGCGGCGCCAGACGACAGTCCCGTGAAACCATCCGCGCGCCGTACAGGGAAGCCGCCAAACGACACGATGTGACGGCTGGTACTTTCCTGGCGAGATCAGAGTTCCGGTCGACGGGCGCGGGTACCCGTGGCCTGTTCGAACTGGTGGCCTACGCGCAGGATGGTCGCTTCACTCCAGGCTGGACCAATAATCTCCAGCCCGAGCGGCATCCCAGTCGTCGTGAAACCGCCGCAGACCACGAGCGACGGCACCGCCGCGACATTTGCCACTGTCGTCAGGAAAGGGCGGGCAAAACCGTCGTCCGGCCGTTGTTCGCTGAGAAGTGGAGCGGGAGAGGCTGTGGGGGACGAGATCAGCACGTCGAATTTCTTGAACGCGGCTTCAGTGGCGATAATGAGGTCCGTGCGCTGGCGCTGCGCTGCGATGTAGTCAGCGGCCCTGATCAGCGCCCCGGCCAGCACCCGAACCCGGAACACGCGCGAATACTCCGACAGGCGGGCCTTCAGCATCGCCTCATGCATGGCATACGCTTCGGCCGAGATGATGATGCGGCCCACTGCATTGTAATCGTCGACCGATGGCAGCGAGGCCTCATCCACACGACAGCCAAGCTGCTTCAGGGTCTCGGTCGCCCGCGTCATCATCTGCAGCACTTCGGGAGAGGCTGCGACGTCGTGTTCGTAGAACCGGCGTAGTACCCCGACTCGAAGGCCCTTCAGCGGGGCGTCCAGGAACCGCGCGTAGGTAGGCTTTGGAGCAGCGACCGAGGCAGGGTCCGCCCCGTCATGGCCGGCCATCGCGTCCAGCAAAATGGCACAATCCTGCGCGGTCCAGGCCATGGGGCCTGCCGTGTCGAGGCTGGGGGCGAGTGGTATCACCCCGCGACGGGAGACCAGGCCGGGTGTCGGTTTCAAACCTGCGATGCCGCAATAGGCCGCCGGCAGACGGATGGATCCCCCCGTGTCGGATCCAGTGGCTCCCAGCGCCAGGCCGGCGGCCACTGCTGCGCCCGACCCCGAGCTGGACCCGCCGGTAAAGCAGCGCGTATCCCAGGGATTACGGGCTGGCGGCCAAGGCAGATCGAAAGCCGGCCCGCCGATCGCGAACTCGTGGGTCGCCAGCTTGCCGAGCATCACGGTGCCAGCCTCGTGCAGCCGGCGCACCACCTCTGCATCCTGCTTTGGGACATTGTCGATCAGCAGGCGGGAGTGCGCCGTGGTCCGGACCCCGGCAGTTTCATAAATGTCCTTGTAGGCGACCGGGATGCCCAGCAACGGGCCTTTTCGTCCACTAAGGATCGCCCGTTCAGCGGCCCGTGCTGCCGAGAGGGCCTGCTTCTCCGTCACCAGGAGGTAGGAATTCAGTTTCGGGTCCACTGCCTGGATGCGCTGCAGGGTCGCTCGCGTCAGTTCGACTGGCGAAAGCTTTTTTGCAGCGATCAGCCTGCCAGCCTCTGCAATGGTAAGGAAACCTGGGTGTCCCGGGGTCATCGTGTCGGCTTGGCTCGTTTCGCTGACTTGGTCTTCACCAAAGTTCGACCAGCCACCCGCTTTGCGGGACCGGTAACCGCTCTCGTTTTGGCCCGTGCAGTCCGCGGTGCCTTACCAGGCGCCTTGGCCGGAATTGCTGGGACCGATCTGGGATCCGAGCCGGCATTGGCCGGCGGGGCCAGCCGGAACATAATCGCCATGTCGTCGACCAGTTTGCGATCGTGGGGCACCCGGGAAATAAGCCCCGCCAATTGCCGCCAAGCCAGCACGAGGTCCGCCACCTGACCAGGGTTCAATACGAGGCCCGCACGAGAGACGAGTATCTGCATCTCCGCGGGGCTCATCGAAGGAACAGGTGTAACCGGCGGCACGGACATCTGCGTTCCTGACCCAACACCAGCGCCTGATCGCCGCGGCGTGCAAGCCAACGATGCGAATCACGCGTAGAAACAATGACTTCCACGAATCAGGACGGTGCTCGGCGCCGCGCCCCGCGCTTGCCGCTCTTGGCAGAAGCGCGGGAGAATAAAGCAGGCTACCGAAACGAAAGCGCTGGCGCCCCGATTCCGACGCTTGCAGCTTATAACGAACTTCGGAAACGAAACACTAGAGGCAGGCTGTCGTACCGGCAAGACGAGCTTCAGGCTTTTTTGCCTCGATTGGTTCGATCCTGCACCCTGAGTCGGGATCGAACACGTGCATGTATTCCTCGCGCGGAGCAATCGGCAGCCGGTCGCCAACCGGCGCGGCTCCCGCCAGCTTAACTGTGATTGCCGGCTCCCCCGGCGCGGCGAGATGCCCATGGATCAGGGTCTCCGACCCTAGCGGTTCGATAAGGTCGACAGTCAGGTCCAGGCCGTTGTCGGCGATCGCAATGTGCTCGGGCCGGATTCCCAGCGTCAGGGGCCGGCCGTCAGCCCCTGGCCTGCGCCCGTCACGAAAGGTCACGATGCCTCCGACCGCAAGTCGGGCCGCAAATCCGCCATCGACGAGAGTTGCCGGCAGGAAGTTCATCGGCGGCGCACCGATGAACCCAGCGACGTAGGTGTCCGCTGGTCGCTCGAATACGTCCATCGGCGTCGCAAATTGAACCGGCCTGCCTTGATGAAGCACCAGAAGCCGGTCGCCCAGGGTCATTGCCTCGACCTGGTCGTGCGTTACATAGAGGCTCGTCACACCCAGCCGCCGTTGAAGGCGGCGGATTTCGGCCCGCATCTGGACGCGCAGCTTGGCATCGAGATTGGACAGCGGCTCATCGAACAGGAACAATTTCGGTTCACGTACAATTGCTCGTCCCATAGCGACACGCTGGCGCTGTCCACCCGAGAGCTGCCGCGGTTTGCGGCCGAGCAGGTCGGTCAGTCCGAGAAGTCCGGCGGCCTGATTGACCCTCTGGGTGATGTCCGCGCGCTCCAGGCGGCGGATGCGCAGCCCGTAGGCCATATTTTCGAGGACCGTCATGTGCGGGTAAAGCGCGTAGTTCTGGAAGACCATTGCGATATCCCGCTCGCTCGGGTCCACATGGGTTACATCGCGCCCCGCCAGCACGACCCGCCCGGCCGTCGGGGTCTCCAAGCCGGCCACAAGGCGGAGCAATGTAGACTTTCCACAACCGGAGGCGCCGACGATGACCAGCATCTCCCCATCGGAGAGCGACAGGTCAATCTGGCGCAGCACGGGGGTTGCGCCGAAATTCTTACGGAGACCTTCAAGTTCCAGGGTCGCCATGGGTCAGGCCTGCATCGCCGCGCTTGAGGGTTGAACTGTGATGGCCAGGCGAGAACACGTACCAAGGGTCTGTAGGTCAACCAACGGCGGTCCGTCCACGGTCTGACCGCAGGTTGGCTCCCAAGCTGGCCTCCCCGGATGCTAGCCGCGCCGTGATGCCGGAATCCTTGACCCCAATCCGCAGCGGCTCGCATAGTGACTGGCATGGCATCATTGTATAGGCAGGCACGAATTATCGGCCCGGCGGCTCGTTGAGCCCCCGGGACGCCCCATAGCCCTGCCCTCCAGTGCGGCCCCAGCCGCTCGGATCCGCCATGAACGATGCCGTCACCGAGCCCCCACGCGACTATCGCGACACGGTTTTTCTGCCGAGTACCAGCTTCCCGATGCGAGGCGACCTGCCCAAGAAGGAGCCGGTCATTCTCGCGCGGTGGGACAAAATGGACCTTTGGGGCCAACTGCGC
>DATNEJ010000403.1:0-5103 GCA_035606775.1 Acetobacteraceae bacterium | reverse complement strand
GTTCATGCGCCCGCGGCATAACATGACTTGCCTCCGCTTGCGCAAAGCCTACCTTGCGGACATGGCACGACTGGCAGCTTTACCCGACAGGGGCGTGATCGCGGTCGAGGGGGAGGACAGGGTCGCCTTCCTGCAAGGCCTGGTATCCAACGACGTGGAGGCGGTGGCGCCGAACCGCGCGGTCTGGGCCGCCCTGCTGACGCCGCAGGGCAAATGGCTGGCGGATTTCTTCATCCTCAGCGACGGCGATCGCCTGCTGCTGGATTGCGAACGCGCGCAGGCCACGTCGCTGCTGCAACGGCTGTCGCGCTTCCGGCTGCGTGCGAAGGTGGCGTTGCGCCTCGCGGAGGGTCTGCACGTGCACGCGGCATGGGACGGCGCGCCGGCGGTGGAGGCGATCACGGCGTCCGACCCGCGTCTGCCGGACGCGGGCTGGCGGGTGATCGCGCCCGGCCCGATGCCCACGACGGCGCTGGCGGCGGACTGGGACCGGCATCGCCTGCGCCTCGGCCTGCCCGACGGCTCACGCGATCTGGAAGCCGAGAAGACCGTGCTGCTGGAAGCCGGATTCGATGAGCTGCACGGCATTTCCTGGTCGAAGGGCTGCTACATGGGCCAGGAGCTGACGGCCCGCACGAAGTATCGCGGCCTGGTGAAGCGGCGTCTCGCTCCGGTCGAGATCCGGGGATCCCTGCCGGCGCCGGGGACACCGGTCCGGCGCGGGGAGCGGGAGGTGGGGACTATGCGGTCCGGCCGGGACGGGATCGGTCAAAGCGGAATTGGACTCGCGCTGCTGCGCCTCGATTCGCTCACCGCCGATCTGACCTGCGACGGCGCAGTGCTGACCCCGCGGGTCCCCGACTGGATGCAATTGCCGGAGGCGGTGTCATGACCGCCGATCCGCCGATCGACTGGGAAGCCCGCTACCGGGACGGTGCCACCGGCTGGGAACGCCCAGGGCTCAATCCGGCGTTCCTGGCGTGGCGCAATGCGGGCGAGCTGGCACCGTGCCGCATCCTGGTCCCCGGCGCCGGCCGCAGCGGCGAACCGCTGGCGCTGGCGGAAGCCGGGTTCGATGTCACCGTCGTGGACATGGCGGAAAGCGCGGTCGCCGCGCAGCGCGCCCGCCTGGAGCGGGTGCAGGTCAACGCCCGCGTTGAGCACGCCAATCTGCTGAAGTGGGAGCCTTCGGCTCCGTTCGATGCGGTATACGACCAGACCTGCCTGTGCGCGCTGCCTCCGGCCATTTGGCCAGGCTACGAGGCGCGGCTGAGCCGGTGGATCAGGCCCGGCGGCGCCCTGTTCGTGCTGTTCATGCAGTCGCACAGCGCGGGCGGACCACCGTTCAACTGCGATCTGCGGGAAATGCGCCGGTTGTTCGCCGAGTCCGAGTGGAATTGGCCCGAGACGATGATGCCGCAGATCGATCATCCTTCCGGGCGATCGGAGCAGCCGGTCGTGCTACGGCGCCGCTGAACCCGGGGGGACTCCCATGGACGCACCAACGCTTGAAGAAGGATTGCAAGCCCGGGTCGCGGAGATCCTCGACCGGTGCACAAGCTGCGGCGCCTGCGTCGAAGCCTGCCCCATGCCGGCACCGGCCGGCATCGACACCGCCGATCCCGGTGCCCTGGCGGGCGGCATCCTGACCATCCTGCGCGGCGGCACGCACACCGATGCGGCGCGCTGGGCAGCGGTGTGCTCCGGCAGCGGGCATTGCATTCCCGCCTGCCAATACGGGGTAAATCCGCGGTTCATGCTGACCATGGCGCGGCTCGCGCAGCCGGTGCGGCGCGACGATGTCACGCGGCGCAAGGACGCTTTCGCGCGCTTCGGCGCGATGACCGCCGGTGTGCGCATCCTGTCGCGCCTGCAATTGCCGCCGGACCTGCTGGCGCGGTTCCGCTCGGACGAAGACGACGACGAGGCCCCGCCCGACATCGTGTTCTACACCGGCTGCAACCTGATGAAGACGCCGCATATCGCGCTGCTCTGTCTCGACATCATGGATGCGATTGGGCTGCGCTATCGCGTCATGGGCGGGCCGTCGCATTGCTGCGGCGTGCTGCAGTTCCGTGCGGGCGACCTGGCGACCTCGGGCCGCATCGCGCACCGCACGGTGACGCGGCTGGCGCAGGCCGCGCCGAAGGCGCTGGCCTGGTGCCCGACCTGCCAGATCCAGTTGGGCGAGATCGTCGCGCCGGGGATGAAGGATACGCATCTCGACATGAGTCCGCTCGTGCTGTTCCTCGCCGAACGGCTGGATCTGCTGCGCCCGCTGCTGACGCAACCAGTGAACAAGCGCGTCGGCCTGCACGAGCACCCAGGTGTCGCCGGCATCGCTGGCGCCGCGGAAAAAATCCTGCGTGCCATTCCCGGCCTGGAATTCGTCGATCTGGAACAGCCGCGCGTCGGCTATATGTGCAACTCGCTGAACGCGCTGCCGGCGTTCAAGCGGGACCTGCACCGCACCCAGTTGCAGGCGGCGGCCGATGCCGGGGTGACGACGCTCGCCGGCATCTATCATGCGTGTCATCGCGAGCTGTGCAGTCACGAGCGCGACTGGCCGTTCGAGGTGGTGAATTTCCTGGAGCTGGTCGGGGAGAGCATGGGCCTGGACCGCCCCGACCTGTTCAAGCGCCTGAAGGTGATGCAGGACGTGGACACAATCCTGGCCGATGCCGCACCAATGATCGACACCTACCACCTGAACCTCGACGAGGCGCGGGCGATCATCCTGAAGGACATGCTGGGCGAGCAGCCGCTGCCGCTTGGGAGTCGCGAGATCATCGGCCATACTAGCCCAAAGGCAGGAAATCCCTGACGCTGCGTCCCGCCCCGGGGCCAGCCTCGGGGAAAGGCTATGGGTGGTTCAGGTGGGGGACCGGTGGATCGGCTGACCAGCATGACGGTCTTCGCCCGGGTGGCTGCGACAAGCAGCTTCTCCGCGGCAGCGCGCGAGCTTGGCATGTCCCAGGCAACGGCCAGCAAGCATGTGCAGATGCTCGAAGCATGGCTTGGCTGCCGGCTGCTGCATCGGACGACGCGGCGCGTGGGCCTGACCGAAACCGGTGAGAATTTCTACGCGCAGTGTACCCGCATTCTTGAGGACATGGACGCGGCTTTGCAGTCCGGCAAGCCGGATGCCCGCTTGCGCGGCAGTCTGCGCATCAGCGCCCCGGTGGCGTTCGGCAGTACCAGGCTGGGCGCGCTGGTCGTTGAGTTCCTTGAACAGAACTGCGACCTGTCGCTGAACGCGATCCTGTGCGACCGTCCGGTGGACGTGATCGAGGAAGGCTACGACTTCGCCATTCGGGTCAAGCACGATGAGCTTGATACCGTCGATCAGCCGGGCCTGGTGTCACAGCCGCTGGCATCGTTGCGGTTCATCCTGTGCGCCGCGCCGGAGTACCTGGCCCGGGAGGGCACGCCGGAGCGGCCGGCGGATCTGACGAAGCACACCTGCCTGACCGATACGCGGCATCCCGGCGACATCTGGCGATTTTCGGGGCCCGATGGCCCGATCGACGTGCCGGTGTCCGGACGGCTGAAAACCGATAACGGCTTGCTGCGCCGAAGTGCGGCGCGCGCCGGTGCCGGCATCCTGCTGGCCGCGGACTTCCTGGTGGCGGACGATATTGCCTCGGGCCGGCTGGTGGAGGTGCTGGCGGATCATCGCCCGCCCTGTGCCAGCCTGGATGCGGTCTGTCCCGCGCACCGTGCGGCATCGCCCAAAGTCCGCGCGCTGATTGCCTTCCTGCGCGCGCGGCTCGCGGTCGATAAGGCGGCGGCTGGCCTTCCGGGCTACGTGGGCCAGAGCGTGGCCGTCGGAGGCGGAAACCCCGAAGGCGTGAGTCATCCAGTCAAAGGCGAGAACGCGATCGCCGGAGGCGGAAACGCCGAAGACGAGGGCGGAATGGCCGAAGACGTGACTCACATGGCCAAACAGGAAGACTGAGCCTGTCCGGTGCTTCTGGCTGCGCCGGTCAGGCTCTAAGCTGCATCGCCGCAGCGAGAAGGAAACCAACATGCTGAGCATGAAAGACAAGGTGGCGATCGTCACCGGCGCGGGATCGGTCGGCCCCGGATGGGGCAACGGCAAGGCGACGGCGACGCTGCTCGCGCGCCAGGGCGCGGCGGTGTTCCTGCTCGACATCAACGACGAGGCGGTGCGCGAGACCAAGGCCATCATCGAGAAGGAAGGCGGCGTCTGTGCCACGCATCACTGCGACATGACGGCCGCGGCCGATGTGGCGGAGATGGTCCAGGCCTGCGTGAGCCGGTTCAAGCGCATCGACGTGCTGGTGAACAATGTCGGCGGCTCCGCGCCCGGCGATCCGGTGACGATGACGGAAGAGGTCTGGGACCGGCAGATCAACCAGAACCTGAAATCCGCTTTCCTGGGCTGCAAGTATGTCCTGCCGGTGATGCTGGAGCAGGGCAAGGGCGCAATCGTCAACATCGCCTCGGTCGCCGGCATGCGCAACGACTTCACCAGCGGGCGCAGCCATGTCGGCTACAGCGCATCAAAGGCAGGTGTGATCCAGCTTTCCCGCTCGGTGGCCGGCACCTATGCAAAGAAAGGGATCCGCGTGAACACGGTGGTTCCCGGCCTGATGCACACGCCACTGGTGGAAGTGCGGTTGGCCAGGACCGTCGGCGGCAACGACGCGCAGAAGCTGATCGACGCGCGCAACGCGGTGGTGCCCATGGGGCACATGGGCGACGCGTGGGACGTTGCGCACGCAGTGCTATTCCTGGCCTCGGATGAGGCGCGCTTCGTGACGGCGACCGAGATCATCGTCGATGGCGGCAGCACCGCCGCGATGCCATAGGGTCTATTCGGTGCAGGAAAGACCACCGAACGGGCCTGATGACTTTGTTTGATCGCGTGATTCATGTCGTCGGCGATTCCGCCTCCGATGATCACGCTCTGGATACGAAAGGAGAGAAACCAATGAGCGAAGGACGTTTCCCCACACTGACCGCGGCGACAATGACGCCGGAACAGAAAAAGGTCGCGGACGCGATTCAGTCCGGCCCGCGCGGCGCCGGCCTGCGCGGCCCGTTCAACGCGCTGCTGCGCAGCCCCGACCTGTGCGA
>DATNEJ010000398.1:0-5028 GCA_035606775.1 Acetobacteraceae bacterium | reverse complement strand
CGCTTTGTGGGCCTATGCCGCGCGCCGGCCCACGCTGTATCGGCTGGCGACCAGGGCGGCGGCGCTGGCGCTGGGCTGGATGGGACGCAGGCGCGGCCGGTTCAGCCGGCTGCCGCTGGCCGGCGGCTGGACCGGCGGGCGGGATCTGCCGGCGCCCGAAGGCGACACGTTCTTCGCCCGATATGCCCGCGCCCAGCGCGCCGGCCAGACGCACTGACCCGCTCATGAGCAAGGACGCCATCCTCACCGCCATTCGCCGGGGCCTGCGCCGGGGGCCGTTGCCGGCGGACCAGGCCGCCATGCTGCGCGGCCGGCTGGAACGCCACCCCAGGCAACTCATTCCGGCGCGCTCCCGCCTGCCGCATCCGGCGCAGGTCGATCTTTTCGTGGCCAACGTAGAGAAGGAGTTCGGCTCGGTTACCCGCGTGCCGGATCTCGATGCCGTGCCGGGCGCGGTGGCCGACTACCTGGCCGCGCAGAACCTGCCCGGCTCCTTCGTCATGGCCCCGCATCCGGAACTGCGCGAGGTGCCCTGGTCGGCACGTCCGCTGTTGACGGTGCGGGAGGGCAGGGCGCAAGCGACCGACGCCGTCAGCGTCCAGCACGCCTTCGCCGCGATCGCCGAGACCGGCACCCTGATGCTGCCCAGCGCGCCGGAACGTCCGACGACACTCAACCTGCTGCCGGATACCGAGATTGTGGTGCTGCGCGCCTCGCGGCTGGTCGGTGCTTATGAAGAGGCGTGGGACATGTTGCGCGCCGAACGCGGCGCCCAACGGGATGCCATGCCGCGCAACGTCATGCTGGTCACCGGCCCGTCACGCTCCGCCGATATCGAGCAGACGCTGGAGCTGGGTGCGCATGGCCCGCGCCGGCTGCATATCGTGCTGATCGAGGATCATGCCGCATCGGATGCGCCGGCAGAGGCGGACACGACGAGCAGCAGCGCCGCCGCCAGCGAGCATCCGGCCAGGAAGTCGTAACTGGTGGCGTAGCCGCCCAGCCAAGTGACCGCCACGCCGAACGCGGGCGGGATCAGCATGACGCCCAGGAACATGATCGCGGTGCCCAGGCCGGTCGCCTCTGTGCGGCGCGCGCCCCCCAGTGTGGCGTATTCGGCGTAGGCGACGCCGGTGTAGCCGCCCGCGGTGCAGCCGGCGAGCAGCACGACCGCCAGCACCGCCCAGGCCGGCCAGTGCGGACCGAACTGCCCGGCCAACACGGCCGCGCCGGCCATGCCCAACCCGTGCACCGCCAGGGTCTGGGCCGGAGTCAGGAACCGGTCGGCGATCCATCCCCAGATCGGCCGGCTGACCGAGCCGGCGATCTGATAAAGCGCCAGCACCTGCCCCGCGCGCACCAGGCTGAGCCCGGCCACGGTCGTCAGATGCACGGTCATGAAGGCGACAAAACTGAGCTGCATGCCGGAATAGACGAAGCTGGCGATCGACAGCCGCCCGATCCGGCGGTCGGCCAGCAGCGCGAAGGGCTGCAGCAAGGTTCGGCCGAACACGCGGCGGCCGGGCTGGCGGTCCACGTCCCAGCGCTGGCGGGGAAATTCCATCAGCACGATCAGGATCAGCACCGGCACCAGCTCGCTCGCGAGAGCCACGCGCCAGCCCAGTCCGATCACCAGCGGTGGCAAGGCAAGCGCCGCCAGCACGCCGCCGAGCGGCACGCCGATCTGCCGCAGCGACATGATCAGGTTGAACACTGCGCGAGGGGTCTGCGGCACCAGCAGATGCGTGCTGGCCGGGGCCGCCGCGCCGTAGCCCAGGCCGAGGACGACGGCGGAAAGGGCGAGGCCGGCGACGCCGCCGGCGGTAGACGCGACGATCAGCATGCCCGCGGCAGCGACCAGGACCGCCTGGGTCGCCCGCACGCCGCCATGGCGATGGATCAGCGCGGGGGAAAGCAGCGCGGATATGATGCCGACCCCATAGGCGGTTGCGACGAAATCGCCGACCAGCTCGCCGTTCAGGTGCAGGTCCGCCGCGACCGCCGGTGCGATGGCCGGCACGGAGAACAGTGACATCGTCGCCAGCGTCTGCACCGCCAAGGTGGCGGCTAGCGGCCAGAACGGCATGCGCTGCTTGGTGGAGCCGGTCGTTTCTGTGCTCACGCGGCGTCCGGGCAGGCGATGCGAGCGGATTGGTCCGGGTGCGCGCTTTGCACGAACGGGACTTGCACGAACGTATCCTGGACATGCGCGCCTTCCGCCCGGGCGTGGAATACGCCCCGGTCAGGCGCGGCGACGCCGCGCCGTGTGCTGCCATTCATGCTTTCTCTACCTCGCGCTTGCTCGGCAAGTCTGGCATCCGCGCCCGCATCCGTCGATCCAATGCAGGCGGGCCAGCGCAGGTCGATCCGGTGCAGGCGGTGCTTGCCTGCGGGCGGGCCACGCCCTACGGTTCGGCAACGAACCGGGATCGAGGTTGCCATGGGCATGCCCGCCGCACGCCTGACCGATATGCATGTCTGCCCGATGGTGACGGGCGTGGTCCCGCATGTCGGCGGTCCGATCTCCGGCCCCGGCTGCCCGACCGTGATGATCGGCAACCTGCCTGCTGCGCGCGCGACCGACATGCTGGTCTGCGTCGGCCCGCCGGACCTGATCGCGATGGGCTCGCCGACCGTGCTGATCGGCAATATGCCGGCCGCGCGGCTGGGCGATCCGACGGGACATGGCGGCACCATTATTCTGGGTTGGCCGACGGTGCTGATCGGCTGACCGGCGCGGCGATCGGCTGCGAAATTGAGTCGTGTCCGCCGCGCGAGATTTCTTGGGGTTCCGCATCGTATATGTTAGACGGTGTTCCGGTTCTCTGGACAGGGCGGGCGAAACGCCATTGGCCGCCGAAGGGGGAGATGTGACCAAACAAAATCAAACCCGCGACGGGATCGCCTGAATGTCCTGGACTCGTGCGAACGCGATGTTGACGATGACATCGCCGCTGGGGGCGGACCAACTGATTCCGATCAAGCTGACCGCGCATGAAGCGATCAGTGAGCCGTACCGGTTCGACGTCGAGGTCGTCAGCCAGGCTGGCGTGGTCGACCCGGACCAGCTCCTGAACCAGAAGGTTTGCGTCACGCTGAACAGTGCGGCCGAGACACCCGCCCGCTATTTCCATGGCATCGTGCAGTCGGTCACCGCGCTCGGCGGTGAGCGTGGGCTGGCTGCGGCGCAGTACTATTATTACGGACTGGTCATCGTTCCGACGCTGTGGTTCCTGGGCCAGACGGTCGATTGCCGCGTCTACCAGAACCTCACGACCGTCGACATCCTGAAGTCGATGTTCTCGGATTTCAGCCTGACCGATGTCAGCTTTCCGTCGCCGGGCGCGGCCCGCGAATACACCGTGCAGTTCAACGAGACCGACCTGCATTTCGCCACGCGGCTGATGGAGGAAGAAGGGTATTTCTATTTCTTCACCCATACGGACAGCACCCACACGCTGGTCATCGCCAACAACAACCAGGCGTTCAAGGACATCTCCGACGCCAGCCTGCATTTGGGGGGCGGGGATTCGGACGGCACGCTGCTGACCGGCTGGACCCGGCCCAAGGCGACCACCCGCGGCAGCATGAAGTTCGGCGACCACGACCCGACACGGCCGACCGTCGATCTGACCTCGCAGTCCACGACCGTGCTGAAAACCGGCGGCGCATCGACGCGCGACCACTACCGCTATCCGGCGCTGACCGCGACGAAGGATGTCGTGGCAGCGCGCGCCAAGAACGAGATGGAGGCGGCCGAGGCTCGCGTGTCCCTCTACGAGGCGGGCAGCCGGTTCGGCGCGCTTTGTCCGGGCGGCAAGTTCACACTGGCCTGCCGGCCCGCGAGTTCGGACGACGGCACCTATGTGCTGCGCGAAGTCACCCACAATGCAGAGGATTCATCCTGGCTCGCCGGCGGCGGCGGATCGGAATACACCAATCATTTCGCGGCCTTTCCCTCCGCGACCAACTGGCGGCAGCCGCTGGTCACCGCGCGCCCGCGCATGGAGGGCATCCATGTCGGGCTCGTGCTTGGTCCCAACAGCAAGTCGGGCAGCGGCGTGAAGGACGGCGAGTCGGAAGAGATCTACACCGACAGCATGGCGCGGGTGAAAGTGCGGTTCTTTTGGGACCACCGCCAGGACGCCAGCGGTTCCCTGGCCTGCTGGGCCCGCGTCGTGCAGCCCTGGGCCGGGAATGGCTGGGGCGCGCAGTTCATTCCGCGTATTGGCACGGAAGTCGCGGTGGCGTTCGTGGACAGCGATCCAGACCGGCCGATCGTCATCGGCGGGCTGTACAACGGCTCCGACGCGCCAATTTACAGTGACAGCGACAAGACCAAGAGCGGTTTCCGCTCACGCAGCAGCCTGAAAGGCGCTGCCGCCGACTTCAATGAGTTCACCTTCGATGACAAGAAGGACTCCGAGCTCATTTTCATGCACGCCCAGAAGGACCTGACGACCGAGGTCGAGCATGATCAGACCCTGACGGTGGATAATTGTCGGGTGGTGACGGTCAAGAAGGACGAGACCGTGGACATCCAGAACAACCAGACGATCAAGGTGAAGAACGACCACACCTTCACCGTGACCGACGGCAACCGCGCGGTCAGCGTCAACACCGGCAACAACACGTTCACCGTGAAGCAGGGCAACAACACGGTCTCGATCGACACCGGCAATTACGACGTGACGGTCGGGCAGGGGAACCATTCGCTGGATGTGAAGACCGGCAATTATTCGGTGAAGGTCGATACCGGCAATCACTCGCTCGATGTGTCGACAGGCAACTATACGGTCAAGACGGATGTCGGATCGGTCAGTGTGGAGGCGACACAGGGAATCACGCTGAAGGTGGGCGGCAATTCGCTTAAGATCGATCCCAGCGGCATCGCGTTGAACGGCATAATGCTCAAACTGGAAGGGCAGGGCATGGCAACGCTTAAGGCGCCGATGACCCAGGTGAGTGGAGATGGCATGTTGACGCTGAAAGGCGGCATCATGATGCTGAACTGAAATGTCGCAATCG
>DATNEJ010000393.1:0-2715 GCA_035606775.1 Acetobacteraceae bacterium | reverse complement strand
CTCAAAGCTGAGTCCCAGTTTGCCAAGCTGCGCAAAGCCTTCGCGGAATTTGGGGTCGCGTACCTGGTGCGGCGGCACGTAGCGGGAGGCGAACTTGCCGATCGCGTCGCTGCCGTCCCAGGAAACGCCGTAGCGGATGCCACGGAACCGCCCGCCGCCGACGGCTATTTGCGCCTCCAGCACGTCGCGCACGCGCGCGCCCAAGGTCAGGTCCGCGTGACCGACGATCCCCTCGGCAACACGGCACGGGCCGTAATTGCCGGAAGCGCTCATCGCCGCGATGCCGTTGACGAACTCCACCTCACCCACCGGCGCCATCTCGGCTGGGCCGGCCTTGCGGTACATCGCCTGACATTCGAGGAAGACCGTCGCAACGATGTTGTGCCCGCCGCCGATGTCGGCGAGCAACTCGGGCAGGAAATAGTGGCCGCGCTCGGGCGTATCCCACAGATGGTGATGCGGATCGATGATCGGCAGTTGGGGTTCCAGGGCCGTCTCACGCGGCCGTTTCGCGAGCCACGCCGCAAGGTCCACGTCCTTGCGATGGTAAAGGCCGCGATACGCGCCCGCTGAATCTCCTGCCTGAGGCATTTCCGTTCCCTTCCCCGATCGATTGCGCACCGCACGCCGACGCTGCGAAACCGCGCCGAACGTTGATCGGCCAAGCGTAGGCCGCGATGAAGGAACCGGACAACCCCACGGACGGCACGGCGCTTCAGGTGCGCTCGATCTCCGTCATCCGCACCTTGCCGGTCGCAATGTCATAGACGCCGCCGGCAACCTTGATCGCACTACGTGCCGCGAAGTCGGCCAGCAGCGGACGGGCACCCGTCAGTTGCACCATGGTGTGGCGCACGTTCTCCACGATCGCCGCGTCGAGCAGGCTGCGCGGCTTCTCGCGTTGCGCGGTCTCCACCGCCGGCTTGATCTGATTGATCAAGCCAGGAAGGTGACCCGGCAGCGTGGCGTGTTCGGTCACCGTCTTGATCGCGGCCGAAACGGCCCCGCAGCCCGAATGGCCCAGCACCATGATCAGCGGCACGCCGAGGAACTGCACCGCGTATTCCAGACTGGCCAGCCCTTCCTCATCCATGACATTGCCGGCAACCCGCACCACGAACAGTTTCCCGGGTCCTTGATCGAAGGCAAACTCGGGCGCAACCCGTGAATCCGCGCATCCCAATATGGCGGCAATCGGATACTGCACCCGCGCTCGCGCCGCTCGGCCCGCGCTGAAATCACGCTGCTCCTGCTTGTTCGCGGCGTACCGCGCATTGCCGGCGGCCAAGCGACGCAGCGCTTCGTCGGGGGTGATCGCGTTCGGCCGCGCCTTATCCGACGCCGCCACCGCGCTTGCGGATGGCGCCATCACCATGGCTGCCGCCGCCGTGACAAGCCGGCGGCGCGACAGACCCCACGAAGACCCGGTGTCGGTCGCGGCCATTGAACGTCTCCCCCTGTCGCCGCTCGCGGCGGCGTCAACGCCCGGCCATGGTTCCGGCGGGCCGTTATGCCTCTGCCTTGACGAATGGATTGCGCAGTACGCCGATGCCGGTGAGCTCCACTTCCACCACGTCGCCGTGCACCAGGTCGGGCGAGGTGCCGTCGGTGCCCATCCAAATGACGTCGCCGGGATACAGCGTGAGGTAGCGGGTCATGGTCGCGATGTAGTGCGCGATGCCAAAGATCATGTCGTTGGTCTTGAATCGCAGATCCTCCTTCCCGTTCACCCGGACGATGGTCTCCATCGCATCCAGGTTCACGTCGGTCTCGATCCACGGTCCCATGGGCTTGAACGTGTCCGTGTTCTTGCCGCGCCAGAAGGTGCGATCGCCACGCTGCCAGGTGCGTTCGCTCACGTCATTGCCGATGGTGTAGCCGAACACGCAGGACAGTGCGTCCGCTTCGGACAGGTGCTTGGCCTGCTTGCCGATCACCACGACAAGCTCGCCTTCGTAGTTCACCTTGGGCGGCGAGTCGTGGGGAATGACCACGTTCTGGCCATGCGCGATCAACGCGTTGTTGGCGCGGTAGCCGATATCGGCCTTTTCCGGGAACACCGGCTCCACGCCGCGCTTCGCCGCCATCTCCCGTATATGCGCGGCGTAGTTGATGCCCGCGCAGTAGAAGGTCTTGGGGATGACCGGGACTTCCAGCGTCACGTCCGCCAGCCGATGGGTGAGGCCGGTGGGCGCGGCATCGGCCCAGGGTTCTCCGCGAATCTCCGTGACCGTGTCGCCCGACAGGGAGCCATAGGCGGTCCGGCCGTCGGTGGTGAAACGGATCCAGCGCATGTCAGACCGCCATCACAGCGGCGTCTGCCGCAAGACGGCGGAACGCCGGATCGAACACTTTCGTCGCCATCACCTGGCAGCGCCGCATCAGGCGGATCTCGTCAGGGCCGTAATCGGCGATCGCGCGATGGATCGTGCCGAGGTGATCCCAGATCAGCAGGTCGTTCTCGTTCCACTCATGCGTGTAGCGGAAGCGCATCTCAAGCTGATGCTTGAACAAGTAGTCGAGCATCTCATCGCTTGCCGCCTCATCCAACTCATTGATGCGGATCGCGTAGCCGGGATTGCAGTACAGCACCTTGCGGCCGGTCAGCGGGTGGGTCAGGAACAGCGGATGCACCACCGGCGGGCGGCGCCGGCGCTGCTCTTCCGTCATCGCCGGGCGGCTGCTGTTGTGGTTCCGGCGCATGTTCTCCCAGAA
>DATNEJ010000388.1:0-14112 GCA_035606775.1 Acetobacteraceae bacterium | reverse complement strand
GGTTCGCAACCGCGCGCTGCTGGCGACTCAGGGGATCACCGCGCTCGTGGCGGTGGGGGTCAATCTTCTGGCGTTCTGGCTGATCCCCGCGCACTGGAAGATATTTCTGTGGATCAGTGCCGTGATCGAGATCGTGGTGCTGTTGCCGTGGCTGTATTATCGGCTGCCGGAGTCGCCGCGCTGGCTGGAGGCTAAGGGACGCGCCGCCGAAGCCGAACGCGTGATGGAGATTTATGAGGCGCGTGTGCAACAGGCATGCGGTGGTGCGTTGCCGCCGCCCGATGAAGGCATGCATCCGGTCGTGTTGAGCGACAGGGGCGGTTGGAAGGAGATTTTTACCAACCCTGTCTACAGCGGACGCACCTGGCTGCTGATCGTCTGCTGGATACTGGGCTACGCGGGCCTGATTTACGGCGTCGGCGCATTCACCGCCGTCTACATGGTCGATCACGGCGCGTCGCCGCATTTTGTCTTCCTGACAATCGCGGCCGCCTACGGCGTGCTGTTCTTGGGGTTCCAGGCCAACGCCGCGCTTGGGGAACGCGTCGAGAGGCGAGACGTGCTGTTCTTCTCGGGGGCCCTGTTCGCGGTGTGCTGGGTCGTCATCTACCTGTATCCCAGCCTGACGATCATCGCGATCTTCTATGCGATCAGCCGCATCGGTACCGGGCTGTGGCTGTTCAACCTCTACAACTACACCGCCGTTTCGTACCCGACACGGATACGCTCGAGTGCCTTCGCCTGGACCGACGGCCTTGGCCACCTCGGCGCCTGGGCCGGCGTCACCCTGCTGGGCCCGCTCTATCAACTGGGTCCCAACCATTTGGGGTGGATTCTGTGGATCGTCATCCCCGGTGCGTTGCTGCCGGCCCTGCTGATCCGCGGCTTCGGCATCCGGCAGCGGCGGGCGGTGCTGGAGCAGGTATCGACATAGGCGGCCTGCCTGGGCAGAACGGCGTCTGTTCAAGCAACAGGAGGATGCCATGGCAAAGGCTTACTGGGTCGGCTGCTACCGCTCGATCTCCAATCCGGACGCGCTGGCCGCGTACGGCAAACTTGCCGGCCCGGCCATCACCGCGGCCGGCGGGAAGTTCATCGTCCGTGGCATGCCGTCAAAGACCTATGAAGCCGGCCTGAACCAGCGCACGGTCGTCATCGAGTTCGACAGCGTCGCGCAGGCCCAGGCGGCGCATGACAGCCCGGCGTATCAGGAAGCGCTCAGGGTCCTGGGTAACGCCGCGGAGCGTGACATCCGAATTGTCGAGGGCGCGTAGAGACGGTGTCATCAGGCCCGGGCACAAAACCCGGGCCTGATCTTGGATCAACTACGTCGCGGGCGTGGCCTGCGGCCCGCGCACGAGCTGGCCCGGCAGCACGCCGGTCGGTTCGCCTTCGCGGAACGTGATCTGGCCGGAGACGATCGTGGCCTCATACCCGTGCACCGCCTGCACGAGGCGTTTGCCGCCGGCCGGCAGGTCGCTGACGACGTAGGGCTTGTCCGCGCCCAGCCGATCCCAGTCGATGACGTTGACATCCGCCTTCTTGCCGACGGCCAGCGTGCCGCGGTCATGCAGACCGGCCGCACTGGCCGTGTCGGAGGTCAGCCGCCGGATCAGTTCTTCCGGTGCGAACTTGTTCAGCGTGCGGCCCCAATGCGTCATCAGCCATGTCTGGTAACCGGCATCGAGGATAAACGCGACATGCGCGCCGCCGTCACCCAGCCCCATGATGCAGTTGCGGTTGCCCAGCAGCGTCTCCGACATCGACAAATCGCGATAGGCGTAGTTGGAGAGGGTGGTGTAGATGAAGTCCATTCCGTCGTTTTCCAGCAGCACGTCGTAGGCGACTTCCTGCGGCGTGCAGCCTTCGCGCGCGGCGATGGCGGCCAGGCTGTCTTCTTTCTTCGGCAGATAGTTGGGCGGGTTGCCGAACCGGAACATATCGTCGAATGACAGGCGATGGAACAGCGGGAAAGTGCTGCCCTCGCGTGGATCCTCGCTGAGGATTTTCGCCCGGACTTCCGGATTGCGCATCCGCCGCACGCGTTCCGCGATCGGCAGGTGTGCGACCGCCTTGTAGGTCGGCGTGCCCGAGAACGGATTCTGACTGCCGGTCAGGCCCAGCAGCACGCCGATGGCGCGCGGTGCAAACACCGGGCGGATCGACAACCCGTCGCGATTGGCCTGGTCGGCGTGATCCAGCAGGTCGCGCCACACCTCCGGCCGCGAATGACGCTGGGTCAGGGTGAACACCGCGGGCCGGCCACAGGATTCGACGACGCGGCGGATCATCGCGAATTCCGCGTTGTGGTCCGGTGCCCATTCGGAGACGATTTCCAGCATGCCCTGGCCGGCATCCTTCATCCCCATCGCGATGCCGCGCAGCTCATCTTCCTGCGCGCGCAAGGTCGGCGTGGGGTCGCCTTTCAGCGTTTTGTGCGACAGGCTGCGGGAGGTGGAGAAGCCGAACGCGCCGGCCTCCATCGCGTCTCGGGCGATGTCGCGCATCTGCGCGATATCCGCCTGGTTGGCGTTTTCCAGGTTGATCGCGCGTTCGCCCATGACGAAGACGCGCACCGCGGCGTGCGGCAGCAGCGCGCAGATATCGATGTCGCGCTTCCTGCGCTCCAGCGCGCCCAGATAGTCCCCGAAGGACTCCCACTCCCATTTCAGGCCTTCGTGCATCACCGCGCCGGGAATATCCTCGACGCCTTCCATGAGCTCGATCAGCTTCTCCCGGTCGGCGGGCTTGCAGGGAGCGAAACCGACGCCGCAATTCCCCATGACGGCTGTGGTGACACCGTGCAACGACGACGGGGTCAGGTGGCTGTCCCACACGGCCTGCGCGTCGTAATGCGTATGGATATCCACGAAGCCGGGCGTGACCAGCTTGCCTTTCGCATCGACCTCCTGCGCGCCGGCGCCGGCGCCGACGCCCTTGCCGATCGCCGCGATGCGGTTGCCGCTGATTCCGACATCGGCTTCCACGGGCGCGCGCCCGGTGCCATCGACCACGGTCCCGCCTCGGATGACCAAATCGAACGCCGGCATTCAATCCTCCTGGAATATGCTTTCTGGGATGCTGGGCCAGCCTGGGCCGGCATGCAAGCGCGAGAGGAGTGCGAATGGACCTGACTCGTGACGACCTGAGGCGAATGGAGAGGCTTCATGTCAGGGCATGGCCGGCCTTTGAAACCGCGTTGGTTGACGGATGGTTGTGGCGTTACTCGGGTGGCGGCTCGCAGCGCGCAAATTCCGTCTCGACGATCGACTTCACAGGTAGCGATCCCATCGCGGCGTTGAGTGAGATCGAGCGCCGTTACGCGGCAAAAGCCGCGCGCGCTCAGATTCATACGTTTGGCGCCGGGGCACCATCCGGCCTCGACGCGGTGCTGGATGCGCGCGGGTACGTCGGTGGCGAGACGACCGTCACCATGTTCAAGCGGGTGCATCCCGTGGCGTCGCCCGAGGACGTTACGATCTCGGATGTAGCGGACGAGGAGTGGCGCACGGTTTATCTTGGCGCGATCACCGAGAATCGCCGCGCGGTCAACAGGCGGATTCTGGAAACCATCCCGGCGCCGCGTGCCTTTTTCAGATGCCGCCGAGACGGCCGGGCAGTCTCCACGGCGCTGTGTGTGGCCGATGGTGACTGCGCGGTTGTCGAGTGTGTGGCAACCCGTCAGGACGCCCGCCGGCAGGGCCGGGCCGCTTCCGTCATGGGTGCGCTGGAGGCATGGACGGGACGGCAGGGCGCTCGGCTGCTCGGCTTGCAGGTGGTCGAAACGAACCGCGCGGCCCGCACGCTGTATGAACGGCTTGGTTTCGTCGATGGCACCGTCAATCGGTTCTGGGTGCGCGCGTTGTAGATGCCCTCAAAGCGCGCGCCGGAATGTCAGGTTGATGCGGCATCGTCCGGTCAGCCTGTCCTCCCCGTCGGCCAGCGGAGCGACGCCGTGGAAGGCCAGCCTTGCGGGGCCGCCCCAGACGGCGATGTCGCCGCTTTCCAGCCTGATCCGGCGGGTGGGGTCGCCGCGCCGCGCGCCGCCGAAAAGGAAGACGGCCGGCAGGCCGAGGGAGACGGACACGATCGGTGCGGTCAGGTCGCGTTCGTTGCGATCCTGGTGCAGGGTCAGGCGGGCACCAGGCGCGTAGCGATTGATCAGGCAGGCGTCAGGAGTGAGGCCGGCGAACCCTGCCGCGGCGGCCGCCGCCGAAGCGAGCGTGACGAACAGCGCCGGCATCGGTGGCCAATCCCGCCCGGACTGCGGGTCCTGCCCACCGTAACGATATCCTGAGCGGTCGGTGATCCATCCGGCTTGGCCGCAATTGGTCATCGCCACCGACATCGTATGGCCGCCCGGCGTGACCATGTGCCGGAACGGCGCCGCGGCCGCGATCACGGCGATCCCGGCGAGCAGATCGGCGGCGTGCGGCGTGGCGAACCCCGGCAACACCACGGCGCCTTCGGCCAACCGGATCGGCGCGCGGGCGGTGGTCAGGCCGCTCAGCAGATCGTCCATCGGGCGATTATGCGCCGGCGGACGCGCCGAGCGGTACTCCGGCGGTTGCGGTCAGCTGTGGACGAGCGGGCAGCCGCCTTTGTCGAGTGGGCGGAACGCCTCGCTGGCCGGGATTGTGCGCTTCAGATTGTAGTAGTCCCATGGCTCCTTCGACTGCGCCGGCGACTTCACTTCGAACAGGTGCATGTCGTGGGTCACCCGCCCGTCGATGCGGATCTGGCCCTTGCCGAACAGCGCATCGTCGGTCGGCATCTTTCGCATCTGCGCCATGACGGCTCGTCCGCTGGCCTTCGCCTTGTCGACACCGATGGCTGCCACGGCTTTCAGATAGTGCATCACAGCCGAGTACTGGCCGGCATGTACGGAACCCGGCATCACGCTGTTGAAGCGCCCGGCGAAGCGACGGCCGAAGGCGCGGGTGCCGTCGTTCAGGTTCCAGTAGAACGGCTCATTCAGCAGCACACCCTGCGCGGCCTGCAGCCCCACGCCATGCACGTCGTGCAGCAGGAAGATCAGGCCCGCCACCTTCTGCCCACCCTTCGTGATGCCGAACTCGGCCGCCTGCTTGATGCAGCTCACGGTGTCGGCGCCGCCGTTGGCCAGCCCGATCACCTTGGCACCGCTCGCCCGCGCCTGCACGATCTGTGAGGAGAAGTCGGTGGTTCCCGGAAACGGCGCGAGCGCCTGGCCGAGGACCTTGCCGCCGCTGTCGACGACGAAGCTGGCGGCGTCGCTTTCCAGCGAATGGCCGAATGCGTAGTCGGCGGTGATGAAGAACCAGGTGTCGCCGCCTTCCTTCACCGCCGCGTTCACGACGCCATGCGGCATCGACCAGGTGTCGTAGACCCAGTGCAGATGATTGGGTCCGCAATGATGACCGGTGATGTCGGCGGAAGCGGCACCGGTAAAGATGGCGACCTTGTCCTTGGCCTTCGCCATGTCACCGATCGCGAATGCGGCTGAAGACAGCGGCACGTCGGTGATCAGGTCAACTCCCTGGCTGTCATACCACCGCCCGGCGATCGCCACCGCGACGTCGGGCTTCAGTTGCAGGTCGGCCTGCACGACCTCCGCCTTGATGGAGGGATGCGCCTTGGTGAAATCCTCGACGGCCATCTGGGCGCCAAGCACCGAGCCTGGGCCGGTATTCGCGGCGTAAGCGCCTGTCATGTCGGTCAGCACGCCGATCCGGATGGTCTGAGCCTGCGCGGCCCGCACGCGCGCCGGCAGTACGGCCGACGCCAATCCCCCGGCCAGAACGCCGCGCCGGTTGAAAATCGCTCCCATGTTGGCTTCCCGTTTTTTCCTTGCCCACGCAGGGTCGCGCCAAGCCCGTCGGCTCGCAAGGCTGGTAGCGCTCCCAGCTTTCGGTATTTCGTTTGATGTATGCAAAAATTCTGCCGACAAGCACGCGTGATGTCTGGACCGCGTTGCCCCGCGCTAGCCTGTCGGCGCAGGCGGTCAGTGTTGCGGACTGCGATTTTTTATTGCGGTAGGTTACATACGGCTTTATCACGGGAAGTTGATAACAGGGAATGACATCCAAGCAGGCTGCCCAGGGTGCTCGAGCTGCCGGACCAAACGGCGCCGACTGGGCCGCGTCGGAGGAAGAGCCGATGTTCTTGTTTCCATCCATGCTCGATCGCATTGAAGCAGGCGCCGAATTCACCAATCCCGCGTCGCCCTTGGCAGGGGACACGGAGCGCGGGCCGGGACCCGATCGGCAACTGCATGAGGCACTGACGGAGGTTGCCGCCCGCAGCCCGCGATTTCAGGCCGATGTCCATGCTGCCATGCGCGGGCACAACCTGTCGCTGACGCCCGAGCAGCTTGACGCGGCCTTGCGCCGCCTGGAGGAGCGCCTGTTTATCCGCGACAGGATCGTCCTGAGCGACGGCGGCATCCTGGTGACGGTGGCGGTCGGCATGACGTAGATGTCAGGGCGCGCGTGGCGGCCGCAGTGTGAAACGTGGCCTCAGCAGACCCTGACTGCCGCAGCGGCCCTGCCAGAATGGCGAAAAGCGCTCTGGGGAGAGCTTGCTGTTGAGCCGTGAGCCACAGCGCGGATTTCGGGCTGGCTGCGTAGACGGCACAGTGTGCGGCGATCAGGCGCGCTTTGCGTCAGCAAGCAGAAGTTCGAACAACGCCTGCCTGGACCGGTACTGTGCGTCCGACTCACCTTCTCGGCGCACCACCATCATCTTTCGGTCCACCATGCCCGGCGCAGCGCGCACTTGGGGCGGTTGCGTCGCCCCTGGCGTGTCGAGACGGACTTTACGGCCCCTGATCTTCATGGCTCGTAGAATCGGTTCCCTGCCCTCTCAGCGCAAGAGTTTTCAGCGGATTATGTTCGCCATGCGAGCGGCCGGGTCAATGCAGCCATGTCGATTCCGGCACCTTTCCGGAATGCGCCCGGCGCCGATCCACCATAGTGCATCCAATTCCCGGAGGCCGATCAGCTACGCGTTGGTCTACCATACATGCCTCCTCATCCAGCGGCTTCACGGGCAGAAGCGTCCACACCTGCGAGATGACAACCACAATGTCCTGATCGGCCGGGCGGGGGAGACAAATGCGACTGATTTCGGGTCGCCGGGCCCGCGAGCTAAGCAGGCATCAATCGTCGAGGCACGATACTGACCGGCACTCCTATTCTGGCAGGGCAGTTCGTGTGGTGCGCGTTCCCTGAGCACGAGGACCCGCTTACGCCCGGCCCGCCGCATACGGGCTATGTCCTCGTCACGGTGGCCGATGCTTGGGGCGTTGGTGCCATGGTGGCGTACACGACGACACGGCCATGGATCGGCGGGATTCCTCGCGGTGTCCGAATTTTCACCCTTGAGCAGGCGAGAGCCACCGGACAGAGCAAGGCCTTTGTGCTGGACCTTCGCCGGATCGCATACATCCCTGTGGACTCCGACTGGTTCCCTCATCTCGCCACGCCCGGCCATGGCATTATTGGGCATGCGTCAGAGACGCTACGCGGTGAACTCGAAATGGTGGTGAAAGAGATTTTCGGCCGGCATCCCGATACCGTGGAACGCCTCGGGCCACGCTGGCGGCGATAGTAATACCAGCAGCCCGCAGGACTGACTGGTATGCGCGCAGGGTTGGCGTGGCGGCTGCGCGCGAAATCAATGAGATACCAGCGGCCCGACAATCGACCGATGAGTCAAGAGTCCGGGCCGCTGGTATAACATGGGCGCGTGCGGCCGTGCGCCTGGCGGTTGGGCCAAGTGACGAAACGACCAACGGAGGCTCCCAAGCCATGGGTTGGAGCATATTTGTGCCACGGCCGGAGACAGTCGGCTCCAAGCCGACGAGGTAAATGGGTTCCCCTTTCAGGCAACTCCAATCGTTACTGCTGGTATCCTTCCGGGCGATGTGCTGAATCGCCACGCCTGACGGCAGAAGGAGCGTCCTGCGTTGAAAATCGCGATGATCGGCGGCGGTTACGTCGGCCTCGTCTCAGGCGCCTGTTTCGCCGAATTCGGCACCGACGTCACGGTGGTGGAGACCGATGCCGACAGACTGGCTGCTTTGCAGGCCGGCGGCATCCCGATCTACGAGCCGGGCCTCGACAAGCTGGTGCAGGGGAATGTCCAGGCCGGGCGGCTGTCATTCACCGCCGACCTTGCCCGAGGCCTCGAAGGAGCGGAGGCGGTGTTCATAGCTGTAGGCACGCCAACGCGACGCGGCGACGGGCATGCCGACCTGCGCTACGTCTACGCGGCGGCGGAGCAAATTGCCCGGGCACTGACCGGCTACGCGGTGATCGTCACCAAATCGACGGTGCCGGTCGGAACAGGACGGCGCATTGCCGAAATCGTCCGTGCCACGCGGCCGGATCTGGATTTCGACGTGGCCTCCAATCCGGAGTTCCTGCGCGAAGGCAATGCGATCGGCGATTTCATGCGGCCGGACAGGGTGGTGATCGGCGCGGAATCGGACCGTGCGCGGGAGGTTTTGGGCCGGCTCTACCGGCCGCTCTACCTGATCGAGGCACCGATCGTCTTCACCGGGATCGAGACGGCCGAACTCACCAAATATGCCGCGAACGCGTTCCTGGCGATGAAGGTGACGTTCATCAACGAGATGGCCGATCTGTGCGAACGGGTGGGCGCCGATGTTCATGACGTGGCGCGCGGGATCGGCCTGGACGGGCGGATCGGCCGGAAGTTCCTGCATCCGGGTCCGGGCTACGGCGGCTCCTGCTTCCCCAAGGACACGCTGGCGCTGGTGCGCACCGCGCAGGACTACGGCGCACCCTCCCGCCTTGTCGAAGCCACGGTCGCGGTCAACGACGCGCGGAAATCCGGCATGGCCATGCGCGTTATTGCCGCCTGCGGCGGCTCTGTCCGCGGCAAGACCATCGCCGTGCTGGGCCTGACGTTCAAGCCGGAGACCGACGACATGCGGGAGGCGCCGTCCCTGTCGATCGTGTCGCGCCTTGTGGGCGACGGCGCCACCGTCCGGGCGTTCGATCCCGAGGGGATGCAGCAGGCGCGCGCCCTGCTGCCCGAGCAGGTGACCTACTGCCGGGACGCGCTCGACACGGCCACAGGGGCGGACGCGCTGGTGCTGATCACCGAGTGGAACGAATTCCGCGCTCTGGCGCCGGATCGCCTGCGCGCTGCCATGCGCGGCGATGTGCTGGTCGATCTGCGCAACGTCTACGATCCGGCAGCGATGCGGGAGGCCGGGCTTCAGTACCACGGGGTGGGCCGCTGAGCGTGGCTCTGCCCCTTTGTTTGATCGCGTGATTCGCGTCTCAGGCGATTCCGCCTACGACGATCACGCTCTGACGCGCGGTTTGATCGTGAGATATTTGGCGACTCCACGGGCGACGATCGCGCCTTAAGCCTTCGTCAAGGTCCGGCGGCCTAGCCTCCGGTATGAACCTCACGGTCTGCATCTGCACGCATAACCGTCCCGGGTATCTCGGGGACTGCCTGGCTGGCCTGCTGCGCCAGACCGCGGACCGCGCCTGCTTCGACATCCTGATCGTGGATAGCGCCTCGACTCCTGGGGTGGCCGCGGAATTGGTTCGGTGCGCTGCGCAGGCCGGCGCCACGCTGGTACGGGTGGACCAGCCGGGCATTAGCGCGGCACGTAACGCCGGCGCCCAGGCCACCCGTGCCGCCTACATCGCCTATATCGACGACGACGCGGTTCCGGCGGACGACTGGGTGGCGGCGATCCTGGCGGCGATCGCCGAACCAGGGTCGAAGCCGGGGATGATCGGGGGCCGCATCCTGCCGCAGTGGGAAGCGCCGCTGCCGGCCTGGTGGCCCGCGTCGCTGCGCGGCGTTCTGTCGATCATTGAGCACGAAGGGCGCGGCGAATGCTGGACCGGCGCCCTGCCGAACGAATTGCAGCCCTACGGCGCCAATATGGCGGTGCACGTACCGGCGCTGCTTGCCGCCGGCGGGTTCGGCGTGGGGGCAGGGCGCCGCGGCACGATGCTGCTATCGGATGAGGAGGTGCAGCTTGCCGGCCGGATGCAGGAAGCCGGCTGCTCCGTGCGCTACGATTCGCGTATCGTGGTGCATCACCGGATCCAGGCCGAGCGGCTGAATCCCGCGTGGCTGCTGGCGCGGCTGTACTGGCAGGGTGTGTCGACGGTGCTGACGAGACGGAGGCTCAGGCGGCCTGAAGCCGTATGGCGCGAGCTGCCGCGCCGCCTTGTGGTCGCGATGGTCTGTGCCCCGGCTGCGCTGATCCCGCCGCGCGCGCCCTGGCTGATCGCGCCGCGCTGGCGGCTGGCCTATGCCGCCGGGTTCATTCGCGCCGCGCTGGGATGGCGTCCGCACCGGCCGCGCGGGGACGACGGGACCGTGGCAGCGGGATGAGCTTTTCTCGCCGGTGGTATCTCCACCAGCCGACTGCGCTCCCCCGATCGTTATGAGAGCGTGGCGATGCAATCAACCGATCTTCCTTGCGTCTTCAGCGGGAATTCGCCTACCAGCCTGCAACCGGCCGATAGCCTGATGGCTCCGCCGCCCAATCTTGCAAGAGCGACCTTCGCGGATGCCGCCTGCCGCCACGCCCGTATCGCCACGAACACCGCCGATGGACCTGCTGCTGCGGATTCCGCTGTGGGCGCGCGTCGTGCTTGATGTCGGCTGCGGTGCGGGTGACCTGCTGGCCGCGTTCCGGCGACTGAATCCGACCGCACGTCTGCTGGGCATCGACAAGGACCCGGAGTCCGTCGCTAACGCGAGGGACCGGCTGGATGGGGTGGCGGTCGCGGACGTGGAAGCCGATCCGATGCCGTTCGACGTTGCCGAGGGCATCGACTGCATCGTCTACGGCGACATCCTGGAGCATCTGAAGGACCCGTGGGGTCTGATCCGCCGCCATGCGGGCTTGCTCAGCCCCAACGGGAGCATGCTGATCTGCGTGCCGAACATCGAACACTGGAGCTTTGCCGATCGTCTGCTGCGTGGCACCTGGGATTACGAGCCGAGCGGACTGCTGGATGCGACGCATCTGCGGTGGTTCAGCCTTGAAAGCATGCGGCGCGGCTTGGTTGGCACGGGCCTGTCGCTGTGCGATGTCCATCCACGGGTGTTCGATGCGGAGCGGTCCCGGCAGTTTGCCTCGGCCCTCGCGCCGGGTCTGGCAGCGCTGGGCATCGACAGCGAAGCCTACGCGCGCCGCGCCGCGCCGCTGCAATATATCTGGCGGGTGCGCAGGCAGCCGCAGCAGCGGCTGCTGCTGGCCGGCAACATGCTCGCGCCGGTGGGCGGCGTGTCGCATGTCAGGGTGCTGCAACCGCTGCAGGCAATGGGAACTGACCCGCAGGTCTCCGTGCAGGTGACGGACCGGATCGAGGTCGGGAAGCCCGCCGACGCAACGCCGCGCATCTTCATCCTGCACAGGCCGTCGCTGTCCGGCGAGCAGGGGCGGCAAACGCTGCGGACATTGATGGACGCCGGCTATTTGGTGGTGACCGAATTCGACGACCATCCGGACTTCTTTCAGTCGATGCAGGACCCCGACCAGTTGTCGTTCCGCGGGGTCCACGCCGTGCAGACCAGCACGCCGGCGCTGGCGGAAGTGCTACGGCGGCACAATCCGGAGATTGCGGTCTTTCCCAATGCGATTGCTTCCTTGCCGGAGGTTAGAAACTTCACTGAGGGCCAGCCGCTGACCTGTTTCTTCGGCGCGCTCAATCGCGAACAGGACTGGCGCGAGCTGATGCCGGCGATCAACGCGGTCAGCACCGCGGCGGGTGCCCGGCTCCGGTTCCACGTTGTGCACGACACGCAGTTCTTTGAGGCGCTGGAAACGTCGCACAAGACCTTCACGCCGATCTGCGACTACCCCACCTACATGGACCTGCTCGGCCGTTGCGAAATCTCCCTGATGCCGCTGGGCGACAACGCCTTCAACCGGGCCAAGTCCGATCTGAAATTCATCGAGGCCGGTGCGTGCCGTGTCGCGCCGCTGGCAAGCGCCGTGGTTTACGAGGACAGCATCGACGATGGTGTCACCGGGCTGCTGTTCCGCGATGCGCAGGAGCTGCATGCGCGGCTGCTGCGCATGGTCGCGATGCCGGAGCTTGCGCGTGGAATCGGCGACGCCGCCCGGCGTTACGTGGCCGGTGAACGGATGCTGGCCTATCAGGTTGCGGCGCGCATCGCCTGGTACCGTTCGCTGTGGGATCGGCGGCAGGCGCTGACCGATGCGCTGAATGCTCGCATTGCTGTCAACCCTGCAGCCGTCGCCTGATCGCAGGTTGGTTGCGGGCTCCTGGAGTCAGGTCGATGCAGCGACCAGCAGAGGCGTCAGCATATCCGCCGGCTTATCAGCCGGTTCGGAACGCAAACGATGGTGCGACCTCGGCGGCAAATCTGGCCATCTCGTCCATCACCTGACCATGCGGCTTCATTCCTACATTGAAATAGAGAATCACCTCATCGAAGCCCGCTGCTTCGACCTTTTTGAGGACGTCGATGATCTGCTGCGACGTACCCAGTAGCACGGAGTTTTCGGTCAGGTCCGCCGGCTGCACGTTCTTCAGCCGCTCTACCATACCGATGAAGTAGCGATAGCTTGGCGGTGCGGTCTTTGGGTCACCGGGAAAGGACGGAATCACGCATTCCCGGTAGTAGCGGATCTGCCGCGCCCGCTGCGCGGCTTCCTGCTGCCTGTCATCGGCAAAATGCGTGAAGTAGCTGCATATCAGGCGCTTCGGCGTGGTACCTGCCTTGGCGCAGCACGCGTGATACAGGTCTGCAACCTGCTTTAGGCCGCCGAACGTCATTGCGGCGGCGAAGGGAGCAACGACCAGGCCGCAGCCAAGGCGGGCGGCCAACTCGACGGATGGCTGTGAGAATGAAGCGACGTAGCTCGGGATCGGATCTTGTACTGGCTGCGGCGTAATGCGGACGTCGGTGAACTGGTAGTATCTGCCCTTGTGCGAGATGCGCTCGCCGCCGGCCCGCCACAGGCGCTGAACCAGTTCCATGCCCTCTTCGAAGATTGCCTGATTGTCCGCGAATGATACATTGAACGGTTGATATTCGCGGCGGTCGTAGCCGCGTCCGGCGGCCCAATCGACGCGGCCGTGGCTCAGCAGGTCCAGTGTTGCCCATTGTTCGGCCACGTGGATCGGATGGTGCAGAGGCAGGACCGTGATGGCAGGTGCGAGACGGATGCGCCTGGTCCGGGTCGCCACGCTGGCCAGGAGCAGGTCCGGGCACGACAGAACCCCCAAAGAATTGAAATGGTGCTCACCGATCCAGGCGGAATGAAATCCAAGTTCTTCGGCGTAGACGGCTTCGTCGAGGATGTCGGTGATGAACTGATTGGCAGCGCGGCTGTTGTTTTCGTAGTGATTGTCGCTCAGCGTGAAATAGCCGAAATCCATTTTCGCCTCCCGGATTCTCAGCGGCACGGATTCTCAGCGGCACAGTGTTGCGCCATACAAACGGTCACAAAGCGTGACTGTCAAAATGCATCGTTGCACGGGGCGCCGCCATCCACCAAGCCAGCGCGCCCTGTGCCCGGAATCTTGAAGGATTCCGGGCACATCACCCCTGTTGGCAGCGATGCGCCAGCAACCGTGCTAGGCGGCTTGGAAACCGGCGTCAGGAAAGGCCTTCGATCTCCCCGTCTTCGCGCAGGTGGATTCCTTCCGCGGACGGCGCGCGGGGCAACCCCGGCATCGTCAGGATGTCGCCGCAGATCGCCACCACGAATCCGGCGCCGGCTGACAGGCGAACCTCGCGGACCGGTAATGTATGGCCGGTCGGGGCACCCATCACCGTCGGGTCGGAAGTGAAGCTGTACTGTGTCTTGGCGATGCAGACGGGTACATTGCCGAAGCCGGCATCCTCGAACCCCTTCAGACGGCGGGCCACCGCGTCGGAAACGGAAATGTCGGACGCGCGGTAGATCTGCTGCGCGATCGTGCGAATCTTGTCAGCCAGCTTCAGGTCCAGCGGATAGAGCGGCTTGTATTCCGCCTCGTGGCTGTCGATGCGTTTCACGACCGCGCGGGCCAGTGCCTCGGCACCCGCGCCGCCATGTGCCCAGTGGGTGCAGGAAATGACTTCCACGCCCTGGCTGGCCATCGCATC
>DATNEJ010000359.1:0-24241 GCA_035606775.1 Acetobacteraceae bacterium | reverse complement strand
TGGTCCCTGAGCCTCTCCAGGCGCCAGCGACGAATCGAGATCGCCCCCGGGTTCCGCAAGCACCAGCTTGCGGATCAGGTCGGGGCGCCGCTGCGCGACACGAAAGGCAATATGGCCGCCGCGGGAATGTCCCATCAGGTTTACCGGCCCGGCGCCCAGCGCAGCGATGAACGCGATCATGTCGGCGACGTGCTGCGCGATGGTATAGGGCGGCTGGCGGCCGACATCCCAGCGGTCGGGATAGAAATACCGCAGGCTGACCGCGATCACCCTGTGCCGGGCCGACAGCGGCGCGACCACCGGCGCCCAGACGCGGTAGTCGCACAGCGAGCCATGCACGCAGACCAGCGCCTCATCCTGACCAGCCTCGCTATAGGCCATGTCGTAGTCATTCACCCGCAGATGCTTCACGCGAACCTCCCCGCATGTCCGCTGCTGTCGGCGACAGGTTCCGGTACGGTCAGTGCACCATGTTCAACGCAATATCGAAAACGTCGAAGTTACGCAGCACCCGACCCGGCGGCACCGTGATCCGCCTGTTGGCAATGATCGGCACGGTCTGCTCGGTCAGGCCACCATGCGAGCGCAGCGGTTCGGTCAGCCCCGACAGATCATGCCGCGCTCGGCTTGTGCCGAGAACCTTGTGACGGGTCGAAAGCATGACGATGTCGCCGATCCGGTCGGGCGGCAGCTCAAACCGCGCGCACGCCTCCCTGGAATCGAGGGCGACCTCGATCCCCGGCAGGTCTCTCAGCCGTCCCAGGATATCGACCGCATCAGCGTTATCCGGCAGATAGACCGTGGCAAAGGACCCGAGTGCCCCGTGATGGGCAACGTAGGGATCGGTGATGGGCAGAATGACGCGCGCGGCCTTCTCCCCGCACCATGCATCGAACTGGTCCTGCAGATAGATCACGTCCGGCTCGCCATCCGCGCGGTGCTTGTCGTTCATGCCGTGATCAGCCGTCAGCACCAGCACGCAGCCGGCCGCATCCAGAATGCCGACATAACGGTCCAGCATGGCATAGAAGGCGTTCGCCATATCCGAGCCCGGCGCCGCCTTGTGCTGCACGTAATCTGTGGTGGACAGATACATTAGGTCCGGACGACGGGTTTCCAGCAGCTTTACGCCCGCCGCGAACACGAATTCCGACAGGTCGGCGGAATAGACCTCCGGCAAGGGCAGGCCGACCAAGGCAAGCACATTGTCGATGCCATGTTCGGCGCGCGTGGCCTTGTCGGCCTTCTCCGAAGAAAACGCGACGGACCGGCCGCGCGCCATATCGAGCCCATATCCGAGGAGAGTACGCAGCTTGTCTTTGGCAGTGACCACCGCGACGCTGGCGCCCGCCGCCTCAAACATCTGCATGATCGTCGTGACGCCCGGGCGCAGGAAGCGGGCATCGTTCATCATGACCTCTTCGCCGGTGGCACGGTCATAGAAGTAGTTGCCCGCGATGCCATGCACCGCCGGCGGACGGCCGGTGATGATCGAGATGTTGTTCGGATTGGTGAAGCTCGGGATCACGGAAAGCGCGGTCGTATTGGCACCCTCGCGCATCAGGCGCGCCAGATTGGGTGCCAACCCACGTTCGATCGCCGCCTCGATATAGCCTGGCTCGGAGCCGTCAATGCAGATCACCACGGTGGGCACTTTCGGCCACGCATAGGACCGGCCGTTGCAGGAGATCGTCTGTGTGGGTGATGTTCTGTCCATCGGTTCATCCTTCCTCCAGGCCGCGCCCGTTCCTTATCGCCGGAACCGCAGGTCCAGGCCACGGGCAATCCATCCCGCCTCGATCGCATCCAGGTCGGTCAACCCGGAAGGGCTGGCTTTGCTCGGCGCGATACCGAGACGCGGCAGGCCTTCCTGCCGCCACACGCCCAGCAGGCGCCGCAGTTCCGCAAGCGGTTTGGGATGGTCGTCAACGCGCAAATTCAGGTCGGGAAAGTCTTCGGTCGTCGCGATGACCATGGCCGCCGACTGCTTGCCGCGCCGGTCGCCGCCGGTGGCCTCTCCCGCCTCCATCGCTGCCATCAACCGATCGGGCATCGGCATGTCCGGCCTCGCCTTCCATGCCGTCAGAGTGGCGGTGATCGTTGCCTCGCCCGCCAGCATGTTGCCGGCGACGCTGATGCCGCCCGCGGCAACGCTGCCGCACCATTCGACACAGTTGGCGCCGGTCCAGGCCGCGGTGCGACCATGTCGGTCCACGGCGTGAACCTGCCGGATGCCGCGGCCTTCGTCGCCGGCGAGCGCGCCCTCGATCGCTGCCGCGGGCGGCAATCCGCGCGCCATCGCATCCAGCACGGCCGGCCCAAGATAGCGGTTGGTCATGGACTGCGTCGAGACGGCACCAACCCCCGCGCGCACGAACGGACAAGAGGCGCCGACCGCAAAGGCTTTGGTAGCAATGGCGACAGCAAACGCGTCCGTGTTGGGATCATGGGCGACGATCGACCAGGTCATGCGGGCGCTTCCTTCCGAACGTGCGAGTGTTCGGGTGGCCCGGATGATAGCGATCAGCCCAATGGCTGCCTACGGCACGTCGCGGAAGGTTCCCCCATGGACAGGGCGTCGATGAGCGAAGTTGACCGGTTCAGCTCGGCAGATATCCCGACAGGAACGCGTCTTGATCGCGACGCAGCCAGTGTCGGGTTTGGCTGCCGCCGGGGATCGCGCGCGCAGCTTGCTGGCGGCGGGCGACCCGAGCGGCATCGGGTATGGCGGGGCGCTTTACAGCCGAACCAGCGGCAGGCTCATCAGCCGCCGAGCGGCAGGACCGGCGTGCGCGTCTGTCCAACTTTCGCTTGACCCTGGCGAAGACCTGCCCGGTGACGACCAGCGGTGCGCAGGCTTTCGCATCCCAGGTCAATGCGGCGAAGCTGGGATGCAGTTGCACAACTCTGCCGCCGTTGCTGAACTGATTCCTGTTTCCGGTATCGAGGAAGCTTTCGACCGGAAGACCTTCCGCCAGAAGAATGTCGTGGCGGTCGAGCTCGATATGGAAATACTGCACGGAGTCCCGCGGCTCCTGCACGATTGTCGTTTCGTTGATCAGACGGCGGATCGGGATCAGCACGCCGTCCACATAAATCGCGTGGTCGGGCGACAGCAGCAGATCGCGCGCTGGTTCAGAATCCGCAATTGCGCCGGCGCACACGCGCACCGGCCACACAGCCTCCGGCTTGGGATGACGGGTGCAGTCGATGTGCCGATGGCCGATCCACCTGATCGGCGCTGTGCCACCACTCGCCAGGGTCACGCGCTGGCAGCCGACCGACAACGCTTCGACCGGGACGCTGCCCTGTTCGGTGGCGATGCTTGTGCCGGCCGCGAAGCAAGGCAGGGTTTCGCTGCCTTCGCTGCCCACTGGGGTATAGATATAAGCGACCGTCACGGCGGCGCCCGATTTCTGCGTCAGCTCCGAAAGGAGGCCGGCCTGACCGTGGGTAACTGACGTGCCAGTTGAGCTGATGGGCAGGTCGTACGTTCCGGTACCGGTAAATGCGGTGAGCACCCCGTAATCGGTCACCTGATCTTCGCCGCTTGCGGTGGTGAATCCGCTATAGGGGTTCGTGATATTGTTGTCGGTGTGGCCGGATGTGCCGGCGAAATCTGCGTTGCCGTCGAACGCGGCAAGGGTCGTCGAATCCATCGCATAAGGCGAGGCACCGAACGTCGTGTCATTAGTCAGTGCGATCGTAATGGCTGCTGCCTGACTGGCGGAAAACGTCATGGCTGTATCGCCGAGGTTCTCCGCCGCAACCGATGCCGCAATGTCACCCGTCAGCTTGATGTCAACTGCATCCAGCGTGCCAAGTGACGGATCAAATTTGGCAACTGGCAATGAGGTGCGCCAGCCAGTCGTGCTGTCCGCAGTGGTAAAGCTTTGAGCCTCGGCGGTGACGGCGTTCGCGAACGGTCCGGCAAGCAAACTGACGTCGTTGACATCAATCACGAAATTGTATGTCACATCACCGGCGTCCGACCCACCGTTGTCCGGTGTGTTGGGAACATACTCGTAGTCCAACGTGATCTTCGCACCCGCGCTTGCAAGCATCCTGCTGAGCAGGTTGCCGCCACCCGTTTCGTCGGCACTGCTGCTGCTGCGCGCCGCCAGCGCCACCGTCCCGGCCCCGACGAAATCGCTCAGGTCGGCACCGAGCGCCAGGGTCCCCACAGCGGTTTGCGTATCCGAAAATCCTGCGACGACCGCGCCGGATGTGCCGCCGAAATCCGCTGCTCCGTCGAATGCGCCAAGATTCACCGTATGCGCGGGATCGGGCGAGGCGGACGCGGACAGGCCATTCGGCCCCTGAACATCGATCACGCTGGGCAGCGCCAATGAGACGGTCGATGCCGTCACACCCAAGTTTTCAATGTCCGCGATACCCGTCACGTTGCCGGTCAACGCGACCCGCACACCGGTCAAGGTGCCAAGAGACGGATCGAACTGGGCAAAAGAAACAGCCTGCGTCCAGCCCGACGTGAAGTCGGCAATGGTCCGCTGTTGCTCTATGGTTTCAGGGGAATCAGTCATCGTGCGGCTGCCTCAGCCCGACGGCCAAGTGCCATCACTACGACGGGTTACGCCGTCTGTCCGTACTTTGCAAGCAACAACCGTCTACTTACAGGTTCTTTCAGTGACTGCTGCTACATCGCGCAACGGATCCGGCTGGCGTGCCCGATCAAATCAACCCGGACGCGAGGCGCCCCGCACCAACTGCGCCCCCTGCGTGAGAACCGCCGCCGCCTGCGCCACCGTCTGCTCGATGATCTCGCGAGCGCCCAGGATCTCGTTCACCAGATCGACGCTCTCTCCAGCCCAGACCACGCGTGCCGAAAAATCGTCCGGCGCTGTGGCGAGGTAAGCCTTCTCCTCCTCTGCCTGGCCGGCCTGCAGCGCCTCCTCATGCCCGTGCCAACGGGCCGAGAACGCGTTGCGCAGCGCGCGTCCCGGATAGATCGCCGGCCAGGGAGCGCCGCGCACGACGTCGAACACACGGGTCTGCTCGGTCTGGTCCCCTCCGGACGACAACGTTTTCGCCTTCATCGCCGCATCCCACAGTGACTCGCGCGACGCGGTGAAACGCGTCCCCATGGACACACCGGCAGCCCCCAGCGAGAGCGCCGCCGCAAGCCCGCGGCCATCGGCGATGCCCCCCGCCGCGACCACCGGGATCGGCGCCACCGCATCCACCACCGCCGGCACGAGACCCATTGTCCCCCGCACCGTGCCGGAATGGCCGCCCGCATCGCGGCCCTGCGCGATGATGATGTCGGCCCCCGCTGCCGCGGCCTCCTTCGCCTGCGCCAGGGTCTGCACCTGGCAGATGATCTTGCACCCCGCCTGCTTGATCCGGCCGGTGAACGGCGTCGGATCGCCGAACGACAGCATCACCGCCGCAGGCTTCGCATCCAGCGCCACATCCAGCGCCGCCGGGTTCTTCTCCAGCGCCCACAGGATGAAGCCGATGCCGACGCGCGCATTGCCGGCCTCCGCCAGTTCACGCCGGATGGCACCCGCATCGGCATAGCCCGATCCCACCAGGCCCAGCCCGCCGGCATGCGTGACCGCCGCAGCGAGCTTGCCACCCGCGGCGGACCCCATCGGGGCCAGCAGGATCGGATGCTCGATCCCCAACAGGCGAGTCAGAGCGGTCTCGATGACAGGCATGGCAGTCCCCCGGGCTTGCAGTTGCGGCGTGCGGCCCCTCGCCCGCCGGCGCCGGACCCTGAGCCGTTTCATCCAGTGGCGCAATCCATCGCTTCGCGGTTAAAGCGCCTGCAACCGCCGTATCCGAACCTGGCCTATCTGGCCGCGGCAGGTGAGCAGACGGGATCGGGCTTGACGCGGAACAATGCCGCCATGTCGGACGCCGCGAGCAGGCGCAGGCGCTCCGGCAGAAGCGCAGCGAGGTGTGGTTCAGCCCCCGCATGCAGCAACAAGAGATAGTCGAAGCCGCACAGATCGACGGCGCCCGGTCGGGTCAGGGCTGCCGCGTCAGGCATGCCGCCGGTGCGCAGCGCCAGGGAGCGGTACGGCTCCCGCGTCATGACCGGTTGCTGCGACAGATTATCGAACAGGAACGGCCACCACGCGCCGCGCTCGATCGGCAGCAGCGCGGCCAGATGTGTGTCGGTGGTCTCGCCATTGGAAAGCCGGCGTGCCACCGGCTGATGCGCGCGATAAGCCTTGGTCGTGTTAGCCGCCGCCAGGAACACGGTGCTGCCAGGCGGAACGGCGCGAATGACCGAGCGGAAGGCGGCAAGGTCTGCGTTGTGGCCGGACCAGGCCGAGGCGAGCACCGCCATGCGGATCGTGAAAACGAGGATCAGCAGGCAACCCATTGTGCGGGCCACAGGCCGCGGCAGACGATCCGGCGCCGTGCCCGCGAACAGCAGCAGGACGAACATCACCGCAAAGCGGCTGTCCAGGTTCGAAGTCCCCTTGTAGCCGAACGGAGCAGCCAGGTACGCCACCAGCAACACGCCCAGTACAATGCGGGACGAGAGCGGCACGCAACATCGCCGGCGCAGCAGGGTTCCAACCAGGATGAAAACCACCAGCAGCGCCGCTGCGATGTCGAGCGGCAGCCAATAATTCACAAAAGGCAGCAACGATTGCCTCAGCTTGCCGAACAGCGAAAGGAAGCTGGTCGGGCCATCCTCGGCATGCAGCGCCGAGGTCAGGTAAAGCAGGCCGGGCGCCGCCGCCACGATCAGCAACGCGCCGATCCGTGAGGCGGCGTCGCGGAGCAGGTCTTCGCTCCGTCCGCGCCAGAGGCACGCCGCGTCGTGCGCGGCGATCAGCAGGCCGAAAAGCACGACCCCCATCAGGTGGCAAAAGAACAGCGCGACCGAACCTGGCACCGCGAGGGCAAGGGTGCGCCAGGGATACCGCTCCCGCCAGCGCACCCATCCGGCTGCGAACAGCAGCGCCAGTCCAACTGACGCATCGAAATTCAGGAAGCCGAGCAGAAAGGTGCCGCCATAAGCGACCAGTCCGCTGCCCAATACCCAAAACGATCGCCGTTTCAGCACCGCCCGGCTGTACGCGACGCTGCCAAGAACCGGCAGCAGCAGAACGACGGCAAGAACAATGCGGCCGGCAACGTGCACCGGCAGAATGCGCAGCAGCGGCGGACCGATCAGGTCGATGCCGAGGTCCGGGATGATCCCCCAGCGCGGGGCATAGAAGCGGGAAAGGTGCGGATCGGACACGCCGGAAGCGAGCACGACAAGCCGCGCCAGATGATTTGGATAGTCGAGCAGCGGCGGCACATCCACCAATAGCAGCGGCACCAGCAGCAGGACGCAGAGCGCAATCAGGCACGCCCACCAAAGCAACGCCTCGGGCATGACCCGGCGGCCTTGACGTAATGGGCATCCCAATGCACCGCCCAGGCCGCCAACGACACTCACTCCGGCGGGAACGCCGGAACGCGCATTGGGCAAGACTGTGCGGGATGACTCCACGGTGCGTCTCTTGCGCGACAAAAACGGCAAGATCAGGGTGATATCCCCGCGCTGCCGGAACTTCCCGGCCCGGCCGCGCGACCGCCCTTCCCTTGACGCGGGCGATTTGGCACGCCGCCCGGGCGGCTGACATACTTCAATGCCCGCGCGGTGCGGACTCCGAAAAGTGGGAACAGTTCATGGAATTCATGCCGGGCTTCACGCTGACCGATATCGAGACCAGCGGGGCGCGGATCCGCCTGCGGCATGGCGGCAGCGGACCGCCGCTGCTCCTGCTGCACGGCAACCCGCTGACGCACGTCGCCTGGCACAAGGTGGCACCGCGGCTTGCCGAACGGTTCCATGTCGTGGCTGCCGACCTGCGCGGCTATGGCGACAGTTCCGCACCGCCCGAGGAACCCGATCATTCCAACTATTCCTTCCGCGCCATGGCGCAGGACCAGGTCGAGGTCATGCAGGCGCTGGGCTATGACCGGTTCTTCGTGGCCGGCCAGGACCGCGGCGGGCGAACGACCCACCGCATGTGCCTCGACCATCCGGACAAGGTGATCAAAGCGGCGATCATCGACATCGTACCGACGCTCGACATGTGGGCCGCGATGGACAAGGACGGCGCGATCGGCGGCTGGCACTGGCCGTTCATGGCGCAGCCGTCAGATTTCCCCGAACGCATGATGAGCAGCGTCCCGGCCGACTGGTTCATGCGCAAGAAATTGCTGAAGCTGACCGCCGACCTGAACCACATCCCGCAGCCCGTCTGGGATGAGTATGTCCGCTGCTTCAATGAGAAGACGATCCGCGGCTCGTGCGGCGACTACCGCGCCGCCGCGACCATAGATTGCGACCTCGACACCGCGGACCTCGACCGCAAGCTGAAGATGCCGATCCTTGTGTTGTGGGGAAACACCAGCACCGTCGGCCGGCGCTTCGCCGATCCGCTCGCCCTGTGGCGCCGGCGGGCGGAGGATGTGCGCGGGGAAGCGCTCCCCAGCGGACACTATGTGAATGAGGAAGCGCCCGAGCAGGTGCTGGACTGGTTCCTGCGCTTCTTCGGGGATCAGCACGGTTGATGGCTGATACCAGCGGCCCGGCCTCTTGACTCATCGGTCTATCGTCGGGCCGCTGGTATCTCATTGATTTCGCGCGCAGCCGCCACACCAACCCTGCGCGCACCCGCATTGGGATCGCGCGTCTTGCAACAGGCGGTACGCACCAGCGTTCGCTTGCTTGACAGCGCGAAGCCCTGTCTGAACCATCGCCGCTGCATCAACGGCAGGCCCATGTCACACGAGCCCGCAAACGCCGACGCATTGCTGTCGGCAGCCCAGGCGCTGATCCCTGCTCTGGCTGAACGCGAACCTGCCGCGAATGCCGGCCGCCGCATCCCGGACGAGACCATCGCCGATTTCCATCGCACCGGCATCGTGCGCGCCTTGCAGCCCCGCCGGTTCGGCGGCTGCCAACTGGGCTTCGACGTGTTCTCCCGCATCGTGGAAACGCTGGCCGAAGGCTGCGCCGCGAGCGCCTGGGTCTACGCGGTGCTGGGTGAGCACCAATGGATCATCGCCAACATGCCCGAACAGGCACAGCGCGAGGTGTGGGGCGAAAACCCGCTTGCAGTAGCATCGTCCTCGCTCGCGCCGCGGGAAACCGCTCGGCCTGTCCGGGGCGGCTGGCAGCTCAATGGCCGGTTCCCGTTTTCCTCCGGCTGCGACCACGCCCAGTGGGCCATCATCGGCGCGCGCGCACCGGACGAAGCGGGCAATCAGCCCACCCGGTACATGCTGGTGCCGATGCACGAGATCGACATTGTGGACGACTGGCACGTGCTCGGCCTGCGCGGCACCGGAAGCCGAACCCTGGTGCTGCGCGACATCTTCGTGCCGGCGCACCGGACGATCCTGCTGAGTGACCTGCTGGAGGGCCGCACCCCAGGCGCGGCTGTGCATCCCGACTATCCCCTGCTGCGGGCACCGCGCGGCTATCTCGTGCCGTTCTCCCTGCCGCCGGTCGCCTTCTCGCTTGCCAACCGCGCCCTGGCGCTCGTGCCGGCCGCGCTGCGGTCGCGGCTGTCGCGCGGGGTGCACGACCTGGGCGCGTCGGAGGTCGTGCAAATGCGCCTGGGTGAAGCCGCGGCAGCCATCGAGCTGGCGACCCTGATCATGCATACCCGGCGGGACGAATCGATCGCGGCGCTGGCCGCCGGACGGGACATCACCGCCCGCGACGTGGTGCGGAACCGCCGGGACGTGGCCCACGCAACGGGCGAGCTGTTGCGGGGTGTCCAGATGCTGGCCGAACTCAGCGGCGCCCGGACGGTCTATGACGCCGATCCGCTGCAGCCGATCCTGCGCGATGTCATGACGATCGCCAGCCATACCGTGGTGCAGCGGCATCCGGCGATGGTGCCTTACGGGCGCATCCTGCTGGGATTGCCCCAGGGGATCGGGGAAGCCTAGGCGCTGGTGCGACCCAGCACGATGGCCGGCCTTGGCAACGCGGCGACTGGCGGCGGCGCATCGGGGAAGCCCAGCCGCCGATGCGGCCCAATAGCGACCGCCCGGGATCGCCAACGCAGTCCTGTCCCCTGGCCCGCCGGTCTTCCCGGCGCGGGGAAGTGTGGTAAAGGCCCGGCCCCATGCGCCACTTCCTCGATTTCGAAAAGCCAATCGCCGAGCTGGAGGGCAAGATCGAGGAGCTTCGGCGCATGTCGGAGCCGGAAGGCATCAATATCGCCGATGAGGTCGCCCGCCTGTCGGCGGTGGCGGACCGCCAGCTCCGCACCACCTATGCCAGGCTGACCCCTTGGCAGAAGACCCAGGTTGCCCGCCATCCGGACCGTCCGCGCGCCAGCGACTACATCAACGCCCTGATCACCGAGTTCACGCCCCTCGCAGGTGATCGGGCCTTTGCCGACGATGCGGCGATACTCGGCGGGCTTGGCCGGTTCCGGGGCCGCGCGGTGGTGGTGATCGGCACCGAGAAGGGCAGCGATACCGAAAGCCGGGTGAAGCACAACTTCGGCAGCGCGCGGCCCGAGGGCTACCGCAAGGCGCGCCGGCTGATCGAGCTCGCGGGCCGGTTCAGCCTGCCCGTGCTGAGCTTTGTCGACACTTCCGGCGCATTCCCCGGCATCGATGCGGAGGCACGCGGCCAGGCCGAGGCGATTGCCCGCTCGATCGAGGCCTGCCTGGAAGCCCCGGTGCCGCTGATCGCGACCATCATCGGCGAAGGAGGCTCCGGCGGCGCCATCGCCCTGGCCGCGGGGGACCGGGTGCTGATGCTGGAGCACGCCGTCTACTCGGTGATTTCCCCGGAAGGCTGCGCGACCATCCTGTGGCGCGACGCCGCACAGGCGCCCACTGCGGCAGAGGCACTGCGGCTGACGGCCGAGGACCTCAAGCGGCTGGGGCTGGTGGACGCTGTCATCGCGGAACCGCTGGGCGGCGCACATCGAGCGCCGGAGGCGGCGATCGGATCGGTCGGCGATGCAGTAGCCGCGGAACTGGCCGAGGTTTCCGGGCTCGACGGTCCCGCCCTCAAGTCCCGGCGGCGCCAGAAATTCCTGGATATGGGGCGCGAGGGGATCGCGTAGCGTACGGCCGGCAGGCTCTCTATTTTGACCGCGAGAGTCATGCTTCCGGGCAACTCCGCCGCAAGCGATCACGCGCTATGCACTTTGAGCGCGTGATTCACGCTTTCCGGCGATTCCGCCGCCGACGATCACGCGCTCGCGGGCACGCCCTTGGTCGTGGAATACTCGAAATGCAGCGCCTTGCCCGGGTGCACGACGCCGAAGATGGCGTGTGCGGCCATCGCCGCTTCGCTGAATCCCTGCAGGATCAGCTTGAGCTTGCCCGGGTAGGTCACGACATCGCCGACGGCGAAGACGCCGGGCAGGCTGGTCTGGCAGGTGGCTGGGTCGACCTTCACGTGGTGCGCCTCGCTTTGCAGGCCCCACTGCGCGATCGGCCCCAGGTCCATCGACAAACCAAAGAAGGGCAGCAGCACGTCGGCCGGCAGGCGCCTCGTCTGCCCGTCCATGTCGGCCACCTCTACCTCGGACAGCACGCCGCCGTCTCCGTGCAACGCATGAAGCTGATAAGGGATCACCATCTCGATCCCTCCGCCGGCGGCAGCGGCGTCAAGTTGGGCGGCACTGTCAGGGGCAGCGCGAAACTTCGCCCGCCGGTGCACCACCGCGACCGTGGCGATATCCTTGAGTGCCAGTGCCCAGTCGACCGCCGAATCGCCACCGCCGGCAATGACCACGCGCCGGCCGCGGAATTCTTCCCGCCGCCGCACGTAATACTGGACTGACCCGGTCGCCTCATAGGCGTCCAACCTATCCAGCGGGGGCCGGTTCGGGCCGAAGGCGCCGGCACCGGCCGCCACCAGCACCGCCTTCGCGCGGATCGTGTCACCCTGGTCGGTGGTCAGCGCGAAGCCACCCGGACCGCCCACCAGCCCCTGGACGCGGCGCCCCAGCAGGCGGGGTGCCCGAAACGGCGCAATCTGGCTTTCCAGCTTCCCCACAAGGTCGGCGGCATCGATCGCCGGATGCGCGGGAATATCGTAAATGGGCTTTTCCGGATAAAGCGCCGCGCATTGTCCGCCGACCTCCGCCAGCGCGTCCACCAGCACCGCGGAGAGCTGCAGCATCCCGAGCTCGAAAACGGCGAACAGCCCGACGGGGCCGGCGCCAATGACCGCGACATCAGCCTCGATTTCCTGTGCCATGGCGTGCCCTTAGAGCGTGACCGCCGCAGGCGGAACCGCCAAAGACGCAAATCACGCGATCGAACGAGAAATTGGAGCCGGTTCGGTGCTTCTGCCGGCACCGAACAGGCTCCTAGAACATTTCCACCGCGGGGCACACCTGCCGAGCGGAAGTGGCGTTCGGCGGGCGGAGACAGCACGTTCTTTCAATGTTCTTTTCCGCCGGCCAATACCCGCCGGCCCACCGCCCCGCGCGGGACTTGCGAGAAATGCCGAACGGGCCGACGCTTTGCCAAATGACAGGGAGAGACGAGTATGGAATTCGGCATGTTCCACGAATTTCAGCGGCGGCCTGGGCAGACCGAGACCCAGGCCTTCACCGAATCGTTTGAGCAGGTGGACGAAGCGGAGCGTGCTGGTCTGGATGTCATGTGGCTGGCGGAACTGCACACTGCGCCCGAACGCTCGGTGCTCGCCGCGCCCCTGAACATTGCCGCGGCCATCGCTACGCGGACCGAGCGCATGAAGATCGGCATTGCCGTGCAGGTCCTGCCGCTGTGCCATCCGCTGCGCATCGCCGAGGAAGCCACCACCGTCGATCATATCAGCCATGGACGCCTGATCTTCGGCGTCGGTCGCAGCGGCTTCCCGCGCACCTATCAGGCGTACGGTATCTCCTACGCGGAAAGCCGCGAACGTTTTGCGGAAGTGCTGGAAATACTCAAGCGCGCCTGGACCCAGGAGACGTTCTCGTTCCACGGCCAGTTTTACCAATTCGACAATGTGTGCCTGGTGCCGAAACCCTATCAGACCCCCTACCCCGAGCTGCGGGTCGCGGTGAACAGCCCGGACACGTTCCAGCAGACCGGCGAGCAGGGGATGCCGATCTTCGTTGCCACGCGCCTGGGCGATCTGAACGAACTTGGTCCCAATCTGCGCGTCTACCGGGAAGCCTGGGCGGCGGCGGGCCATCCGGGTGAAGGGAAAGTGTATCTACGTGTGCCAGTCTATGTAGCTGCAACCGAGCAGCAGGCGCGCGAAGAGCCGCGCGAGAGTGTCATGTTCTTCTACCGCTACCTGGGCGAGCGCATCGAAGCGTCGGCCGTCATGGAAGGCGCGCGCGCCATTGAAAACCGCGCGGAGCGCGGGCAGCGGCTGCAAAGCATCGACTATGACGAAGTACTGCACAGCAAGATTGTCGTCGGAACACCGTCCCAGGTGGCCGACCGCCTTGCCGTTATCAAGGAGACGCTTGGGCTGTCGGGCATCCTGGCGGAGATGAACTGCGGCATGCGCATTCCGCATCACCAGGTGGTGAACTCGTTGCGAATGATGTGCCAGCAGGTGATCCCGCAGTTTCCCAAATGACGAAATTGGTTTACTTGCACGGCATCGTGTTCCGCACAGCCAACTCTGGACTTGCTGCGCTAGCGTGATCATCGCGATAGTAAAAGCTGATCCTGTCGGAGACTGCCTGGTAAATGAACCGGCTCGCGCACCCGTTGGCCGCTCCGCGGGACAATGAACACCAGAAGCTGGCCTCACCCGCCGTTGCGGTCCGGCTCATTCGCGACGGTGACACCATTGCGGTCGGCGGCTTCGGACCCAACGGGTTTTCCGAGCCATTTGCGCTGGCGCTGGAACAGCGCTTCCTGGCCGGCGGAGTGCGCGGCCTGACGTTGGTCTACTGTGCGAGCCGTGGCGACGGGCGCACCCATGGGCTCAACCGCTTCGGCCATCCCGGACTGGTGAAGCGGGTCATAGGCGGCCAGTGGAGCATGGTGCCGCGGCTGTACGAGCTTGCGCTTACCAATCGGATCGAGGGCTACAGCCTGCCGCAGGGCGTCATCCTGCGGCTGTTTCGCGACATCGCGGCGGGGCGGCCGGGTCACGTGACGAAGGCCGGCCTTGGCACATCCGTCGATCCACGCAATGGCGGCGGCCGTATCAATACCGCCGGGTCCGAGGACCTGGTGAGCCTGGTGCGCGTCGCCGGGGAAGATGCGCTGTTCTATCGCGCCTTCCCGATCCGCGCCGCCATCGTGCATGCCAATATCTCCGACACGGACGGCAACAGCGCGGTGAACAGCGAATCCCTGGCGGTTGCCCATGCGGCACGGCAGGCCGGCGGCCTGGTGATCGTCTGCACCGATCATGTCGGCACGGTTCGCGGCACCGGCCCGCGGGAAACGCTGCTGACAGCCGACCAGGTGGATTGCGTCGTGCCGGCGAACCCGACGGAAAGCAACTGGGAAACCTTCGCGCCACCCTTTGACGCAAAATTCTCCGAAGAAACATTGGCGCTGCCGCACGATCCGACCGTCTGACTGCGCCCACGCCGGCGCGCGCGTTTTCTCCCAATCCAGTCTGCGCTATGCTGTGCGCGTCCGCCGCAGGAGCGTCGCGCATGCCGCAAGCCAACGCGTTCAAATTCGTCATGCTGCCGCCGCAGACCGCGTTGACGCGCGACTGGGGCCGCCGCCTGGCCGATCAGGTGCCGGAGGTTCGTGTGGTTGTGGCCGAGGATGCCGCGACCGCCGCGCACGAAATCATCGATGCCGAAGCAGCCTTCGGCTGGCTGGGCCGTGACCTGCTTTCAGAAGCCACGAAGCTGCGCTGGCTGCAGGCGCCGCAGGCTGCGCCCGCTGCCGGCTATTACTATCCGGAGCTGATCGCCCACCCGCTCACGGTCACGAATTTCCGCGAGATCTTCAACGACCACATCAGCGCACACATTCTGTCCTTCGTGCTGGCGTTCGCGCGCGGCCTGCACGTGTACATCCCGCAACAGCTTCGCCGCGAGTGGAAGAAGCCGAGAGAGGACTTGGGCGTGGTCCATCTGCCGGAGGCCACCGCGCTGATCGTCGGCGTGGGCGGGATCGGTGCGGAAACCGCACGTCTTCTGGCGGCGCTCGGCATGACCGTGCTCGCGACCGATGCACGCCGCAGCGCGCCGCCCGCCGGCGTGGCGGAGCTGCATCCGCCCGATGCGCTGGATTCGCTGCTGGGCAGGGCCGATTTCGTGATCCTGACGGTGCCACATACTCCGGCGACTGAAGGCTTCTTCAACCGCGCACGCTTCTCTCGGATGAAGAAATCCGCCTTCTTCATCAATATCGGGCGGGGCATGACGACGCGGCTGGACGATCTGGTGGCCGCTTTGAACGCCGGCGAGATCGCCGGTGCGGCGCTGGATGTGTACGAGACGGAGCCTCTGCCAGCCGATCATCCGCTATGGACAATGCCCAACGTGCTGATGACGCCGCACATGGCTGGGTACGGCCCTTACCTCAATGACCGCCGCTTCCAGATCATCGTCGACAATTGCCGAGCGTTCGCGGCGGGACGGGCATTGCGGAATGTGGTGGACAAGGCGTCCTGGTTCTGATGGCCACGGGCAATACTCTTGTCGTGACGTTCAAGCTGGACACCGGCCTGCGTACCGTGGTGACCGAGGCGCTCGCCGACGCAGCGACGCCGGTGTGGCTGACCGATCTCGATGACGCGTCGCGGGTCGCAGCACTGCGCGATGCGACCGCCATTCTTGCGCACAACACGGGTCAGGAACTGCACCCGCACGAACCCGCCGCGATCGGCCCTGTCCGGCTCATCCAGTTCGTGACGGCGGGCATAGACTTCATCCCGCTGCAAGCCTTGCCGGCCGGCGCGCCGATCGCCAGCAACGGGGGCGCCTATGCCGAACCCATGGCCGAACACGGGCTTGCCATGGCGCTGGCGGCAGCGAAGCGCCTGCTGATCGAGCAGCGGGCGCTGGAACAGGGCGTCTTCAACCAGCATGTGCGCAATCGCACGCTGATGGGCGGCGTTTGCGGCATTCTTGGTTTTGGTGGAATCGGAGTTGCGCTCGCCCGCCTGATGCGCGGGGTGGGCATGCGTATCCACGCCATAAACCGCCGCGGCGCCTCCGATACAGTCACGGATTGGATAGGGACACCGGCGCAACTGGACGCAATGCTGGCCGCATCCGACGTGCTGATGATCTGCACGCCGCTGACCCGCGCAACGCAGGACCTTCTGGGTGCGCGCGAGTTGGCCTTGATGAAGGAAGACGCCATCCTGGTGAACCTCGCGCGCGGCGAGATCGTCAGCGAGGCTGCACTGTTCGCCCATTTGCAGGCGCATCCGCGCTTCTTTGCCTGCATCGATGCATGGTGGGAGGAGCCGATCCGGCACGGCGCCTTCCGCATGGGCCACCCGTTCCTGAGCCTGCCCAATGTGATCGGTTCTCCGCACAATTCGGCCTCCGTAGCCGGTTCCAGTGCGGCCGGATTGCGGCACGCAATCGCCAATATCCGGCGCGCGCTGGCTGGAGAAGCGCCCCTTCACCTGGCAGGGGACGAAGAGCGGATGCGGTAGTCGGCGATAGTCGGCTGCCGACAACCGGGACGATATCGTTCCGACAGAGACCGCTCTCCGCAGGCGCCGTGCCACTTCATATCCGTTGTCAATTATCAACAGTCAGCACCGCAGACTGCGAAAATGCAGTTTCGTACCACCGGGGCGTGTTTACCTAGTCTCGCTGTTGCTTTTGCCGAAATTGCCATAGAGCACCCTCTCCTTGCGCCGTAGATTTTGTGCTGGATCGCGCAAACGTGGCCGATTGGCCGGAGCACAGATCGATGCGAACGCACTGCATGGCCCTTGTCGCCTTCGCGGTCATCGCCGCGGGCTTTATGCCAGGGGCACGGGCCCAGAACACATCCCCAACGCGCGAAGCGTCACCCCCGGCTGCTGCCAACCCAGCACCGGCGATTGCCGCGCAAGCGGACCAGATCCTTAAGCAGGCAGGCGCCTATATCGGATCGGCGGAGCAATTTACGTTCCACGCCGAAATCACCTTCGATCATGTGCTGCCCTCCGGCCAGAAGCTTCAGTTCTCTGCCAGCGAGGACGTCGCGCTTCAGCGACCCGACCGGCTCTATGTGGAATGGAGCGGCGATCTTGGCGACCGGCAGTTCTGGTATGATGGCAAGTCGATCACCCTCTACGACCCGGCGACGCCGTTCTACGCAGGTGCGCCGGCACCGTCAGAGATCGATACGATGCTGGACAAGCTGGTGCCGCAACTGGACTTTTCCCCGCCGCTTGCCGACTTCTTGTACCGTGACCCATATCGCCGTGTGCACAGCAACGTGCAGTACGGCCTGTATCTGGGTCTGAACGACGTCAATGGGCGGAGTTGCCACACGATGGCCTTTGTCGAAAGGGACATCGATTGGCAGATATGGATCGACGCCGGACCACAACTGACGCCGTGCAAGCTGGTGATCACCTATAAGACGCTGCCCGCACAGCCGCAATTCACTGCCGTATTTACCGACTGGGATTTCAACCCGCGTATCGCCCCGTCGATATTTATCCCATCGCTGCCCGCGAGTGCGCGGAAGGTCCCGTTCGAGACCGTGCATGCGGCGCGGTAACCGCAGGAGGTTGTCGATGCTCAAGCGATTAGCCCGCCGAAATCGCTGCGGAACGCTGGTGGCGAGCACCGCGGCGGTCATCTGTTTGGTTGGCGGCATTGATCGCGCCGCGGCGTTTCGTGGCGGATTTGGCGGGTTCCACGGCGGCGGCTTCGGGGGATTCCATGGCGGTGGATTCAGCGGCTTCCATGGCGGCGGCTTTCATCCCGGCGGGTCCAGCGGCGGGGGTTCGCGCTTCGGTGATGGAGGGTTTTCCGATCGCAGCACCGACGCGGGTTTCGGCCGCGGCGGCTGGGGCAACATCCACAGTGCGGGTGACTTCACCAACCGCGCCGACTCCTATCGGCAGAGTCACCCGGAATTTCAGCACAATGCCGGCCAGTTTCAGGCGTCCCATCCGGACGATCGGCAGAACGCGTCGCAGTTGCAGCAGAATCGGACCAACGAAGCAAACCAGTTGCAGCAAAACCGCACGAACGAGGCGAATACGCTGCAGCAGAACCGCACGAACGAGGCGAATACGTTGCAGCAAAATCGCTACAACGATACGCGCAACCTCCAGTACAATCGCCAAACCGAGTTCAACTCCTACAGTGGCAGTTGGGGCGGCTACTACTCGGGTGCCGGGTTCGGTGCGGGCCTGGCGATCGGCGCGACCATGGTCGCGCTGCCGATGGCGGCTGCCGCGTTATCCGTCGCGGGGAACCCGTACTACTATGCCAACGGTGTGTATTATGCGCCCCAGGCCGGGCAGTATGTCGTGGTGCCACCGCCCCAGGGCGCGATTGTCAGCACCCCGCCACCCTCCTGCTCCACGGTCTATGTCGGCGGCACGCCCAAGCTTGATTGCGGCGGCGCGTTCTACACGGAGGTCCCCAAAGGCTACCAGGTGATCCCGCCCCCGGTCGGGGCAACCGTCACCACATTGCCGAGCGGCGCGGTGGATCAGAATATCAAAGGGACGACGTATTTTGCGTTTGGGGGTGCCTACTACCGACCATTCTACAGCGGCAGCAGCGTGATCTATGAAGTCGTCGCGAAACCGACCTAGAGCGTGATCGGCGCAGGCGGAATCGCCGGAGCCGTGAATCACGCGATCAAACAATGACATAGAGCCTGTTCGGTGCGTCTACCTGCACCGAACAGGCTCTAGCAACCATCGCGCCGATCTTGGCGATCGCTCGGACGCCCGTGGACGAAGCCGGCGCGTGTATGGAGTATGATCACCTCCAGCAAGCAAGCGGGGAAACAAATGGTCGTACGTCCATCCGTCTGGAAGGTCCTGAGTCTGTGCATTGCCGTCGGGGCCTGCGCACCCATGGTGCAGAACAAGGAAAACATGCTGGCGGCTGCAGGGTTCACGCTGTTGCCAGCCAGCACGCCGCAGCGTCAGGCCTCGTTGGCATCATTGCCGCCGCACAAGTTCGTCCACCGGACCCGCAACGGAAAGGTCGTCTACATCTACGCCGACCCGACAATATGCGATTGCCTCTATGTCGGTGACCAGGCAGCTTACGGCCGCTACCGGCAGAACGTTTTTCAGAAGAACCTGGCAGACGAGCGGCTGATGACAGCCGAGATGAATGAGAATTTCGACTGGGGCGTCTGGGGTCCGGAGCTCTTCTATTGAAACTGTGCGCCGTGCCCTCCCCTACTTGCCCGCGAACAGCTGCACGAACCGCTCAAGCTTGTTCGCTTCCACGTCGGAAACGGCATGGTATGCGACACCGTCGGCGCGCCAGGAAATGACATTGAATCCGTCATTCTCCTGAAGGCGGAAGCCGCTGTCACCAAGCTGGTTGGTCTTCCAGGCGAACAGGTTGATGACGTGCTTGTCGGACCGGTAGACGATCGCCGCCGCCCGGTGCCCATCGATGTAATCCATGCGTCCGCCGACCAAGGGGTATCCGTCGGCGGCAAGCTCCGGCACCGGGGGCGAGACATCCAGGCGGGCGGACAGCCAGGGCTTGACGGTATGGCGGTCACTGGTGGCGACGTCGGTCAGATGATCCGCCATCATGGAACGCACATGGCCGCCGATCACCGCGCTCAGCATGGCGTTGTCCGATCCGCCGCTGTGCAGAACCGCCACGGTCAGGGCGACCCCGGCAAGCGCCCCCGCCAGGCCGCTGCCTGTCAGGCGCAGCGCGGGCACGCGGAACCAGGGCTGGGCGCGCGGCGGCACCTGTTCACGCGGCAACGCGCTGCCGATCCTTGCCGCCAGCCCAGGCGGTGCGCGGTGGGACGGCAGGCTGGTGCGGATCGCCGCGCGCATCGCCAGCAGCGAGTCCAGTTCAGCCGAACAGGAGGCGCAGCGCGCGATGTGGCGTGTCGCCAGGATGCGGCGCAGCGGGCCCAGTTCGTTATCGGCCAACCGCTGTACCAACTGGCGGAACCGGTCATGCGCCACGGGATGCCTCCGATGCTTCCGCCTCCAGCCAGAGCTTGCGCAGTGCCAGGCGCGCGCGCGACAGGCGCGACATGACGGTGCCGATGGGAACGCCGGTCACTTCGGCAATCTCCTTGTAGGAAAGGTCTTCCGTCTCGCGCAGCAGCAGCACTTCGCGATATTCGGCTGGCAGACGTTCCATCAAGCGGGCCAGGGTCTGGCTGTCGATCCGCTCCAGCAGCAGCGCCTCCGGATCGGGCGGCGGCTCCCCCCATGCGGTCTCCTCGACGCCGGACACGCCGGTGGCCGGCGTCTCCGCCTGAAAGACCAGCCGGCCCGACCGGTTTTCCTTCAGCCATGTGAGAAAACTGTTGCGCACGATGGTCAACAGCCAGACCCGCACGTTACCGCCCTGGAACGCGTCGAAATAGCGGAAGGCCCGCAGATAGGCGTCCTGGACCACATCTTCCGCGTCGGCCGGGTTGCCGGCGAGCCAGCGGGCGAGGTTGTACGCCGCATCCAGATGCGGCAAAGCCAGAAGCTCAAACTTTTGTCGCCTGGCGTCCTGGGGCAAGGCCTCGAATCCCGTGCTGCTGTCATAGGAGGTCAGACCGAGGTTCTGCGCATTCTATTCCCACGCAGGCATCGGCAGCCAACCGCATCCGGCCCCGCGTAGCGATTTTTGGAGCCCCGGAATAAAGCAAGCGCAGGCGCGATAGGGCAGGCAGACGGGTCCGGCGGTCGGACCCGCATGCGGAGTCCTCTTGATGTTCGAATCCCCTCCCGATCGCCGCGGCTTTCTGCAATGCATGACGTGGGCAGGAACCGCCGCCATATGGACCGTCGCGGGCGGCATTCCGCGCGCGCGGCTGGTCAATCAGGCAGAGGCCGCCACGACGAACAGCGGTTTCACCTTTGCCCAGATCAGCGACAGTCACCTCGGGTTCGACAAGCCGGTCAATCCCGACACCACCGCCACCTTGCAGCAGGCGCTCAACGAAGTCACCGCACTGCCGACACAGCCGGCGTTCATGATCCATACCGGTGACATGACGCATCTTTCCAAGCCTGCGCAGTTCGACACCTGCGCACAGCTCATGGGCGGCACGAAGCTGCCCGTCTACACCGTTCCCGGTGAGCATGACGTCCTGGAAGACGACGGCAAAAGCTACCTCAACCGCTACGGCAAGGGCACCAAAGGCGACGGCTGGTACAGCTTCAACACCCATGGCGTGCACTTCATCGGCCTGGTCAACGTCGTCAATCTCCAGGGCAACGGCCTCGGCGCGCTCGGCCATGAGCAACTCGAATGGCTGGAGCGCGATGTGAAGGGACTGACCGCCAGCACGCCGGTCGTCGTCATGGCCCATGTCCCCTTGTGGGTCGTCTACAAGGATTGGGGCTGGGGTACCGCCGACGGCGCGCAGGCGCTGAGCTACCTGAAGAAATTCGGCTCCGTCACGGTGCTGAACGGTCACATCCATCAGGTAATGCAGAAGGTGGAAGGGCACGCCGTGTTCCACACCGCGCGATCCACCGCATTTCCACAGCCGGCACCAGGCAAGGCAAAGGGGCCTGGTCCCATGGCGGTGCCGCCCGGTGAACTGAAGAACTACCTGGGCATCGCCAAGGTCAGCCTTGCGTCCTCCAACGCACCTCTGGCCATCGTGGATACGCCGCTCGCCGGCTGAAAGAGACTCACATGATCGAAGGAACGCAGGCGGGCCTGATGGGCCGCCGAGGGGCACTGCGCCTGTCGCTGATGGCCGGCCTGGCGGCGGTTGCCGCGACCCGGGCGCATGCCGCCGCCAAAGACGAAATCGGCATCGACAACTTCACCTTCTCGCCGGCCGTTCTGCGCGCGAAGAAGGGAGAAGTTGTGACCTGGGTCAATCACGACGATATTCCGCACAGCATCGTCCTGATGGCGCTCAAAGTACATTCTGCGCCGATGGACACGGACGGGACCTATTCCTTCACGTTCAATCATCCGGGTGTGTACAACTACATCTGCGGTTTGCATCCGCATATGAAAGGCCAGATCGTCGTAAGCGGCTGACCCGGTGCGTATCGGCTTCCACGCCGGAAGCCGATACGCACGCCGTTCGATCAGTTCAGCGTGCCGGCAAATACTCCCGGTACCATGCGAGGGTCGCATCCATCACCTGCTGGAACGCTTCCCCGGCATAGACCTCGTAATGTCCCCATCCCTTCAGTACAACCAGCTTCTTTGGCTCGCCCGCGCGGCGGAACAGTTCCTCGCTTTCCTCGGGCGGCACCAGCCGATCGTCGTCGCAGGTGATGAACAGCACCGGCCGCGGAGCGATCTTGTCCACCACCCATTCGGGATGGAATCCCAGCGTATCGTCGACATACTCCAGCGGGATTTCTCCAACTGCACCGGGATTTCCCTTGCGCGCGGCGGCTGCCAGTTCGGCCGACTGGCGGTCCGGCAGCAGCACGTCATTACGATCGACGAATTGCGACTGACCCGTCAGCGTGCGGCGCATCCGGTCGGCGGCGGAACGGCGCAGCAGATCGGTGAACTCATCGGGCCGGCGCACGCTGCGCATCCAGCGCCTGCCGTTGCCGATACCGACCACCGACACAACGCATTGCACCCGCGGATCGATTGCCGCTGTCCATACGACCGTGGCCCCGCCATAGCTGGTACCATACAGCCCGATCCTGGACTCATCGACGGAAGGCTGCGCGCCCAGGAAGGTGATCGCCGCCTGTGCATCGATGACCCGGCCATACGGTGACAGCCTGGACCGCGGCCCGTCGCTGTCGCCCCAGCCCTTGTAGTCGAACGTCAGCACGACGTAGCCGGCCTGGTTCAGCAGGCGCGCATTGTCGGGAAGGTAAAGGTTTCGCACGCCGGTATAGCCGTGGCACAGCACGACACCCGCACGCTTCTCTCCGGGCGCGAGATCGTCCGGCAGGAACAGATCGCCCGACAGGCGCGTCCCCTCGCTGTAGAAGCTGACGGTTTTGCTGGGCATGGCGCTTCTCCGTCCTCTGTGCTTGCCTTGCAGCATCGCACGTCGGCCGCGGCGGAGCCATCGCCGGTGATGCCATTTTGGGGGAGCGTCCAATGGCAACCTATGTCCTGCTGCACGGCGCCTATCAGGGCGGCTGGATCTGGCAACGCGTGACGCCCTTCCTGCGCGCCGCGGGACACACGGTCTTCGCCCCGACACTGGACGGCTGTGCGGAACGCGGTCATGCGTTGCGCCCCGGCATCGACACCGAGAGCCAGGCTGACGAGATCGCTCGCATGTTGTTCTACGAAGACCTGCGCGACGTCGTTCTGGTCGGCACGAGTTGCGGCGGCATGGTCGCCTGCCGCGTCGCCGAAACCGCGCGCGAGCGGATCGGGCGCATCGTGCTCGCCGATGCGCTGTCACTCTTCAACGGTGAAACCGTCGCCGATCACGTGAAACGCCCGACTGCGGTGACGACGGAGCTGGCAACCGGGCCCTCGCGGGAAGACGCGGCGAACCGCATGTTCGTCTCGCTGGACCCGGCGACCAAGGAATGGGCACTCGCCCGCTACACCCCGCATCCGATCGCCGCCATGGCCGCGCCGGTGAAGCTGGAACGTTTCTGGCAGCTTCCTTGGAAGGCGTCGGTGATCTGGTGCCGGCAAAGCGTGAATCCGCCGGTCGCCCATCAGCGCAGAGCGGCGGAGACCCTGAAGGCAGCGTGGCACGAACTGGATACTGGCCACTATCCGATGCTGACGGAGCCTGAGGCCCTGGCGCGACTGATCATGATTGGCTAGCGTCGGCGGCCTTACCGCGATGTGTTCCTCCACCCTCGCCGCCAACGTCATGCATTTCGCCCGCCTGCTGCGGCGCGCCGGCCTGCCGGTCGGGCCGTCGCAGACGATTGCGGCGCAAACTGCCTTGACGCATATCAACTTGGCGTCCAAGGCGGAGACACGCGCCGCGCTGCGGGCGGCGATGATCCGCAAGCATGAGCACCAGCCGGTCTTCGATCAGGCTTTCGCGCTGTTCTGGCGCGATCCGACGGCAGCGGACCAGGCCGCCGCCATGGCGCTGTTGGACGCACGGAAGGAGATCAAGCCCGAACGCCCGCCGCCGGCCGCGCGCCGGGTGGCCGAAGCCTTCGCACCGAAGACCGAGCGGAAACCCGAACCGCGCGAGGAGCCACCGACGCAGGATGCGGCCCTGACCGTCTCCG
>DATNEJ010000358.1:0-4912 GCA_035606775.1 Acetobacteraceae bacterium | reverse complement strand
CGGCATTGTTGAACAGAAGGTCGATCCGGCCGTAAGTCGCCTTGACCGTCTCGAACCGCGACTCGATTGAAGCCGGGTCGGTGACATCCGTTGGCACCACCAGCAGTTCTTTCGCGGGCACTTTCCAGCGGGCGGCGGCGGCGGCATGCTTTCCCCAGAAAGCGGAGGAAACAATGGCTGACGATCTTTCACCAGTGGTGGAGACGGCATCGGGCCGGGTTCGCGGTACGACGATCGAGGGCGTTGCCGCTTTCAAGGCGATCCCCTACGGCGCACCGACCTCGGGGGCCAACCGCTTCATGCCGCCACGGAAGCCCGCACCCCGGGCGGGCGTGCGGGATGCGCTGGCCTATGCGGGCCGAGCGCCGCAGGCCGGATTGCGGCCGGCGACACGGCCGGAGATGGCGGATTTCTCGGGCGCGCCCGATACCTCACCGGATTCCGAGGATTGTCTGACCCTGCATGTCTGGTCGCCTGGTGTTGGCACCGCGGCAAAGCGGCCGGTGATGGTGTGGCTGCACGGCGGCGCATTTTCCTACGGCAGCGCAAACTCCGAACGGCTGCGCGGATCGCGCCTCGCCCGCCGGGGCGACGTTGTCGTGGTGACGGTGAACCATCGGCTCAACATCTTCGGGCATCTGGATCTATCTGCGATCGCCAGCCCCGAATTCGCATTGTCCGGCAATGTGGGCACGCTGGACATGATCGCCGCCCTGGAATGGGTGCGCGACAACATCGCGCAATTCGGCGGCGATCCCGGAAACGTCACGATCTTCGGGGAGTCAGGCGGTGGCGGCAAGGTCAGCACCCTGATGGCGATGCCGTCCGCCCGCGGCCTGTTTCACAAAGCCATCATTCAAAGCGGCGCAGCAATCCGTTTGCGCACGCGCGAACGGGCCGTGCAACTGACCGAGTGCGTGCTGACGACACTGGGCCTGACGGCGCGGCAGATCGACCGGCTGCAATCCCTGCCCGTGCCGCAGCTTCTGGCAGCGATCGAGCCGGCACAAAAGGCGCTCGGCCCATCGGCGCTGCCGCTGTTCGACCGCTACCCGTTCGGACCGGTGGTGGATGGCGATATCGTTCCGCGTCATCCGTTCGAGCCGGATGCGCCGGCCATATCCGCCGACATCCCGCTGCTGATCGGCGACATGAAGGACGAAACGGCAAGCTTCCTCGCACCCGACGATCGCGTCTGGAACCGGGTTCTGACCGAGGACGAAATGCGCAGCCGCATCGCCGCGATCGCCGGTCCACACACCGATCGCGTTATCGAAACATATCGCGGCCTGTATCCGGGGGTGAATCCGGCCGAACGGCTGATTGCCGCACTCACGGACTGCAATTTCCGCATCCGCTCGCTCGCGCTGGCGCAGCGCAAGGCGGCGCAATCCGGGGCGCCCGTGTGGATGTATTCGTTCGAATGGGAAACGCCGGTGCTGGGCGGCAAGCTGAAGGCGCCGCATGCGATGGACGTGCCGTTCACGTTCGACACCATCGATCTGACCAACGCAACCGATCGCAGCCCGACAGCCCACGCGTTGGCGGCGACGATGTCCAGTGTATGGGCGGCATTCGCCCGCTCCGGCGTCCCGGATCACCCCGCCATTCCGCACTGGCCTTCCTACACGCAGGCCGACCGCGCCACGCTGATCCTCGACGCGCAGTGCCGGATCGAGAACGATCCGCGCGGCGCCCAGCGCCGGCTCTGGCAGGACATCACCGCGACGCACTGACCTTACTTTCGACCCAGGACTCCGTATGCAAATTCAAACCGTCACCGGTCCGATCGACATCGACGCGCTCGGCCGGACCCTGATGCACGAGCACCTTTTCATAGCGTTTCCCGGCGCCGAATTCGATCCGACCGCGATTTTCGACCGCAGCGGCTTCATCGGCGAAGCGGTGAGGCGGCTGCGGGAATTGCGCGAGGCACACGGCGTGCGATCATTTGTTGATCCCTGTCCGATCGAGCTTGGCCGGGACCCGGCGATCATGAAGGAAATCGCTGAACGATCGGAGATGCAGGTGATCTGCACGACCGGCTTCTACTTTGAGGCGATGGGCCTGCCGGTCTACTGGCGCGCGCGAACGGTCGAGGAGATCGCGGAACTCTACATACGGGAGATCACCGTCGGGATCGGCACCACAGGCGTCCGCGCGGGCGCGATCAAGGCGGCCACCGGGGCGCCCGACATCTCCCCGCTGGAGCACAAATTCCTGGAAGCCGCCTGTATCGCGCAGAAGGCGACCGGCGTGCCGATCATCACGCACACCCAGGACGGTTACGCGGGACCCGAACAGCAGCGTGCCTTTGCCAAGGGTGGCGTGCCGGCGCACCGCTGCCTGATCGGGCATTGCTGCGGCAACGCCGATCCGGCCTATCATCGGCGTGTCGTCGATGGCGGGTCCTATATCGGCTTCGACCGCATCGGCCTGCACAGGTTCCAGCCGGATGCGGTTCGCGCGGAGAATCTGGTCCGTCTCGTCAGGTCCGGACACCGGGCGCAGATCATGATGAGCCAGGATCGTCACTGCGGCTGGCTGGGCAAGCTCGCCCGCCAGGTCTCCGCGGAGGAACAGGCGCGGATGGATGCTCTCAGGGCCGAGGGCCAATGGCCGCCGCCGTACACCTACCTGTTCACCGACTTCGTGCCGATGCTGCGGGCGCGGGGCCTGGCGGATGCGGAGATTTTCTCGATCCTCGATGACAATCCGCGCCGCTTCTTTGCCGGAGAGCCGTTGCCACTGCCTAATCTCTGATCCGGGCTATCCGGACAGGGATCTCGCTATCAGCACGACGGAAAGGATCGACAAAACGACCAGGGCCGTCATGCGATGGTGCCGGGGATGGGCGCGCTGGAATCCCCAGGTGCCAAGCCAGGTGCCCACGATCAGGACGGGCACGGAAAATGCTGCCCAGGTCAGCACCTCCCGGTCGATCAGGCCCTTCATCGACATCGGCACCAGAGAGACAAGGGCGGACAGCAGGAAGTAGATGATGGAGGTTGCCCGGACGACGGCCGCCTCGTGCCCCAGGGCCAGCAGGTACACGACGATCGGCGGTCCACCCACTGAGGCAAGGCCACTCATGGCACCCGACAATGTCCCAACGCCGAGGGTCACCACCCTGGATGGCTTTGGCGGAAGCCGCACGCCGCGCCACAGCAGGACGACCGATCCGGCGATCAGCAGTCCGATGACCAGCCGCACCCGGTTGGGCCGGAATGTGGTCAGCACGGCCAGGCCGATGGGGATACCGACGATCAGCCCCGGGGTCAGTCCGAGCACGGCCCGCCAGTCGCACAGCCGCCTTGCCCCGCGGAATCCCCCAAGGCCGACGATCGCCTGGAGTGTCACGACAAACGGCACCACCTTCGCGGGCGGCAGCGCCAGGCTCAGCAGCGGCACCGCAGCCAAGCCGAACCCGAAGCCGGTGAAGCCGCGCAGCACGGACGCGGCCAGAACCCCGATCACAGCGACGGCCAGGCTGGGGATCATGGAAAGCTCATCGTGGGGCGGCTCACGTCCGGCGATTGTTGCGGGTCAGGGGTTGATGGCCGTCCCGCCTCGCGGGTCCGCATAGTATAGAGGGACCTTAAAGCGTGATCGTCGCGGGCGGAATCGCCGGGGGCGTGACTCGCGCGATCAAACGACGAGGTAGGGCCGGTTCGGTGCGACTGTCCGTGCCGCGCAGCCTCTGCCGCAGGAGAGTGCCAATGGACCTGAGAGAGCAGTTCGCGGACCAGCTCAAGACCTCGATGAAGGCTGGTGACGCGCCTCGCACCTCCACGCTCCGCATGATCCTGGCGCGCCTGAAGGACGTCGATATTGCCGCGCGGCCGAAAGGTATCGCGCGCGTGCCCGACGAGGAGGTGCTGTCCATGCTGCGCGGCATGGTCAAATCCCGCCGCGAATCCGTGGAGCTCTACCGCCAGGGCAAGCGCCCGGACCTGGTGGCCAAGGAGGAAGCGGAAATCGCCGTCATCGAGGCATTCCTGCCGCGGCAGCTTGACGATGCGGCCATCGCCCAGGCGGTGAGCGAGGCGATTGCCGAAACCGGGGCAGCCGCGATGAAGGATATGGGCAAGGTCATGGCCGTTCTGAAATCGCGGCACGCAGCGACGCTCGACATGGCGAAGGCCGGCGCCGTCGTGAAAGCGAAGCTGTCGGCCTGATGGCGCTTCCGGCGGCCTTCATGGATGAGTTGCGGGCGCGGACACCGCTGCCCGCGGTGATCGGGCGGCATGTGCGGCTGGTGCGCTCCGGCCGGCAATGGAAGGGCTGCTGCCCGTTCCACGGCGAGAAGACGCCGAGCTTCTATGTCTATGAGGATCATTTCCATTGCTTCGGCTGCGGCGCGCATGGCGATGCGATCGGCTTTGTCATGCAAAGTCAGCGGTCCGGCTTCATGGAAGCGGTCGAGCAACTGGCGGCCGAGGCAGGATTGCAGGTGCCGAAGCCGTCGCCTGAGGCGGCGGAGGCGGAGCGGCAGCGGCGCGATCTCGAATCCGTTCTGGAACGCGCGGAAGCCAGCTTCCAGCGCCGGCTCTTTCTGCCGGAGGGCCAGGCAGCGCTGGACTACCTGCATGGCCGGGGCCTTTCGGACGCGACGATCCGCGGCTTCGGCCTGGGCTGGTCCGGGGAAGGAAGGGGCAGCCTGGCGAGCGAGTTGGCCAAGCAGGGCATCGCTCACGAAGAGATGCTGGCGGCGGGATTAATCCGTCGCGATGATGCAACCGAACGTGTGGCTGAGTTGTTCTTCAACCGTGTGATGTTCCCGATCCGGGATCGTCGCGGTCGGACAATCAGCTTCGGCGGCCGGCTTCTGGGAGACGGGCAGCCAAAATATGTGAACGGGCCGGAGACTGCGCTGTTCTCCAAGCGACGCAATCTCTACGCCCTGGATATG
>DATNEJ010000353.1:0-3048 GCA_035606775.1 Acetobacteraceae bacterium | reverse complement strand
TTCGGCTGGCGCAGCGCCTGGGCGGCGAGCCGGTGCTGATCCCCGGGCATGACGTGGCCGCTACGATCATCGACTACGCGCGGGCGAACAACATCACGCATATCGTCGTCGGCAAATCCGACCGGCCGCTATGGCGCCGCTTCGTGAGCGGAACGGTGACGCAGCAGGTGATCAATCGCGCGGGCGGCATCAACATCCATGTGATCGAGGTACCCGCCGAAACCGCGCCCGCGCGTCAGCCCGTCCCCGCACAGCGGGAGCCGGTGACGGCGCGCGCGCTCACGCCTTACCTCGTCAGCCTCGCGATGGTCGGCATGGCCGTTCCGATTGCGTTCGGGCTGCACGCGATCCTGGGCGTCACGAACGTCGCCCTGGTGTTCCTGACCGCGATCCTGATCGGCGCCGTGCTGCACGGGCTGGGCCCGTCCCTGATCGCCTGCATTGCCGCGGTTCTGGCCTACAATTTCTTTTTCCTGCCGCCGCTCTACACATTCACCATCACCGACCCGGAAAATGTCGTCGCGCTGTTCTTCTTCGCCGTGGTCGCGCTGATCGCCGGCAATCTCGGCGCCCGCGTGCGCGGCCAGGCGGTCGCCGCCCGCGAGCGCGCCCGCACGACCGAGGACCTGTACCAGTTCAGCCGCAAGCTGGCGGTCGCGGTCACCCTGGACGACCTGTTGTGGGCCACCGCGCACCAAATTGCCCTGATGCTGAAGGTGCGCGTCGTGTTTCTGCTGCCGGAGGGCGACACGCTGGCGGTGCGCGCAGGCTTCCCGCCGGAAGACCTGCTCGATGAGGCTGATCTCGCCGCCGCGAAGTGGTGCTGGGAGAAGAATCATGTCGCCGGCCGCGGCTCGGACACCTTGCCCGGCGCGAAATGGTTGTTCCTTCCGCTTCGCACCGGCCGTGGTCCGGTCGCGGTGGCCGGTCTGGTGCGGGACGAACCGGGTGCCCTGCTGTCGCCGGACCAGCAGCGCCTGTTCGACGCACTGGCCGATCAGGCAGCACTGGCGATCGAGCGGGTCACGCTCGCTCGCGACCTGCAGACGGCACGCGTCCAGGCGGAAACGGACCGGCTTCGTTCAGCGCTGCTGACTTCGATCTCTCACGATCTGCGCACGCCGCTGGCTTCGATCCTGGGATCGGCCAGCAGCCTGAAATCGCAGGGCACACTCCTCGATGAAGCCACCAAGGACACGCTGCTTTCGACCATCCAGGAGGAGGCGGAGCGGCTCAATCGCTTCATCGGCAATCTCCTGGACATGACGCGGCTTGAATCCGGCGCGTTGCGGCCGCGCTCCAGCTTGACCGTGCTGTCGGATGTCGTCGGCGCGGCGCTTCAACGGGCCGACAAGATTCTGGCCGGTCACAAGGTGGGCGTGGACCTGGCCGCGAACCTGCCCATGCTCGCTCTGGACATGGTCCTGTTCGAGCATGTGCTGTTCAACCTGCTGGACAACGCCGCGAAATATGCGCCGGTGGGCTCGCGCATCTGCCTGCGCGCGTCGCGCGAGAACGATCATGTGGTGCTGCAGGTGATCGATGAGGGGGACGGCATTCCCGCCGGCGACCATGAGCGGATCTTCGACCGATTCTATCGCGCGCGTGGGGCCGATCGCAGGCGCGCGGGTACTGGCCTGGGCCTGGCAATCTGCCGTGGCTTCGTTGAGGCGATGGCCGGCACCATCAAGGCGGCCAACCGCACCGACCGATCGGGTGCTGTGATGACCATCACCCTGCCGATACCCATCGGCGCGAAGCTGCCGCAGGAGACGCTGCCATGACGCAGTCGGCTGGCGCCTTGCGCGTTCTGGTCGTCGACGACGAGCCGGGCATCCGCCGGTTCCTGCGCGCTGGCCTGGCTTCCCAGGGTCATGTCGTCAGTGAGCTGGAGGAAGGGCTGCCCGCCATCGACATCGTGCGCCGGGGCGGCACGGACCTCGTTGTGCTTGACCTGGGTCTGCCGGATATCGACGGAATCGAAGTCATCACGCGCATCCGCGACGCCGGGTCGGCCGTGCCGATCATTGTGCTGTCGAGCCGCAGCGACGAGGCAGCCAAGGTCGATGCGCTGGACCTTGGCGCCGACGACTACGTCACCAAACCGTTCGGCATCGATGAGCTGCTGGCGCGGATCCGCGCAGCGCAGCGCCACCGGTTGCAGCAGCAGGGCGAGCAGCCGCTGTTTCGCAGCGGGGCTCTGACTGTGGACCTGGTGCGCCGCATCGTCACCGTGCGTGGCGAGGAGGTGAAGTTCTCGCCGCGCGAATACGCGGTGCTGCGTCTGCTGGTGCAGCACGCCGGCAAGGTGCTGACCCACCGTATGCTGCTGCGAGAGGTCTGGGGCGGAGAGACGGACGTGCAATACCTGCGCATCTACATCCGCGCGCTGCGCCAGAAGATCGAACCCGACCCCGAGCGGCCGATTCATATTTTGACGGAAACCGGAGTCGGCTACCGGCTACGGGTTGCCGACTGAAGCGCGCCGGTACGCGTGACGGGCGCGCACCGTGGCGGCGGAAGAGGAATGCGGAATGGATATTGACGATTTCTTGTCTGCCGACTGGATCGCGCTGGATGTGCGGGTGCGCGACAAGGCGCAGCTTTTGCAGGAACTGGCGCGCCGCGCCGCCGCTGCCCAGCCGGAGGTTGCACCGGATGCGATCGCGGTGGCGTTGCAGGCGCGGGAAGCGCTTGGTTCCACCGGACTGGGCCACGGCTTTGCCCTGCCGCATGCTCGGGTTGAGGGTTTGACGGGGTTTTTGGGGCTGTTCGTCCGTCTGGCGCGCCGGATCGACTATGCCGCAATCGACGGAGAGCCGGTCGATCTTGTGTTCCTGCTGCTGATCCCGCCGGACAGTACCGCCGCCCATGTCAGTGCCCTGGCGGCAATTTCCAGGCGGATGCGCGACGCCGACGCCAGGGCCAGGCTGCGCAGCGCCGGCACCGCGGCGGCGGCACTGGCCGTCTTCACCGGCTGACAGGCGCGCCGCATCGCAGCGAAGTTGCCTCAAAGGCCGTAATGGCGCCCATGTCATTATTTGGCCG
>DATNEJ010000342.1:0-3113 GCA_035606775.1 Acetobacteraceae bacterium | reverse complement strand
GCATGTCGCACACGGGTTTGAGGACATTTCGGACGATTTCTCGGTCTGGGTCATCTTCTACGGCCCGCAAAAATAGCCGCCCGGCGCAACAATCCCCTGGCGCCCGACAGCGCTGTCACGTTCTAACCTCACCGCATGACGCCATTCGTTCCGCCCGATCTGCCCATCGTTGAGGCATTGCCCGCACTGGCCGACGCGCTCGCGGGCGGGCGCAACGCCGTCCTCGTCGCGCCGCCGGGGGCGGGAAAGACCACGATCGTGCCTCTGGCACTGCTCGCGGCGCCCTGGCGCAATGAGCAGCGGATCGTCATGCTGGAGCCGCGCCGCCTCGCCGCGCGCGCGGCCGCCACGCGCATGGCCGCACTGCTCGGGCAGCCGGTGGGGCGTACGGTGGGTTTCCGCACCCGGCTCGAATCGGCGGTGTCCGCCGACACGCGCGTCGAGGTCATGACCGAAGGCCTGCTGGTGCGCCGGCTGGAAGCCGATCCCGGGTTGGATGGCGTGGCCGCGGTGATCCTAGACGAGATCCACGAACGTTCCATGGAATCCGACTTGGCCCTCGCCTTCTGCCTGGATCTCCAGCGCGTCCTGCGACCGGAATTGCGGCTGCTCGCCATGTCCGCCACGGCCGACGGCGCTCGCCTGGCAAACCTGATGGATGCCACCATCGTCGAATCCGCCGGCCGGCTGTTTCCTGTCGCGGTCAGCCACGCGGCCCGCGATATTTCCGGCCCGCGCGACCTGCCGGATGCCGTGGCGCGGGCGGTGCGCGCGGCGCTGGCTGCGCATGACGGCGATATCCTGGCGTTCCTGCCAGGCATGGGCGAGATCCGCCGCACCCAGGCCGCGCTGGACCGCTGTGGCGCCGTGGTGCTGCCGTTGCACGGCGACTTGCCGGCCGCGGACCAGGACCGCGCGTTGCGCTCGGCCGAGGATGGAAGGCGAGTCGTGCTGGCCACCTCGATTGCCGAAACCTCGCTGACCGTCCCGGGCGTGCGCATCGTCATCGACGGCGGCTGGCGGCGCGCCCCGCGCATGGATCAATCCACCGGACTGCCGCGGCTGGCTACGCTGCGCATCTCCCGCGCCGCCGCGGAACAGCGGGCAGGCCGGGCGGGCCGGGAAGCGCCGGGCGTCGCGATCCGGCTGTGGTCGGCGGCGCTGCATCGCGGCCTGCCGGCCTTCGACCGGCCGGAGATCCTGGAAGCGGACCTGACCGGCCTGGCGCTGGACTGCGCGGCTTGGGGCACGCCGCCTGCCGATCTGCCGTTCCACGACAGGCCGCCGCCCGGCGCGCTGGCCACCGCACTCGCGACCCTGACCGATCTCGGCGCCCTGGACGCGGAGGGCGGCCTGACCCCGGCCGGCCGGCGCATGGCACGGATCGGCGCCACACCGCGCCTGGCGGCCATGCTGCTCACCGCCGAAATCCCGGCCGAGGCCGCACTCGCGGCCGACCTCGCGGCCCTGCTGGAGGAGCGCGATCCCCTGCGGTCGGCGGAGGCGCCGGCGGATATCGCGTCGCGCCTCCTGGCGATCGCGGAGGGCGATCCGGCAGCCGACCGCGGCGCTCTGTCCCGTATCCGCCGCACCGCCGGCCAGTACCGCCGCCGGCTCGCTGTGCCGGCGAATACGCGCGCCGAGGGCGATCCGGGCCGGCTGCTCGCTGCCGCGTTTCCCGACCGCATCGCGCAACGGCGGGGTGAGCCAGGATCGTTCCGCCTGTCGGGCGGTGGTGGCGCCCGCCTGCCGCGTACCGATCCGCTGGCCAGTGCTGAACTGCTCGCCGTGGCGTCCATGGAGATGAAGGCCTCCGCCCGCATCCGGCTTGCCGCAAAACTTGATCCCGATCGCCTGCCGCCCGTGCTGGCCGAGCGGGTGACTGAGCAGGTGGAATCGGGGTTCGATGCGGTGTCCGGCACGGTGCTGAGCCGGCGGCGCCGGCGCCTGGGCAGCCTGATCTTTAGCGATCGCACCGAACCCGCCGATCCGGCGCACGTGGCCGAATCGCTGGCCGCCGCTGCCGCCGCGGACGCGTTGCGGCCGCTGCCCTGGAGCGACGCCGTGCGGCAGTTCCAGGCGCGCGTCATGTTGATGCGCGGCGTCGAGCCGGAGGCGGGGTGGCCGGACCTGTCCGACGCCGCTCTGGTCTCCACGGCGGCGGACTGGCTGACCCCGCACCTGGCTGGGATGGGGCGGTTTAGCGACCTGCAAAGCCTTGATTTGACCGCCATCCTGCAAGGCACCCTGCCCGGCCGCTTAGCATCGCGGCTGACCCAGGCGCTGCCGACTCACCTCGCGCTGCCCGGTGGCCGGGCGCCCATCGACTATACCGCGCCGGTGCCGCTGGCCTCCGCCCGCGCACAGGCGTTCTACGGTATGACCGCAACGCCGCCGCTTGCCGGGGGCCGTGTCCCGCTCAGGCTTGCGCTGCTATCCCCGGCGGGCCGGCCGATCGCGGTTACCGCCGATATCGGCGCTTTCTGGAAGGGCGCGTGGGCCGATGCGCGCCGCGACATGCGCGGGCGCTATCCGAAGCATCGCTGGCCGGAAGATGGCGGGGCACCTACTTAGCCTGTTCGGTGCAGGTAGAAGCACTGGACAGGCTCTATGTCTTTGTTTGATCGCGTGATTCACGGCTCCGGCGATTCCGCCTGCGCCGATCACGCTCTAGCATCCAGCCGCGACGAATCGGCGCTGCGCCCGTGGACCAGGATGCGCGACGCGACCAGAATATACCGGCAAGGCCGAGGTATCGCCCGGCCCGTCCGCAACAGGCGATATTGGCAACAGGCGATATTGGCCCCAATCCAAGTCGACCGAAAACTGATACTAGGATTCTTGTTGCAACGCCGGCTGAATGCCATCTGCATGCGGCAGCCGAACGGCACTGACCGGAGATTGCGCGAAACATGACAGTCGAGACATCTTTCCGCCAGCGTACGGTCAGCCCGGCCAGGGGGCTGGTCCTCGTGCTGACCCTGCTGATGTCCGCCTGCACGTCATTGCCGCCGAACGCCCTGGCGCGCAGCGCGCCCGAAAGTTTTGCGCCGCTGGTGAAGAAGGTGCTGCCGGCCGTGGTCAACATCGCGGTGACGGAAACCGTCTCCGGC
>DATNEJ010000320.1:0-24846 GCA_035606775.1 Acetobacteraceae bacterium | reverse complement strand
GCGGGGCTTCCCCACCTGACAGCGGGAGGCAACACTGGCGGGATGTCGCAACCCGCCGACTTACCCGCCCGTCCGGCCAGGATCGTCACCAGCCGGCGCACCCGGCTGACGGCCGTGATCGTCGCCTGCGCACTATTTATGCAGAACCTCGATTCCACGGTCATCGCCACGGCATTGCCCACCATGGCGAAGGTCTTTGGCTACGACCCGGCGCATATGAGCGTGGCCCTGACCTCCTACCTACTCAGCCTCGCGGTGTTCATACCGGCCAGCGGTTGGATCGCCGACCGATTCGGCGCTCGCAACGTATTCAGGGCCGCCATCGTCGTATTTACCGTGGGTTCGGTCTTGTGTGGTCAGGCCAACAACCTTGCGTTTCTGGTCGGCTCGCGGATCCTTCAAGGATTTGGCGGTGCGATGATGGTGCCCGTCGGCCGCCTGCTGCTGCTGCGCACCGCTGCCAAGACCGAGCTTGTTGCGGCGATGGCATGGCTCACCACCCCAGCCCTGCTTGGCCCCGTCGTCGGTCCGCCGGTTGGCGGGTTCCTGGTCACCTATCTGAGCTGGCGCTGGGCCTTCAATATCAATATCCCGATCGGCATCCTTGGCATCGTGCTGGTAACGATGTTCGTGGAAGACCTCCGCGAGCCGCCACGCGGTGCCTTCGATGTGCGGGGATTGCTGCTGACGGGTTCGGCTCTGGTCGGTGTAATGTTCGGGTTGGAGACCCTGGGCCGTGGCGTGGTGCCCCTGTCGGCCAGTGAGGCAATGCTGGCTGCCGGCCTAGCCGCGTCCTTCGGGTATTTTCTGCATGCAAGGCGGCATCCGGCCCCGTTGCTGGATTTCTCACTGATGCGGCTGCCGTGCTTTGGCATCGCCTTCAGTGCCATGATGCTCTTTCGCACCGGCATTGGGGCGATTCCGTTTCTCCTGCCGATGATGCTGCAGGTGGGTTTCGGGAAGGAGGCAGTCGAAAGCGGGCTGATCACCTTTGCCAGTTCGGCCGGGGCGCTGGTCATGAAACCGGCGGCCCAGCACGCTCTGCGGCTGTTCGGGTTTCGCGACACCCTGGTATGGAACGGCCTGATTTCCGGCGTGATGCTCGCCATGTGCGCAGCATTCCGGCCGACCTGGCCGGCCGCGGCAATCTACGCGGTGCTGCTGGTCGGCGGGTTCCTCCGGTCGCTCCAGTTCACGGCCTACAACACATTAGCGTACGGCGATGTGCCGCGGTCGCGCATGAGCGCTGCCACCAGCCTCTACACTGCCGGGCAGCAGCTTGCTGCGACGATTGGTGTTTCCACCGGGGCGGCCTCTCTGGAGGTTGCCCGGACCATGTCCGGGCATCCGACGCCTCTGCCGATGGATTTCAGTATGTCCTTTCTGGTGGTCGGTGCCATGACGCTCGCGGCCGCACCGATCGCGCTTCTGATGCCGCATACGGCCGGCGACGAGCTGACAGGCCGCCTGCCGCAGGCCCAGGAGCCCGCCCGAGCACGCCCCGGCGAATAGGGATGTCCACCGGCCGCGGCAGAGAACGCGGGAATCGCTCAGAAAATTTCACCCGTTGCGGAAACATTGCGCGATTGATCTGGGATAAGAGCCCCGCGGCGATTCTGTATGGTGCGGCAGCGATTATTGCGGGGAAGTCATTCTTGACACCCAGTTAACCCGCCTGTAGCAAGCCCGCGCCTTCCGGCAAGGTTTTGCCAGGAGCGAACATGAGCGAGGAACCGGGCGGCCCGGGCAGTTCTTTCGAGGAACGCCTGAAAGCTGCCCGAAGCAGGCAGGGGCTCGACACCCCGCCGAAGCCGCCGGGGACTGAAGCGAGCGGCTTTGGCCAGTCCCCTTTGGGGATCGGCCTGCGGGTGGGGATCGAGATGGTGTCGGCCCTGGTGGTGGCGGTTGCCATCGGCTATGGGCTTGACCTGCTTTTCGGCACCAAACCCATCCTGACTGCTGTGTTTGTCCTGCTGGGGGGGGCGGCTGGGGTCCTGAACGTCTGGCGGCAATTTGCCCCCAAACGGGATGGCTCGGGCCGGGACCTATAGACTGGAGCAGGGGACGGACAGGTGGCGGCCGCAGGATCAAGCAGCATCGACGCGCTCGGCCAGTTCCGTCTGGACACCGCGCTGGGCCCCGTTGGGGCCTCGGTGAACTTCACGCAGTCCAACGTCATGATGGTTGTCGCCGGCGTCCTCATGCTGGCCCTGTTGTGGCTGGGCATGCGCCCACGCGCGATGATACCGGGGCGGCTGCAGGCGGCGGCCGAGCTTTGCTATGAGAGCGTGATGTCGATGTGCGTGGAGCAGATCGGCCATGAGGGGAGAAAATTCTTTCCGCTCGTTTTCACGATCTTCTTCTTCATCCTGTTCGGCAACCTGCTGGGCGTCTTCCCTTACTTCTTCACCTTCACCAGCCACATCGCCGTCACCCTGGCGCTGTCGGTGTTCGTCTTCCTGCTGGTGACCATTGTGGCGCTGAAGGAGCATGGGCTGCATTTCTTCAGCTACTTCGTGCCCAAGGGCATCCCGGTGGTGCTGACACCGCTCCTGGTGCTGATCGAGGTCATCTCCTACCTCTCCCGCATAATCTCGCTGTCTGTCCGCCTGTTCGCCAACATGATGGCGGGACACGTGATGCTGGAGGTGTTCGGGGCTTTCGTGGTGATGCTGGGCGGAGCGGGGATCATCTTCCTGATCCCGGCCGGCTTTTCACTCGCCGTCAACGTCCTGCTGATCGGCTTCGAATTGCTGGTGGCAACGCTGCAGGCATACGTTTTCGCCATCCTGACGTGCATTTACCTGCACGACGCGGTGCACCTCCACTGATCCCCTTCACCCTCTGATCGGTCCGCTGGCATCTGGCCCGGCGGCAGAACCGGACGCAAACGAAAGGAACCGGAACCATGGACCTCGCTTCCGCCAAGGCTATTGGTGCAGGCATTGCCGTTATCGCGCTGTCAGGCGTCGGTGTCGGTATCGGCCATATCTTTGCCGCGCTGGTATCCAGTGTCGCGCGCAACCCGGCTGCGCGTGACCGCGTGTTCGGCCTGGCGATTCTTGGCTTCGCGCTGACGGAAGCGGTGGCCCTCTACGCGCTGGTTATCGCCTTCATCATCCTGTTCGTTTGATCGGGGTGGACGCGCAGAATGCGCGTCCGGAGAACGCGCCCATGAAGCTCGCGTCGCCGTTCAGCCGGATTGCCTTGGCCGCTTCCGGTTTGCTGATGCTTCCCGCCGCTGCCATGGCGGAAGGCATGCCCCAGCTCGACTTCCAGAATCCGCTGACCACCAGTCAGGTGGTATGGGGCGCGATCATCTTTATCGTGCTTTACATCCTGGCCGCGCGCTTTGCCCTTCCGAAGGTAGGCGTGGTGCTGGAAGAGCGCGCCCGACATATCGCACGCGATCTCGCCGGAGCCGAGGCTGCCAAGGCCAATGCCGATACCGGCGTGGAGGAGGCGATGGCAGCCACCGCAAAGGCGCGGGCCGATGCTCAAGCGGCAATCGGCGCGGCGGTGGATGAGGCGAAGAAGGCAGCCACCGCCCGGGCGGAAGCAGCGAACGCTCAGTTGGAAAAGAAGCTTCAGGACGCGGAGACGCAGATTGCCGCGGCGCGCACCGCTGCGATGGGCGCGATCCGGGATGTCGCATCCGACACGGCGGAAACGCTCATCGCACGACTGACCGGCGGACGCCCGGACCAGCAGCGTCTGCAAAGTGCAATTGGTGCGGCGTTGTTGGCCCGCGGCGTCGGATAACAGGGAAGCGCGCCATGCACGAGGAAAGCTTCTTCGCCGAACCACGCAATTGGGTGGTAATCGCCTTTGTCATCTTTTTCGTCCTGTTCGGCCGGAAGCTCTGGGCTGCTCTGGCTGGGCTGCTCGATGCACGGACCGAGAAGGTGAAGGCGGAGCTCGAGGAGGCTGCCCGACTCCGCCGGGAAGCCGAGGCCATGCTGCGCGATGCTGAACAGCAGCGGGCGACCGCGCTGACCGAGGCCAAGGCCCTGATCGATGGCGCCAAGATGGAAGCGGCGCGCGCAGCCGCTGAGTTGACGGCTGAGGCGGAAGCCTCCGCGAAGCGGCGGGAACAGGCGGCCGTCGATCGGATCGCCTCGGCCGAAAAGGCTGCACTGGACGAAGTGAGGTTGACAGCGGTTGCCGTTGCGACCGCCGCGGCACGCCAGGTGATTGCCGAGGGCCTGACGCCGGACGCCGATGCCAAGCTGATCGACAACGCAATTGCGCAGTTGCCGAGGGCATTGGCAACGCGTCAGGCAGCATAAGCAGCAGTCCGCCCGACTGCGGCTATCTCTATCCCGGAGCGTGATCGTCGCAGGCGGAATCGCCGGAGACGTGAATCACGCGATCAGACAAAGAGTTATAGCGTGATCGTCGCAGGCGGAATCGCCGGAGACGTGAATCACGCGATAAAACAAAAGGCCAGAGCCTGGTCGGTGCTTCTATCTGCACCGACCAGGCTCTAACTGATCAACGGCCCAGCGGGCGGCGTCCGCTACAACAGGGTCGGGGTCACTCGTCAGCCGCTGTGCCGTAGTACGCAGGGATCGGTCGCCGGAGTTGCCAACGGCAATCAGCACATTCCGCACAAACCGATTCCGCCCGATGCGTTTGATGGGCGACCCACTGAAGAGATTGCGAAACCCTGCGTCGTCCAATTGGGCCAGTTCTGCTAGGCGTGGCGCATTCAGGTCTTCACGTGCCCGTAGCTTGGGGTCTTGTGCAGCGCGGGCAAACCGGTTCCATGGGCAGACTGCAAGGCAGTCATCGCATCCGTAGATGCGGTTGCCCATCAGCGGGCGCAACTCCGTTGGAATCGGCCCATCATGCTCGATCGTCAGGTACGAAATGCAGCGGGTCGCATCCAATCGATAAGGGGCGGGAAAGGCGCTGGTGGGACAAATATCCAGGCACCGGCTGCATGTGCCGCAGCGGTCCTGATGCGGCGGATCAGGCGGCAGATCCAGGGTCGTATAGATCTCGCCCAGAAACAGCCACGATCCATACCCGCGGGAAACCAGGTTGGTATGCTTGCCTTGCCACCCGATCCCCGCTTTCGTGGCCAGCGGCTTTTCCATCACCGGCGCGGTGTCGACGAAGACCTTTACCTGTGGCCCGAAGCGGGAAACGACGAACTGTGCCAGATGCTTCAGCTTGCCCTTCACGATGTCATGGTAATCCCGGTTACGCGCATAGACTGAGATCGTGCCACGATCGTGGTGCTCGAGTGAGACGAGTGGATTTTCCTCAGGCGCATAAGACAGGCCCAAGGCGATAACGCTGCGTGCCTCCGGCCATAAGGCGCGCGGCTGGGCACGCTGCTCCACTCGCGCTGCCAGCCAACCCATGTCGCCGTGCTGACCGGCGGCGAGGAAATCGGCGAGACGCTGCCGCGCCTCCGATCCGAGTTCGGCCGAACAGAAGCCGACCACGTCGAAGCCAAGCGCCAGAGCCCGGGTTCGTATTTCCGGGCGAGGGTCACCCTTCGGCCGCGTGGCGCGAGGTTCGAGTGCCGCTTGTGGAGAAGCGCGGCTCATCCCCGGCCGCGATACGGCATCACGTCCTGTGGCGGCACCCAGGTGCCGTCCGGGGGCGTTCCTGTCTGCCAGAACACATCAATCGGCATGCCGCCGCGCGGGTACCAGTAGCCGGCGATCCGCAGCCATACCGGATCGAGCGCTGCCACGACCCGATCGGCAATAAGCATCGTACACGCCTCATGAAATGCGCCGTGATTCCGGAACGAGGTAAGAAAGAGCTTCAGAGACTTGCTTTCCAGAATCCAGTCCCGCGGCACGTAGTCCAACACCAGATGCGCAAAATCGGGCTGGCCGGTCAGCGGGCACAGGGAGGTGAACTCTGGGCAGGTGAAGCGCACGACATAGGATTTGCCCGGCGCGGGATTGGCGACGCGTTCAAGCTTCGCCTGGTCCGGCGATGCGGGTTGCCGCACAGGGTGGCCAAGCTGGGTCAGGCCGGCGTACGGATCATCGCTCACTGGTGCACCTTCGGGTTGGCGGGTGCGAAGCGGGGTAGCGGCGTAGCATCCGCCAACCCGAGCTCCTGGCGTGACGGCCAGCATCGCTTGCCGCTGGACGGCCCGCATGAGACCCGCCGCACGGCAGGTGCCGGGAGATCGAGACGGACCACAGGGTGTCTCATGCGGACTCCTGTTCGGCGGTCCAGGCAGCACGAATCGAGGCGGCATGGCTGGCCAACCGGTGTTCGCGGATTGCGGCCCGCAATCCCCGCATCAGGGACTGATAATAGGTCAAATTGTGCCAGGTAAGCAGCATCGGCCCCAGCATTTCGGCCGCCCTGAACAGATGGTGCAGATAGGCCCGGGCATGGCGGGTGCAGGCTGGGCAGCAGCATGCCGGATCGAGCGGCCGTGAATCGTCGGCAAAGCGGGCATTGCGAAGATTGAAGACGCCGGATGCAGTGTAGGCGCGTGCGGTCCGTCCCGCCCTGGTGGGAATCACACAATCGAACATGTCGATTCCGCGCTGAACTGCGCCGACAATATCGTCCGGTGTGCCGGCCCCCATAAGGTAGCGTGGGCGGTCCGCCGGCAAATGCGGGACAGTGGCATCGAGCACGGCGAGGGTTATTGCCTGCCCTTCACCGATCGCGAGCCCGCCCACAGCGTAACCATCGAAGCCCATAGCGGTCAGCGCAACGGCGGATGCGGCTCGCAGCTCGGAATAGACGCTGCCCTGCACGATGCCGAACAGCCCGTAGCCGGGCCTTCGCACGAAGGCCTGCTTGGAACGGTCGGCCCAGCGGAGCGATAGCTCCATCGACGCGCGCGCAGCGTCCTCGGTGGCTGGAAACGGCGTGCATTCGTCAAGCACCATGGTGATGGTGGCATCGAGCAGGTGCTGAATCTCCACCGAAGCCGCAGGGGTCAGCCGGTGTCTGGTCCCGTCGATATGGGACTGGAATGTCACACCATCGGCGTCCAGCTTGCGGAGCTGTGCCAGCGACATGACCTGGAACCCACCCGAGTCCGTCAGGATAGGACCGGGCCAGTCCATGAAACGATGCAAGCCGCCAAGCCGGGCGATCCGTTCGGCGCCCGGGCGCAACATCAGATGATAAGTGTTGCCGAGGACGATCTGCGCGCCGGTCGAGCGGACCGCATCCGCGGTCATGGCTTTCACCGTACCTGCGGTGCCGACCGGCATGAATACCGGCGTTTCAACCGGCCCATGCGCGGTCTGCAGAAGCCCCGCGCGCGCCTCGCCGTCGCGGGCCTGCAACGCGTAACGAAACGCCGGGGGACTCATGCCGATTCCAGCAAGCAGGCGTCGCCATAGGAATAGAAGCGATAGCCCGTCTCGATTGCGTGAGCGTAGGCCGCCCGCATCCGTTCAATGCCGGCAAATGCGCAAACCAGCATGAACAGGGTCGAGCGCGACAAATGAAAATTGGTCATCAAGCGATCGACCGCACGAAAGCGGTAGCCGGGCAGTATGAACAGCGACGTGTCACCTTCGAACGGCTCAATCGTTCCGTCCTCCTGCGCTGCACTTTCCAGCAGTCGCACGCTGGTCGTACCAACGGCAATGACGCGCCCACCCGCCTGCCGAACCTGGTTGATGGCTGCGGCTGCTTCGGCGGTAATCTCGCCTCGCTCTGCGTGCATGCGATGCCGGGTCACGTCGTCGCGCACCGGCAGAAACGTGCCGGCGCCGACATGCAGTGTGATCGTCACGCGCTGGATGCCGCGCTGGTCGAGAGCCGCCAGCAATGCCGGTGTGAAATGGAGGCCTGCCGTCGGTGCGGCAACGGCACCGGTTCGGCGCGCAAATACGGTCTGGTAGTCTTCGGCGTCGTCTGCCATGGGGCCTGCGGGCCGGCGGATATACGGGGGCAGTGCCAAGGCTCCGGCCTCGGTCAGTGCTTTCGCGAACGCATCGCCGTGACGATTGAACAGCAGCGCTATGCCGCCATCCTGATCGCGCTCCACGACTGTCGCGGTCAGATCGGATGATCCGTCAAACGACAGCGTGTCGCCCTGGCGCAGGCGCCGAGCATTCCGCGCGAGGGCATGCCATGTGCCATCGGGTCGCGGCTGATCGAGTGTGATGCCGATGCGCGCCTGCCCGCGCCGCCCGGCAAGCTGCGCCGGAATAACTTTCGCATCGTTGGCGACGAGGATATCGCCCGGTTGAAGCAGCGTTGGGAGGTCCCGCACGATGCGATCGCCGAGACCCTCCGGCGTGACATGTAGCAGCCGCGCGGAATCCCGCGGCCGAACCGGGTGTTGGGCGATCCGTTCAGGAGGAAGATCGAAGTCGAAATCCGCAATCAAGGTTGGCATCTACGCCGGGGTCGGCACGGCACGCCGAAGCAGTTGCATCAGCGGGATTGCCACGAGCACTGCCCAGAGCTTGCCGATGACCTGGCCCGGCAGGAACGTGAGGCTTCCGAAAGCCAGGACAAGGAACACGATCGAGTCGACGATCAGGCCAACGCTTGACGACGTGACGACGGCGGCCACGAGTCGCCGACGCTGCAACGGCGTATAAACCGCAAAGTCCGCCAGTTCACTGAGTGCGAATGCCGTGCCGGAGGCGATGACAAGAGACGCAGGCGCGACAAGAATGGACGCAAGGGTGCCCAGCGCGACCGCGGCCAATCCCCACTTCACCCCGAGGCACCGCTGTACGACATCGCGCAAGACGAGGGCGGCACCGACCGTGACGACGCCGGATGGTGCCAGTAACCCCGGCGCAACAGGCACAAGGCACGGCCCGGCCGGCGAACAGACGGTACCCACGTGCTGGATCATCCAGTTCGCCAGCGGGATTGAACCGAGGTAACCGGCAAACGCGGCAAGACCAATACGTGTCCGAAGCGGGAAGGGCATCAGCGCGCCTGGTAAGATGCGATCTCGACCAGGTTGCCGTCCGGGTCGCGGCAATAGACGGACTGGATGGGACCGAGCGCGCCGGCGCGCTCGACCGGTCCCTGCAGGACCTGGACGCCACAATCATGCAGGTGCCCGATCACCTCGTCTGGCGGCACGGCGGTGATGAAGCAGACGTCACCTGCCCCAGCTTGATCGTTCACGCCGGTAGGCCAGGTACCCGGGTCAAAGTCGGCCGGCCGGAGATTGATCTTCTGTCCGCCGAACTTCAGGGCGGTACGGTCATTCGGGCCGAAATTCTCCCGCTCCATGCCAAGGACGCGCTGGTACCAGGCCGCGGTAATCTCGACATCCTTCACATTGAGGACGATATGATCGATGCGGTCGATGGTGAAACGCATCCTGTGTCGCTTTCTCGTGGCTGCCGATGAGCAGGTAACCGATTTCGAAGTGGCCGCAAACCGCTGTCCGGAGTCCGGCTATTCGATCCCTTCGTAGAAATCGTTCCCCTTGTCGTCGATGACGATGAACGCGGGAAAATTCTCGACCTCGATCCGCCAGACGGCTTCCATGCCCAGCTCCGGATATTCCAGCGTCTCCACCTTGCGGATGCAGTCCTGGGCGAGGCGCGCAGCCGGGCCACCCACGCTGCCTAGGTAAAAGCCGCCGTGCGCCTTGCAGGCATCCTTCACCGCCTTCGACCGGTTGCCTTTGGCGAGCATGATCAGCGATCCGCCAGCCGCCTGAAATTCGGCGACATAGCTGTCCATGCGTCCAGCGGTGGTCGGCCCGAAACTGCCGGTGGCGTAGCCAGCGGGCGTCTTGGCCGGTCCGGCATAGTAGACGGGATGGTTCTTCAGGTAGTCCGGCAAGCCCTGCCCGTTGTCCAGCCGTTCCTTCAGTTTCGCGTGCGCGATGTCGCGCGCGACAACCATGGTGCCGGTCAGCGACAGGCGGGTCTTCACCGGATACCGGGAGAGCTGGCTGCGGATTTCCGCCATCGGACGGTTCAGGTCCACCGCCACAGACTCGTCACCCAGGTGATCGTCGGTGGTCTCCGGCAGATATTTGGCCGGATCGGTCTCCAGTTGCTCCAGGAACACGCCTTCCGGCGTGATCTTGGCCTGGATCTGCCGATCCGCGCTGCAAGAGACGCCGATGCCGACTGGCAGTGACGCCCCGTGCCGTGGCAGCCGTATGACCCGTACGTCGTGGCAAAAATACTTGCCGCCGAACTGCGCGCCGATCCCGATGGACCGGGACAGCGCCAACACCTGCTCTTCCAACGCGCGGTCGCGGAACGCGTGTCCGGCTTTGCTGCCACGGGTCGGCAGTGTGTCCAGCCAGCGGGTGGAGGCCAGCTTGACCGTCTTGAGCGTCATTTCCGCTGACGTGCCGCCAATGACGATTGCCAGGTGGTAGGGCGGGCAGGCCGATGTCCCTAGCGTCTTCATCTTGGTTTCGAGGAACTTCACCAGGCGCTCGGGCGACAGGATCGCCCGGGTCTCCTGAAACAGGAAGCTCTTGTTCGCCGACCCGCCGCCCTTGGCGACGAACATCAGGTGGAATTCGTCCGCGTGATGGTCTCCGGGCGACGCCATGATATCGAACTGGACCGGCAAGTTATTGCCGGTGTTGACTTCCTCGAACATCGACAACGGTGCCATCTGCGAATAGCGAAGGTTCGTCTCGGTATAGGTGCGGTGGACGCCCCAGGACAGCGCCTCCTCCTCGTCGCCGTCCACCCAGACGCGCTGGCCCTTCTTGCCGAACACGATTGCGGTGCCGGTGTCCTGGCACATGGGAAGCACGCCGCCGGCCGCGATATTGGCATTCTTCAGCAGGTCAAGCGCAACGAACCTGTCGTTCCCGCTCGCCTCCGGATCATCCAGTATGGTCCGCAACTGCGCCAGGTGCCCGGGGCGCAGCAGGTGCGACACATCGTGGAAGGCGCGCACCGCAAGCTCGGACAGTGCTTCCGGAGCGATCCGTAGTACCCTCTTCCCGTCGCAGGTGACCGTGCGCACGCCTTCGATCGCTAGCTTCTTCCATGGTGTCGTATCCGGGCCCAAAGGGAACATCGGTGAATAGAGGAAGTTGGACGGCCTGGGTTCGGCGGTCACGGCGGGAGCGTTCATCAGCAGGTTCCTTAGGTCGCAGGCCGTACGGTCTGCGACGGTCATGCGCTAGGTCTTTGGCGGCGTCCGACGGCGGAACGCATCAAGACTCACGACCTGAGGCTGCTCCGCGGGCTTTTCCTGTGCCGGCACCGGTTCCTCCTGCGCCACCGGTGCCGTTGAATCGCCCAGTATGGAGGGCGTGGCCTGGGTTTCCGGCATGATCGGCTGGAACCGCAATCCGTAGCGGATATGGGGGTCGGCGAAACCGATCATCGCGTCCAGCGGAATCACAAGCGTCGAGGGCACGCCGCCAAACGACAGGCCGACGCTGATCTGGCCGGTGTCACGATCGAATTTCAGGTCCCAGAACTGATGCTGCAGGACGATCGTCATCTCCTGCGGATACTGAGTTCGCAACCGCTGGGGAATGCTGACGCCGGGATGGTCCGTGCGAAATGTCAGGTAGAAGTGGTGGCCACCCGGCAGGCCTTCGGCGGAGACGTACTCGATTGCCTGCGCCACGACGTGGCGCAACGCACTCTCGATCCATTTCTCGTAGGGCAGCAGGCTGTCGGGCCGCTGCTCCTCGTCGTCTTCCATCAGAACCCTCGTCCTTCGCGGCACCCATAGCGCGACGATACCAAGGTGGCAAAGCCTCGCCGCCGGAGGCGCGCCCGCGCCGGGCACTTTGCCGCCTGATGCGCCAGCGTCCTCCAGCCAGAGGTGATTGCGAGACGGCTATCGCGACCGCGGTATCGGCTTGCCGCAGGACCCGTATTCCGTCGCTGGCAGGGTTGCGGTCTCCGCATATGGTCGGTCCATGTCTGCTATTGCGAGGCGTTCGCATTTTGAGTAGGAACGTGGCGAGCGCTAGAGCGGGGTGGCCAAGCCGTGTACGTGTGCCTCTGTAACGCGTTAACCGACCGGAAGCTGAAGCAGGCGGCAACAGCCACAGGCAGCCAGAAGCTCGGCGACGTCTATGCCGCCTGCGGCTGTCGTGCTCAGTGCGGTCAGTGCCTCCGCGGAGTGCTGCAACTGCTGCGGGATCATGCGCAGCGCATAGAAGGTGAGCTTCAAGGCGCCGATTGAGGCAGCCGTCTCGACGGCAGCCTGTTTGAAGCGCAGGATCGCCCGGCAACTCGCCGGGGAGAAGTTCAGATGTTGCGTGATCCGAAGGTTGTTGAGCACCTGAACACCCAGCTCACCAATGAATTGACTGCCGTCAATCAGTATTTTCTTCACGCACGCACGCTGGAGCACTGGGGCGTAACGAAACTCGGCAAATGGGAGTACGCTGAATCCATCGAAGAGATGAAGCACGCGGACATGCTGATCCAGCGTATTCTATTCCTCGACGGATTGCCGAACGTTCAAAGGCTGAATCAGATCGCCGTGGGCGAGACTGTAGAGGAAATCCTCCAGGCTGATCTACGCCTTGAAGAGAAGGCGCTCCAGGATCTTCGCGAAGGCATCGCCTATTGCGAGAGCGTGCGCGACTTCGTCTCCCGGGACCTGCTGCTGCACATCCTCGAGAATGAAGAGGAACACGTCGATTACTTTGAGCGCCAGTTCGACCTGATCAAGCAGATTGGAATCGAACGCTACATCCTGCTGAATTCTGCCGCTGCTCCCGATCAGTCATAGCAGCGAAGGCGTCGTCAGGCTCCGAGGTAGAACTGCCGGATCAACTCGTTGTTGTTGAGTTCGTCGGCCGAACGGCCTTCAAATTCGATTCGCCCGTGCACAATGACATAGCCCCGATCGGCGATCCGGATGGCCTGTGTGAAGTTTTGCTCGGCCATGAGCACGGACAGGCGGTAGCCCTCCTGCAACTCCTTGATCTTGTCGATCGTGCGCGACACAAGCAAAGGGGCCAAACCGACGGATGGTTCATCGATCAGCAGGAGTCGTGGCGCTGACATTAGCGCACGCGCGAGAGCGAGCATTTGCTGCTCACCCCCGCTCATGGAGCCGGCCAGTTGCCGCCGCCGCTCCGCCAGGCGGGGAAACACCTCGAAGCAGAAAGCGAGGTTCCGCCCGATTGCCGGCCGGGCCGATTTGCGGAAGGCACCCATCAGCAGGTTTTCCGTCACGGTCAGCCGTGGAAACAGCCTGCGTCCTTCGGGCACGAACGCAATGCCCAGATCGACGATCTGCTCGGTTGCCAGGCCGACCAGGTTGAAAGGCGTGCCGTCGATCTTCGCCACCACACTGCCGGTCGATGGACGCACCATGCCCATGACACACTTCATCAACGTGGACTTGCCGTTACCGTTGGTGCCGAGAAGGGTTACGATTTCGCCTTCCTGAACGGACATTGAGACGCCGTGCAGCACGCGCACCGCGCCATAGCCAGCATCGAGGTCTGATATGACAAGGCTAGCTGCCAAGATAGGCCTGCACGACATCCGGCTGGCGCACGATCGCCTGGGGGTCGCCGTCCGCGATCTTCCGGCCGGCCACAAGGACGACGAGCCGCTGAGAGAATGCAAGCACGGCCCGCATGATGTGCTCGATCAGAATGATCGTCATGCCCTCTACGTTCAGCCGCAAGAGCAAGGCCAGAATGTCGTCCACCTCCTGATGCGATAACCCGGCCATGACCTCGTCCGCGATCAGCAGCCGCGGTTCTGCGGCCATGGCGCGTGCCAGCTCCAGCTTGCGCATCTCGATCTGAGTTAGGTCGCCGGGCAGACGCGCCGCCTTATCCGCAAGGCCGACCATCTCCAGTAGCACCAAGCAGCGCGCATCAATGTCGGCCGTGGCGGCCTTGTCGCGCGATCGCACGGCATAAAGCAGCGGGATACGCAGGTTCTCGGACAGTGTCATCGTGCTGAAGGGACGCGGCAACTGAAAGCTGCGCGCCATGCCGAGCCTGGTGCGCTGATGGGCGGAGAGTCCGTTCAGCAACTGGCCGGCGAAGCGGACCTGTCCGGTTTCATTATGCAGCGTGCCGCTCAGGCAATTGACCAGTGTGCTTTTGCCGGAGCCGTTCGGACCGATGAGCCCCAGCCGCTCTCCCTCCGCGACAGTCAGGTCCACATCGGCAAGAGCAACGAAACCGCCAAAGCGCTTGCCAAGGCCCGAGACCTCCAGCAGCGGGCTCATCGCTTGAACCAGCCGAGGATGCCTTTCGGCGCTGCGATAACAAAGGCAACCAGGAGCAGGCCAACAATCAGCAGTGACAGGGCCGAGGAGATCGTCACGGTTGCGACCTGCTGCAAAGTTCCCAGGAGAACCGCGCCGATAATGGGGCCGAACCAACTCTCCGTCCCGCCGATCAGGGGCATGGCGATGGTGTTGACCGCATAGCTGAGGCTGAAGCCGGAGGCGGGATCCAGGTAGGTGACGTAATAGGGCAACGGGGCGCCGGCCATACCCATGAAGCCACCGGACAGCGCAGTTGCGATCAGTTTCAGGCGGAGCGTCGGCACGCCCGATGCCTCGGCGGCGCCTTCGTCATCACGGATCGCTGCGAATCCGTAGCCTAGGCGGGAGTGTTCGATCGCCCGGGCGATTGCGACGGAAATCACCGAGAGGCCCAGCATGACCAGGAACAGGTATTGGATGTAATCGCCGGCGAAGAATGGCGCTTCCGCCGGGCGCACGATATAGGCGCCGCGAGAGCCGCCGACGAAGCTCCAATTGGTGATCAGGGTTTGCACCACAACGGCCATTGCCAGTGTGGCTATGGCAAAATAGGTGCCGCGAAGCCGTAGCGTCAGATACCCCGTGCCCAGGCCGATGACACCCGAGACCCCACCGCCGATCAGCATCATCAGTGGCAGCGGCATCGGCGCGATCTTGTGCAGGACCACGGTGGTGTAGGCGCCCATCGCGAAAAATGCGGCGATGCCAAAGTTCACATAGCCGGTATAGCCGCCCAGTATGTTCCATGCGGTCGCCAGGACGACGTACTGCAGCACGACATAGCCCGCAAAGAACACGTAGGCATTGTTGATCAGACGGGCGATGCCGAAGACGGCCCCCGCCACCAGGATCAGCAGCAGGATGAAGGTCGTGTTGCGCACTACTGCCGCCCGAATATGCCGGCTGGGCGTGCTGCGAGGGTGATCAGCAGGAAGCCAAAGGCCACGGCCGGCGCCCAGGACGGGCCATAGAAGGTCGCGGTCAGGCTCTCGACGATCCCCAAGATCATCGCGGCGACAACCGAACCGGCGAAGCTGCCCAGGCCGCCCATGACGCAGATGGCAAATACCCTGCCGATATAGTCACGACCAATCGATGGCTCGACGGGCTGGATGATGATCAGAAAGGCACCGGCAACTGAGGCCGTGGCAATCGACAGGCCGAATGCGATGCGCTTGATGCGACTCGGGTTGGCCGCCATCAGCCGCAGCGCCGTTGGGTCCTGGGCCACCGCCTGCACGGCCCGGCCGATGAACGTGCGCGACATATAGAGTTGGAGCAGGCCTATCAGCAGCAGCGACACGACGCACGGCACCAGCAGCCGCAGGGGCAGATCAATCTCGCCAATGTGGAGGGTTGGGCCGATATAGGGCGCTTCGACCAGCCGGTAATCCACCCCGAAGACCAGGACCAGCACCACTTCTGTGATGAACAGCAGTCCGAAGAAAAAGGCCAGACCGCGTATCGAGGTATCGCCGCGTCGCTCGAATGCGACGTCGTAGACGTAATAGATCGCCATCCCGAGCAGATGAAAGGCCGGCAACATCACGACACAGGCCAGGATCGGATCGACCCCCCAAGTGCTGTTGGCGATGTACGCGATGTAGGATCCCAATATGATGAAGGCCGGGTGCGCGATGTTGACGATATCGAGCATCCCGAAGGAAATAGAGACGCCGATCGTCACGGCGGCATAGAAGCCACCGATCAGCAGACCGGACACCAGGGCATTACCCAGCAGGTCGAACGACATATCCGTTGAGTCGCTTGCGACGTTTCCGACCCCCAATGTGGCCAAACGCGGGACGCTTGGCTAGCAGGGATTGCCCTTTCCGGGTCGTCCCCCTTCAATACCGCCGGCGATGGGGGAGGAGCGGCAGTGCCGAAGCTTTCGGGGAGAATCGCGTGGGTCACGGGGGCCGGCAGCGGCATCGGCGAAGCGGCGGCGCTGGCTCTTGCCGAGGAGGGCGCAACCCTCGTTCTGACCGGGCGCCGTCCGGATCCCCTGGACGACGTAGCCCGGCGCATCCGCGCGGCGGGTGGGGACGCCCATCCTCAACCGGCCGACCTGACCGACAAGGATCAGGTACGAGGCATCGGACGGTTCATCGGGGATAAATTCGGCCGGCTCGACATCCTGGTGAACAATGCCGGGGTCAATATCGTCGACCGCCATTGGGACAAGCTGACCCCGGAAAGCATCGATACTCTGGTACAGGGCAACCTGAACGGGGCGCTCTACTGCGTCACTGTCGCGCTGCCGTTCATGCGGGCGCAGCAGGACGGCCTGCTGATCCATACCGCGTCGATGGCCGGGCGATTCATCGGCGGGGTCAGTGGGCCGATCTATACCGTGGCGAAACATGGCATTGTCGCCATGAGCCATGGCCTGAACATGCAGGAGTGCGCCAACGGAATCCGCTCGACCGTGCTTCTCCCCGGAGAGGTCGCGACTCCGATCCTGGATCAGCGGCCCAATCCGGTGGGACCGGAGGTGCGTGCACGGATGGTCCAGCCGGCGGATTGCGGAGACCTGATCCGCTACATCGCCTGCCTGCCACGCCATGTCGTGATGAACGAGGTGCATCTGGCCCCGACATGGAATCGCGGCTACATCGCCAATCTGCAACGCCAGCTTTAAGGGAACGTCGATGGTCACGAACAAGCGGAAGGTGATGCTGCCGCACACGATGGGCAAGGAAGGCATTGCGCTGGTGCAGGCCCGCGGCGATATCGAGACGATCATCTATCCGGCCGGGATCAGCCAGGCTGACCTGCTGCCACAGCTCGTCGATTGTGCCGGCATCGCGTTGTCTGGCACGCCGTACAAGCAGAAAGAGATGGACGCCTCTCCGGCCATACAGGTCGTCGCACGCATCGGCGTCGGCTACGATGCGGTGGAGGTTCCTGCTCTGACCGCACGTCGCGTGCCGCTGATGGTTGCAGGCACTGCAAACTCCACCTCGGTGGCCGAACAGGCGTTCCACCTGATGATCGCATTGGCAAAGAAAAACGCCGCGATGGATCAGTTGGTGCGCGACGGCAAATGGGGCGATCGGCATGGCGGATTGCCGATGGAACTTGCCGGCAAGACCGTCCTGATCGTCGGATTCGGCCGCATTGGCACCAGGTCCGCTCGGCGGTGCCAGGGCTTCGACATGAATGTCTTGATATTCGACCCATTTGTTGACGCGGGGAAGATCACCGCAGCGGGGTGCGAGCCCGTGACAGACCTGGATGCCGCGCTTCCGAGAGCCGATTTCGTCTCGATCCACTGCCCGAAGAATCCGCAGACGGTCGGCATGTTCAACGCCCAGAGGCTGGCACGGATGAAGCGTGGCGCGTTCATTGTGAACACGGCCCGCGGCGGTATCATCGATGAGCCGGCTTTGCATGCGGCCCTCGTCTCCGGCCATCTGGCTGGGGCTGGCCTGGATGTGTTCGACATGGAGCCGACACCAGTCAACAACACGCTGCTGACCCTGGACACCGTCATAGCCTCACCACATATGGCCGGCGTGACGACCGAAGCTGTCGCCGCCATGGCCGTGACGACCGCACGGAACATCCTGGGCGTCTTGGATGGCACACCCGAACGTGCCAATGCCATCAATCCGGAGGTCTTCGACTGATATCATGCCTCAGCCCGATCATATCTCCCGTCTCGGAGTGCCCGACCCGGCCGCACTGGACGACGATCTGAAGGTCATCTGGCAGAAGTGCGTTGATAAGCTGGGGTTTGTACCGAACGTATTCAGCGCTTACAGCCTGAAGCCACAACGGCTGCGCAACTTCATGGCCATGTATAATGAGATCATGCTGGCCCCCTCCGGCTTGTCCAAGCTTGAGAGGGAGATGGTTGCGGTGGTCGTCTCGTCCGCCAATCGTTGCTATTATTGCCTTGTGGCGCACGGTGCCGCAGTCCGGCAGCTTTCAGGCGATCCGGAACTTGGCGAGATGATGGCCCTCAATTACCGGGTAGCGCGACTGGATGTGCGTCAACGCGCCATGCTGGATTTCGCCTGGAAGATGACGGACACACCATTTTTGGTGGACGACGCGGACCGCGAGGCGCTGCGTGCCGGCGGCCTGTCGGATGAAGACATTTTCGACCTGGCGGAAACGGTGGCGTTCTTCAATCTGTCGAATCGCATGGCATCAGCGACTGACATGATGCCGAATCGCGAATATCACCGGGCGGGCCGGGAATCCTGAGCGGGCGCGCGACCGACGATTGACCACGCACCGTGGGGACCACAGGGCAATCGCACGCGGCCGATTGCCCTGTGATCCCTGATCAGGCGGAGTTTTTCAGTCTCAGTACCCAGGCCTTGAATCCGACCAGATGCGCGGCGATGAAATCCCGGGTCGCCGTATCGGTCAGCTTGCCTTGGGCATCGAATTTCGTCTGCGCCGCCGGGATCATTACTTCTGGGCGCGCCATCACCAGGCCATTGAGGAACACGAAGCATTGGCGCAGGTGATACTGCGCCCTGCCGGTGCCCATCGCGCCCGCGCTGGCGCCCATGATGCCGATCGGCTTGCCGTCAAACGGTTGCTCAGGCGGGCGCGAAGCCCAGTCGATTGCATTCTTGAGCACACCGGGAATCGAGTAATTGTATTCGGGCGTGATGATCAGCAGTCCGTCGGCTGCCTTGATCTTGGCCCGCAGAGTCTCGACGGGGGCTGGAAACCCCTTCGCTCGCACATCTTCGTTGTAAAGCGGGATTGGCGCGATATCGAATGTCTCGATGGACATCCCGGAAGGCGCCAGTTCCTGAGCCACACGCAGCGTAGCCGCGTTGTACGAACCCTGCCGCAGGCTTCCCGCGATGCCCAAAATCCGAACGCCAGTGTCGCCGCTCATCAACCTGTCTCCCCTTGTCAAATCTCACGTTGATCTGGTGGGCGGCGGCATATCCGCAAGTCGGACGGCCAGGATTCCCCCAGCCGGACCGGCGGCCATGCGCCATGCTTCGACTGGACAAGTTACAGACAATGCCGGCGCCTACCAAGGGTCATATTTCACGTTGCGTTAATGTCATGATGACGATTGGCATGGACGGGTCGGTGCAGAGACGGTGCACAGTCATTCGGATCGCCTGATCGGCAGGCATGCAACTCAGGTCGCCTCCGATCGGGGATGCATTCGGACCGTGCAAATGAACTATCCCTGTCACAGGGGAAGACCCATGCAGGGTCATTCTCCCATGTTCCAAGACTCTTTCCTGATCTGCAAGGGGCCTGGCGCCACTTCGGCCAGCAATCCGGGTTGGCCGTAGTGGATACCAGGAAGCGAGGACCAATGGCCAAGAAGTTGCTGTTTATCGATGATCAGACGGGCGTTACGAAAGTCGTTGGCCTCATCGCTCAGCAGCTCGGGCTCGAATTCAAGGCACTCAACAGTTCCTCACATGCGACCGAGACCTTTATCGAATACCGCCCTGATATCGTCATCCTCGACATGATCATGCCCGAGAAAGACGGTATAGACGTACTGAACGAGATATTGCTGACCGGAATTCGGTCGCAAATCATCGTCACGTCGGGATTCAGCGACGCCTATCTGCGTCTGGCCAAAGGCGTTGCCCGATTCCACGAGTTCGACCAGGTCTCCGTCCTCAAGAAGCCGTTCCGTCGCGAAGAGCTTCTCGCAGCACTGACCGGCGCGGCGCAAGCCTGACCTCGATCAGCCTACCATGCAGCATCCAGTAACGCTCGGACCGCCGCGGGTCCGTTGATCTTGCGCGGATTGGTGTGGACCCAGCGGTCGTGCATCGACTCGGCCGCGATCGTATCGAGCTGGTCCTGCGTCACGCCGACATCGCGCAGCGTAAGGGGCATCCCCAGGCTTGCGATCAATGCGCTGACCGCGTCGCCCGCTTTCTCCCCAGGCCGGCCCAGCGCCTCGCTGACCCAACCCTGCCGCTCTCCGTTCACCGGTTCATTGAAGCGCAGGACGTGCGGCAGCATCACGCAGGACGTATAGCCATGTGGCACGTCGGCTGTACCGCCCAGCACATGCCCGATCCCATGGCTGGCGCCCTTCGGGACACCATTCTGGGAACCCATGATCGACATCCAGGAGCCAAGCTGGCAATCGAGTCGCGCCTGCATGTTCGCGGCATCTGCCTTCACCGCCGGCAATCCCGCTGACAGAAGGCGCAGCGCTTGCAACGAAGTTCCATCCGACAGCGGCGCAGGGCTGATGGAGCAGATATCTTCCACGGCGTGGTCGACAGCGCGGATGCCTGTCGACAGGAACAGCCACTCGGGCGTGTGGATCGTTACCGCCGGATCCAGGATCACCGATTGGGGCATCATGAGCGGATGGCCGTAGCTTTCCTTCACATGGCGAATCGGATCTGTGCATCCGGCGAACCAGGTGAATTCACCGGCTGACAGTGTCGTCGGCACGGCGATCGAGCGGATACCGGGTGGCCGTGTTGCGGGCCGCTCGGTCCTGCCGTCGGCAGTGATGACGGCGCGGTACGCGTCAAGCTGTTCCGGTGCGGTGACATCGTTGCCCAGGCACAGTCCCACCATCTTGGCCGCATCGGTCACTGACCCGCCGCCGACGGTCAATAACAGATCGGCCTTGGCTGCACGCGCCTCGTTGGCGGCCGCGACGACGTCGGGTCGTGGGGTGTGCGCGCCGACCTTGGCAAACACGCCGGCCAACTTGTTGCCGAGCACCTGGCGCACCGTTTCAATTACGTCGGTTTGCCGGTTGAGCGTGCCGCTGGCCAAGACGTAAACAGCCCTGGCACCCAGCCGCGTAACCTCATCGGCAAGCGCCTCGCGCAGCTTTGTGCCGTAAACAACACGATCCATGGGCGGGTAACGATGAATGCCGGCCTGCATGTCACGCACTCCGCTTGGCGCAAAATGCATTCAGCGCCGTGGTTTCCTTGTTCGGTCCGTCGAGGTCCGCGGCAATTCGCTCGTAAAGCCGGGCCGCCGCCAGGAAGAATTGCCGACCAGCCGGGTCTTCACCCACGAACTCAGAGATCTCCTCCATTTCCGCCACCCAGCGATAGGCCTTGGATGGCATTCTCGGCATCTGCCGGGTCAGCCAGCCCAACAGAGCGGACTGGCTGACCGTCATTTCCGCGATCAGCGCGTCAGCCGTGCCGGCGCGGGTGGCCGCCAGCATCATTGCGGCACCCAACGCGGTAAAGCCCTTGGTGATACCGGCATAGGACATCTTCATTGCCGATGCGGCGCCGATCGGACCGGGTTGCACCGGCATCGAGAGGCCGTACTGCTCAAGGGCCACTACCTGCGGCGCGGCTGACCCCGACAGATAGATGCGGGTGTTTCGGGAATCGGTCTCCGGCGGCGGTCCGATGATCCCCCCATCCACGAATGTCGCCCCGGTTTCCTCGATGACCCGGGCAATTCGAAGGACAGTGCCTGGGTTCAGCGCGTTGCAATCGATATAGATGGGCTTCTTTGTGGCCTGACGCAGCGTCGGTGCCAGTTGCTCCGCCAGTGCGAGCGCGCTGCCCGGCGGTAGAATGGACAGGATGAAGTCCGAGGCCGCGATCTGGGTCTCCGACGCGTCCGACATGCCCGCTGCTCTGGCGCGCGCAATGGTCGCTTCGCTACGGCCTTCCAGTTGTGTTCGGACCTCGACACCGTGGTTCGTCAGGCGCTTTGCGACGGCGCTGCCCATCATGCCGGGTGCGATCACGGCAACGATTGGAGTCATGGCCTTGCTCCCTTGACGGATGATAGGTGGTAGCATGGCGTATGCCGGGGCTGTGCGAAAGGGGAGGTCCCCGTTGCGAGCAAGAGCGTGATCGTCGGAGGCGGAATCGCCGGAGACGTGAATTACGCGACCAGGCTTTAGGTACCGGTTCGTTGGCGCAGTGCCGACCGCGATCTTTCGGCGGCTACCAGAATACCACCGGCCAGCAGGATCAGGCCAGCGCCCGCGAACACCGCCATGCTCGGAATGTCACCCCAGATCACGAAACCCAGCAGGAACGCCCAAGGCAATGCCGTGTATTCGACAGTCGCCATGACTGATGCAGGCGTCATCCGCGCTGCCTCGAACAGGCAGAATTGCCCCAGTCCGCCGAACGCCGCGACGCTGATGAGCAGGGCAGTTTGCGCGACATTTGGTGCTTGCCACGAGAACGCACACACGATGCCAGTCCCGATCAAGAGCACGAGATTTGTGGCCAGCATCTGCAGGAGCGTGCCTTCGTGCCGGGCGATCTGTCGCATCAGAATGATCGCGTACGCCCAAAGCGCGGCCGCGATCAGCACGAGCAGAGTGGCAACCGAGGCACGGACGCCAAACGGGTCGGAGGCAAGCATCACGCCGATGAAGCCTATGGCCACCGAGGTCCACCGCGCCCGCGAAACGCGTTCCTGCAGAAGGCGAATCGCCAGCAAGGTGACCATCAGGGGAGCGGCGAAATACAGCGTGAGCAATTGCGCCAGTGGCAGGCTGCGCGATGCCGTGAAATAGCACAGCCATGCAACCAGGGTGATCAGCCCGCGCAACAGAAGCGGTGCCTTGAGCGGTGTCGCGGCCGATCGCTCCAGCAGCGGACGGCGCCCGATCATCAGACAGGCGAGCACGATCGCCGCACTTCGGCAGAAAAGCACCTGCCACACCGGCAGGTCGGCCACCAGCCACTTGATCGAAGCATCGTGAACAGAGAACAAACCGTAGGCGAGGATGCCCAGGCTGATCCCGATCATGCTGGTGTCGTTCGCCATCATCCGAGATATAGCATGTCTCTGCGTGCCCAGTATTGACCAGGTGTTGGCGCAAGCGTACTCCTTGCGGGACCCCCGGCTGCGTAAGTATCGACAGACTGCCGATCAAGGAACTCGACAGGTCAAAGGGATGTCTCGCGCATGACCCTCGATCCGGTGCTCCTTTCCAGATTGCAGTTCGTCTGGGTTGTCGCGTGGCACATTCTGCTGCCGGCAGTGACGGTGGGCCTCGCCTCCTACATCGCCGTCATGGAAGGCACGTATTTCATGACGCGAAAGGAAATCTACTTTCGCATCTCGACCTTTTGGACGCGCGTTTTCTCCGTTACTTTTGGCATGGGTGTGGTTTCCGGCATCGTCATGCCGTTTCAGTTCGGCACGAACTGGAGCCGATTCTCTCTTGCCACGGCAAACGTCACTTCCCCGATGCTGGCATATGAAGGCCTGACCGCTTTTTTCCTTGAGGCCGCCTTTCTGGGCGTCCTGCTGTTCGGCCGTTCCCTGGTGCCGCGCTGGGCGCATTTTTTTGCGGCACTTATGGTTGCGGCGGGGACGCTGTTCTCCTCCTTCTGGATATTGGTGGTGAACAGTTGGATGCAGACACCGGCCGGATATAAGCTGGTCGATGGCCGGTTTTTCCCGACGGACTGGATGGCGATCATCTTTACCCCATCCTTCCCGACCCGGCTGTTTCACACCGTGGTGGGATTCTATATCACCACCGGATTCGTCGTGCTCAGTGTGTCCGCCTGGTATTTGCTGAAGGAACGCTTCGTTCCCGAAGCGCGCCGCATGCTGTCAAGCACGTTGTGGCTGCTCCTGATTCTGGTACCACTGCAGATCTTTCTGGGGGATGCATCGGGCCTGATCACGCGCGAATACCAGCCGGCGAAGCTCGCGGCGATCGAGGCGCATTGGGAGACCGGGTCACGCGTGCCGCTGGTGCTGTTCGCGATTCCCGATGAGGCTGACGCGACCAACCATGCGGCGATCGAGGTGCCTTACCTGGGAAGCCTGATCCTGACGCACGAACTGGATGGCACGGTACAGGGTCTCAAGGATTTCCCCCGCGACCAGTGGCCGCCGGTGGCAATTCCGTTCTTTGCCTTTCGCATTATGGTCGGCGTCGGCGTCCTGATGCTGGTGATCGTTCTGGTCGGTAATTTTCTGCGGCGAGGTGCGGTTCTGTTCAACCATCGGGCGTTTCTGCGAATCTGCCAATTCGCGGCCCCTCTCGGTTTCATTGCCGTACTGGCCGGATGGGCGGTCACGGAAGTCGGCCGTCAGCCGTGGACGGTCTACGGGTTGCTGCGGACCGCCGATTCAGTGTCTCCGTCGCTCACCGGCTGGAACGTCGTCGTTTCGCTGATTGGCTATGTGGTGACGTACGCCGTCATCTTTCCATCCGGATGGCTGGTCATTTCCCGCATTGTTCATCGTGGGCCGAGCCAGGTGGAAGAGCCGGAGGAACCGATCGAAAGCGGCCGGCCGCAATCGCCGGTCAGGCCCGTGCCGACAGGGGGGCCATGACATGAACCCCGTGCTGGATTTCGTTCCGATCTGGACGCTGATCCTGGGGATCGGTGTGTTCTTCTACGTCCTTCTCGACGGCTTCGACCTGGGGGTGGGCATACTTCATCGCTTTGCGCCGGATACCGAGTCACGCAACCTGATGATGGGCTCGATCGCTCCTATCTGGGATGGCAACGAAACCTGGCTGATCCTGGGTAGTATCGGATTGCTGGCAGCGTTTCCGCTAGCGTTCGCCATCATCATCCCGGCGGTCTATTTCCCGGTTCTGATCATGCTTTTGGCGCTGATCTTTCGCGGTGTCGCCTTTGAATTCCGCTACCGCGATACGCCGCATCGTGGGTTTTGGGATCACGGCTTCGCCATCGGCTCATTGCTGGCCACATTTGCGCAGGGCATCGTGCTTGGCGC
>DATNEJ010000133.1:0-2476 GCA_035606775.1 Acetobacteraceae bacterium | reverse complement strand
AGCGCATGCACCTTCCAGGTATCGCCAAACAGCGGCAGGATCGGAGCCGTTGTGGAGTCGCGGTGGTTCGCTCCCCACGAGGAGAACTCCCAGATAGTCGGCCTGCCTTTTGAGCAATCGCAGTGTCACCGGGCCGAAATGTTCTTCACGCATGATAACTGTCAATGATCATAACCTCCCAACGTAGCATCCTGGCTTCCTGATCTTGCCAAGAAGCTATGCAGGCCGGGCTGTTACATTGACGTTTCCGGGTTCATCCGGGCAATGAAATGCCGGTCGTCTGTCTTGCCACCGACGGGCAAATTATGTCCTGAGCAGAGTTGGCCTCACACCCGCGGCACCACCGGCGAGGGTATGCTCTCAATCATGATGTTCACCACCGCCGGCTTGCCGCTGGCCAGGGATCGTTCGATCGCACCTGGCAGGTCCGCCACGTTCTCCACCAACTCCCCATGTGCCCCCAGCGCTGTCGCTACGAGGTCGTATCGCGTCGGGTTCAACTCGCAGCCATGCGCGCGGTTCGGTCCGTAATCGCGCACCTGTAGATTGTACTCCGCGTTCCAGCGCGCATCGGTACCGACGATCGCCACATAGGGCAGCCCCAGGCGCACCGCTGTCTCAATCTCCGCCATGTGGAAGCCGAATGTGCCATCGCCCAGCACGGCAAAGACCGGTGCCTTCGGCTCGACTGTGCGTGCGCCGCCGGCCATCGGCAAAGACGAGCCGATCGACCCGGCGACGCCGTTGATCATGCGGCGGTCGTTGCGCAGCATGCTCTGGCCCCACTGGGAGAACTCGCCGCCGTCGCAGATCAACACGGCATCGGCATCGGCTTCGACATACGGCTTCAGCGCGCGGAACACCTCGGCCGGGTGCAGCTTGCCCGGCGTTTTCGATGCCAGCGTCTGCCACTCCCGCGGCCGGTCATTGAAACAGGTGCGCGCCTCCGTCAGCCACGCCGCATCGCCACGCGGAATTCCCGCCGCACGAGCGATCAGGGCCTCGGCGGCCGCGTGCGTGTCCGCCACGCAGCCGAACGCCAGTTGCTTGCCCTTGAACCGCGCCGCCCGCTCCACCAGCGCGCCTTCCGGATCGATACTGATGAACCGGCACGCCGGGTCGATCGGCGCGCCGCCGAACTTCAACGTGAAATCCAGCGCTTTGCCGAGCAGCACGATCAGGTCGGTGCGCTTGGCGACTTCGGCATAGGCGCCCAGGGTGGCGTCGTTGAACCCGCGCGGCCCCTCGCTGATGCAGGTGGGAACGCCGAGTGCTGCCTCGATCCGCCGCAGCAGGTCGCGACCCGTGTGGTTCGCCAGCACCGGGGCACCGATAACCAGCGGGCGCTTCGCCAATCCGATCATGCTCAGGATCGCATCTGCCGCAGCTTCGTTCAGCACGACCGGTTCGGCGCGAAAATCGGCTTCCGATGGCCAGGCCACGGCTTGCTCGGCAACGACCGCGTCGAGCACATCCGACGGCAGGCTCAGATGCACCGGCCCGGGCCGGCCCGATGTGGCGATGCGGATCGCCTTGGCCACATCCAGTCCGACCGTGGCGGTGTCTGTCGCCATCCAGGAGGCCTTGGTCACGGGCGCAGCCATCTCCGCCTGGCGCAGTTCCTGAAACCCGCCACGGCCAAGCTGGTCGGTCTCCGTGTGACCCGACATCAGCACCATCGGGGTCTCCTGCCCCAGCGCCGTGAACAGTGCCCCCACCGCGTTTGCGTGGCCGGGTCCACCGGTCACCCAGGCTATCCCGGGCCGGCCGGTCAACCGCCCGAACGCATCGGCCATGTGTACGGCTGCAGCCTCATGCCGGACATGCAGAAGCGAGAGTTTCGTTTCGATGGCCGCGTCGAACAGCGACATGATGTGGTTGCCCGACAACGTGAAGATCGTTGTATGGCCGGCGCGCTCGAGTGTGCGGACGACGATGTCGGCGCCGCGCAGGGTTTTTGTCATGTCGGGAGCTTCCTTGCGGCATTGGCCGGCAGCGTAACCGTATCACGCCGCGGGGCAGTCCAGGCAGGGAGCCGACGCTCCCCGCCCCTGTGTCGATAATGGATCTAGACCGGGTCCCACCCGTAGACATCGCGAGTCCGCTCCAGCGGCGTGAAGCTGCTCTGCACCGCCGGCAGCCAATGCTCCGCCAGCTTCTCCGGTGTCCAGCCATCGGTCCGGGCAACGATGCGGATCGGCCGCGGCTGGTTGTACAGATACACCTCGTTCCCGCGCACGCCGAAAATCTGGCCGGACACGCCCGCCGCGGCGTCGGTTCCGAGAAACGCGATAAGCTGGGCAATGTGGTCGGGGCGCGTGCGCGCGGCGCGCGCCTTGAGCTGTTCCTCGGTCTGGCCGGGCACAGTCTCGATCATGCGGCTGAACGCATGCGGCCCGATGCAGTTGGAACGAATCTTGTACCGCTGCATGTCCATCGCGATGTTGCGCGACAGGCCGGCAATGCCCAGCTTCGC
>DATNEJ010000314.1:0-10381 GCA_035606775.1 Acetobacteraceae bacterium | reverse complement strand
GACGACCTCCGTCAGATCGCGCTGCTCGCGTTGCGCGCGCTGCCGACTTAACGCCGCACTCGTTGGGAATGGGAAGCCGGCCAGCCCGCTTGCACCTCAAGCGAGCGGCCGGCACTCTAGCCCAACCCGGCGGAACCACCGGGTAAGCTGCTCGTCCGCCACTGCAACCGCAGGATCGCGATTCATGGGCAAGCTCGAACTTTCCGTCGCCGTTGGCGACTACGACCGGGTGCGGCCGCTGGTCGATGGGTCCGTGCGCATCGACGGCGTCGATCCGGTCTTCATGGCGCTGGAACCGGAAGAGATTTTCTTCCGCGCCTTCCGCCATGCCGAATTCGATATCTGCGAGCTGTCCATGAGCAGTTTCGCGGTGAAGACCGCGCAGGGCGATTGCCCCTATGTCGGCGTCCCGGTCTTCCCGTCGCGCGCCTTCCGCCACAGCGCGATCTATGTCCGCACCGATCGTGGCATCACTCGGCCGGAGGACCTGAAGGGCAAGCGGATCGGCGTGCCGGAATACCAGGTCACGGCCAATGTCTGGGTGCGCGCGATGCTGGAGGACGATCACGGCATAAGGCCGTCGGACGTCACCTGGGTGCGGGGCGGTTATGAGCAGCCGGGCCGGGTCGAGAAGATCGCACTGCGCCTGCCCTCCGATGTCCGTATCGAGGATGCGCCGGCGGGCGTGACGATCTCCGGGCTGCTGGCCGATGGCGGCATCGACGCGCTGATCGGTCCACGCGCTCCCTCCTGCTTCGATGCCGACCATCCGCAGGTCCGGTGGCTGTACGACGACCCCGCAGCGGCGGCATCAGCCTGGTTCCGCCGGACGCGCATCTTTCCGATCATGCACATCGTCGGCGTCCGCCGCACCTTGGCGGAGCGGCATCCCTGGCTGCCCGCCGCGGTGATGAAGGCATTCGAGCAGGCGAAAACCCGCGCTCTGGCCAAGCTGAACGACGTCGCCGCGACGAAGGTGACGTTGCCGTTCGTGGAGGAACAGTTGCGCGCCGCGAGGCGGCTGATGGGCGACGATTTCTGGTCGTACGGCCTCGGCGCGAACCGGCACGTGCTGGAAACCTTCCTGCAGCGGCATCACGCCGAAGGATTGTCGCCGCGCCTGCTGACGCCCGAGGATCTGTTCCACCCGTCAACCCACGAAGCCTATCGCGTCTGAAATCGCTGAACCGAATGGAAGATCAGGCAATGCAAGCCGACGCCGCGGATACCAGCCACATCGAACGTCCCCTGGAAGGCACTGCCACAAACGCATTGTTCGGCAGCGATGTCGTGGCGGACACGCTCCGCGCGCTTGACGTGCCCTGGATCGCCCTGACCCCTGGCGCTTCCTACCGGGGGCTGCACGACAGCCTGGTGAACTACCTCGGCAACGAGCGGCCGCAGATGCTGGTCTGCCTGCATGAGGAAAATGCCGTGGCGCTGGCGCATGGCTGGGCCAAGGTCACCGGCCGCCCGATGGCGGCCGCGGTGCATTCGAATGTCGGCCTGTTCCACGCCACGATGGCGATCTTCAATGCCTGGTGCGATCGCGCGCCGGTGCTGGTGATCGGTGCCACCGGACCGGTGGATGCGGTCAGGCGCCGGCCCTGGATCGACTGGATTCATACCGCACAGGACCAGGGGGCGATCGTGCGTCCCTATGTGAAATGGGACGCGCAGCCGGCCTCCCCTGGGGCGGCGCGCGAAGCGCTGATCCGCGCGGCCTGGCTCGCTTCAACCGCTCCCTGCGGACCGGTCTACGTCAACCTCGATGCGGGCATGCAGGAAGCCGCGGTAACCGATCCCCTTCCGCCGATCGAGCCGGCGCGGTTCATGCCGCCGGCGATCCTCGGCGCGCCGCCACAGGCCGTGGCCGACGCGGCTTCCCTGCTGCGAGGCGCCAGGCACCCAGTCATCCTGATGGGGCGCGTCTCCCGCAGCGACGCCGCATGGCAACAGCGGCGCGCCCTCGCAGAGTCGCTGGGCGCGCGGGTGGCCACGGACGGCAAGATCGGCGCGGCCTTTCCCACCGATCATCATCTGCATATCGGCGCGCCCGCCACCTTCCCCTCCGACGCACTCAAGGAGGCGCTGCGTTCCGCGGACGTCATCCTGAGCCTCGATTGGGTGGACCTTGGCGGCACGCTGGGCGCCGCCTGCGGCGCGGCGCCAGCCGGCAAGGTGATCCAGGTCTCGTTGGATCATCATCTGCACAACGGCTGGAGCATGGATCACCAAGCCCTGCCGCCGGTCGATCTGCTGCTGGCGGCGGATCCGGACAGCGTGGTGGCCGCGCTGCTACGCGAACTTGGCATCGCCGCGACGCCGGCACCCGCTGAAGCGGCCCCGCCATCGGCGATGGAGGCCACGTCCGGGACGATTTCGGTCAGCCGTCTGGCGCGGACATTGCGTGCCGTCACCGCCGACCATGCGGTCTCCTTGCTGCATGTGCCGCTGGGATGGAACGCCGCTGACTGGCCGCTGCGTCATCCGCTCGACTACATCGGCACCGAAGGCGGCGCCGGTATCGGCGGCGGACCCGGCATCGCGGTCGGTGCGGCGCTGGCGCTGCGCGGCACGGGGCGGCTGCCTGTCGCGGTGCTGGGCGACGGCGATTTCCTGATGGGTATCACCGCCTTATGGACGGCGGTGCACTACCAGATCCCGCTGCTGGTGGTGGTTGCCAACAACCGCTCCTTCTTCAACGACGAAATGCACCAGGAACGGGTTGCGCGGATGCGAGGGCGCGCGATCGAAAACCGCTGGATCGGCCAGCGCCTGGCCGACCCGGAGATCGATCTGGCGCAACTGGGGCGCGCACAGGGGACGGCGGGGTTCGGGCCGACGTCCGATGCGGCGGCGTTGCAAGCGGCATTGCGGGAGGCTGTGACAGTGGTCGCCGGTGGTGGTGTCGCGGTCGTCGATGTGCGGGTCGAGCCAGGCTACTCGCCACCGGCGCGGGGATGATCGCGAAGGCGGCGGGCGCGGGGAACGCGGTCCGGGAAAGGAGCCGTCATGCTGCGCAAGGAACAGAATGACCTGCTGACGCAGACCGGCAGCGGCACGCCAATGGGGGCGATGTTCCGGCGCTACTGGATCCCGGCCTTGCTCGCGGAAGAGCTGCCGCAAGATGACGGACCGCCGGTACGCGTGCAGTTGCTGTCGGAGCGTCTGATCGCCTTCCGCGACACCGCTGGGCGATACGGCCTGATCGACGAGTTCTGCGCGCATCGCGGGGTTTCGCTGTGGTTCGGCCGCAATGAGGAATGCGGCCTGCGCTGCCCCTATCACGGCTGGAAATACGACGTGACCGGACAGTGCACGGAGCTGCCGTCCGAACCGGACTCGACCGGGTTCCGCGCGACGATCCGGTTGCGATCCTATCCGCTGGTCGAACGCGGCGGCGTGCTCTGGACCTATATGGGGCCGCCGGAACATCGGCCGGATCTGCCGGAATACGAATTCGCGCTGGTGCCATCGGCGCAGCGGTATGTGTCCAAGCGCCTGCAGGAATGCAACTGGCTGCAGGCTTTGGAAGGTGGCATCGACTCGAGTCACGTTTCCTGGCTGCACCGCGATGCGTTGCGCACCGATCCGCTGATGCATGGATCGCGCGGCAACCAGTACAACATGGGCGATGCGATGCCCGGCTTCATAGCGGTCGATCAGCCAGGTGGCATGTTCATCGGTGCGCGCCGCAACGCGGAACCCGGATTCACGTATTGGCGGATCACGCCCTGGTGCATGCCGTCCTTCACCATGATTCCGCCGCGCGGCGGCCATCCGGTGCACGGCCATTTCTGGATACCGATCAATGACGAGGCCTGCTGGGCGTGGAGCTTCGATTATCACCCCACCCGCGCGCTGACCGATGCCGAGGCTGCGGCCATGCGCGACGGCAAGGGCATCCACACGCGAACGATTCCGGGCACCTATGTTCCGCTGGCAAACAAGGCCAACGATTACCTGATGGACCGCGCGGCGCAAAAGGCCGGCACGACATTCAGCGGTGTCTCCGGCATAGCCATGCAGGACGCCTCCTTGCAGGAGAGTATGGGTCCCATCATGGACCGCACGAGGGAGCATTTGACGACGACCGACGCCGGCATCGTCGCGGCCCGTGACCGGCTGGCGCGCGCTGCACGCGCACTGGCGGACAAGGGGGTTGCGCCGCCCGGCACCGACCCGACCACGCACCGCGTGCGTTCCGCCTCCCTGGTCCTTCCCTCGGACCAGCCATTCCACGAGGCCGCGCGGGAAGCGCTGACGGTGCGGGCTGGAGTCCCACCTGTTTCCGTCTGACGGGCGCTTGACCCTTCCAACGCTTTCGCCCGGTGCTATCAAAGCCCCAACTAATCCGGTCGGCCAGGGAGCAAGGCAAGTGAATGCATCGGGCAGCGTGCCGAACGGCATCGGTCAGCCGGTTCGGCGCAAGGAAGATCGCCGCCTGCTCACCGGCCAGGGCCGCTATGTCGATGACATCACGCTGCCGAACATGGCGCACGCGGTGCTGGTGCGTTCGCCCTATGCGCATGCGCGGATCGTCTCGATCGACAAGGCCGCGGCGTCGGCCGCGCCAGGGGTGCTGGCGGTGCTGACAGGCGCCGACTATCGCGCCGACGGACTTACGCCGATCCCGCACAATGTGGGCCTGATGCGACCGCCTGACCTTGCCGTGCGGCTGAGGGACGTGGCGCCGGTCGCGACACCACATTATCCGATGCCGTCCGAGACAGTGCGCTTCGTCGGTGAGCCGGTCGTCATCGTCGCGGCCGAAACGATCGAGCAAGCCAAGGACGCGGCGGAGCGGGTAGACGTCGTCTACGACGTTCTGCCTGCCGTGGTGCGTGCCGCCGATGCGGTGAAACCGGATAGTCCGCAATTATGGGACCAGGCGCCCAGCAATCTTTGCGTCACCATCGAAGCGGGAGATGAGGCTGCAACCGCCGAAGCCTTTGCGCGCGCCGAGCATATCGTGCGGCTCGATACGTGGGCACAGCGGGTGACCGGCGTGCCGATGGAGCCGCGCACCGGCCTCGCCGAGTACGACGCCGGCACCGGCTGCTACACGCTGCATTCCGGCAGCGGGCGCGGCGTCGCCAATCTGCGCCTCGCTCTTGCACAGATCCTTGCAGTGCGGGCGGAGCAGGTGCGGGTTGTGTGCGGGGACATGGGCGGGAATTTCGGCACCCGCAATTTCTTTTATCCCGAATATGCGATCCTCGCCTGGGCCGCACGTCGCGTCGGCCGCCCGGTGAAATGGACCTGCGAACGGGGCGAGGCGCTGCTCAGCGATTACCAGGGCCGCGACCTGGAGGTCGCATGTGAGCTGGCGCTGGATGCGAACGGCAGGTTCCTTGCCGTGCGCGGTGAGAACCTGAGCAATCTCGGTGCATACGCGGCGTCTCTGGTGTCCCTGCAAAAGGGGCTTGGCCTGATGTCGGGCGTGTACCACATCCCGGCCGCGTATTTCCGCGGCAGCGCGGCGGTCACCAACACGGTCCCGACGACGCCCTATCGCAGTGCCGGCAGGCCCGAGGTGATCTTTGCCCTGGAACGCCTGATCGACATCGCCGCGGACGAACTTGAGCACGATCCTGTCGCTTTGCGCCGCCGCAACATGATCGTGCCGGCGATGCAGCCCTATGCCAATCCGCTCGGCCTGACCTACGACAGCGGCGACTACGAACAGGCGATGGACACGGCCCTGACGCTCAGCGACTGGGCCGGTTTCGCCGCCCGCCGCACCCAGTCGAAACAACGAGGCCGGTTGCGCGGCATCGGCATTGCCAACTACGTCGAGATCACCAGCGGCTTTCCGCGCGAGCGCACCGAGATCACCGTCGGTGCGGAAGGCCGGGTCGAGTTGGTAATGGGCACGATGGCATCCGGCCAGGGACACGAGACCAGCTTCGCCCAACTGGTGACCGAATGGCTCGGTGTGCCGTTCGACAGCATCGACTACGTTGCCCACGACACCGCGCGGGTGCAGGCGGGCGGCGGATCGCACTCCGGTCGGTCGATGAAACTGGCCACCACGATCATCGGCTCGGCGACTGATGAAATCATCGACAAAGGCCGCAGGATCGCCGGCGCGCTGTTCGAGACAAGCGTGGACGATATCGAGTTCGATGACGGACGCTATCGCGTCGCCGGCACAGATCGGGAAATCGGCATCTTTGACGTCGCCAAAGCCGCGCAAACACGCACGGACCTGCCGTTGGACCTGCAGGGTACGCTTGCCGCGATTTCCGACCAGACAGTGCCGGTAGCCAGCTTCCCCTACGGCACGCAGGTCTGCGAGGTCGAGGTCGACCCCGAAACTGGCTGCGTGGAGATCGTCGGCTATGTCGCAGTCGACGACGTCGGCCGCGCGATCAATCCGATGATCCTGCACGGCCAGACGCATGGCGGCATCGCCCAGGGTGTGGGCCAGGCGTTGCTGGAGCACTGCCATTACGACACCGCGAATGGCCAGCTATTGACAGCCAGTTTCATGGATTACGCGATGCCGCGGGCCGATCTGTTCCCGGCCATCGTCTCCGCGCTGAGCGAAGTGCCCTCCCCCACCAATCGGCTCGGCGTGCGTTCCGGCGGTGAGGGTGGCACGACGCCGGCGCTTGCCGTGGTGATCAACGCGATCGTCGATGCACTGGCCGATCTTGGCGTGAGGCATATCGAAATGCCGGCGACGCCCGAGCGGGTATGGCGGGCCATTCAGGCGGCAACAGTGGGCGCGGGGTAACGCGCTCCGCGATGTTGCGGAATCCATCACCCAATTGTCATGTCGTGGAATCCAAGGCCGCGTGCCGTCAGCGATCCCGAGTGGAGAGAAGCGCGGAAGATCCTCGATTTCCGTTTACGAACAACAAGATCAGCCTGAGTCTAGACATATCCGCGATAGGCTGGCAGCCTCCCAGTCATCTGAGCGTCATGGATAGGTTGCGATGGCATATGAATATCCGACGACGGTCGGTGTTCTGCGGCTTTTCAGGGACAACAACCACTGGGCCATGCAGTTTCGAGGCCGACGGTCAACCATGCAATGGCCATCACCGGATGCGGCGGCCGCGGCAATTGCCCGCCATCGGTCCGGGCTGCGGGAATGGGACGATGCGCGGTCCCAGGACGCGCCGGCTGACGTGTTGGATTGGCGTGCATTGGGTGAATCCCTGTAGGCCTGATCGCTCGGAGGCAGACCTGAAGGCGTGAACCGCGCTTTGAAGCCACAGCTTTGCGGTGCGTGACCGCTCCGCGTTGAGGGAATGGCGCTCCGGCTGTGGTGCAAAGCCAGGCGCGCCGTCCGGCCGGATGCGGCGAGCACGTCCGCCTGCGGGTTTATGCCCCAGGCGCCGAACCGGATTGCGGTGCAGGCTCCATCATCTCCGGTCCGCCGCGTTCGATGCGGAACACCGCCAGGCCGCGTCGCACCTGCCCATCCGGCAGCAGCACAAGCCAGCCATCAACCCCATCATAGCCGCCGGGGCGCGCCAGCGAGGCGAACGAGTAGCCGCCTTCCCTGGCCAGCACCCGGGCGATGGAGGCGGCGTCATAGGCCAGGTCGGCAAGCGGCGGAGGCGGCGTGTTGTAGCGGGCGGCGTAGTCCTGCTGCAGGCCGGATCGTGACGCCGAATCGGGTGCGGCGTACCAGGCGCCGGTCATCTGCCCCGATCCGCTGGAGGGCGCCGCCCACAGCGCCGGCCCGAGTATCTGCACGGACGAACGATACACGTCGTAATATGGCAGCACCGCTGCGATTTCGGCGAGTTCATCACGCGTATCGCCCAGCAGCAGCGTGTCGAAGGGCGGCGGCGGGATCGAACTCTTGGACAGGTCACGTGCCGTGCGGCGCCCTTCCGGTGTCTCCAGCGCGCGGGCCGCCTTGATCTGCGCGTCGATCGGCCCGCGCCGATCGGCGTAATCGGCGAGGTCGCGGGTCGCTGCGGTGATCGCGGCCATGCCGCTGGCATGCATTCGGATGCGTGGCGGCGGCAACCCGGCCGCGGCGGTCGCCTGGTTCAGGGCATCCGCCATCGCGCGGCCGAAATCGTTGTTCGGCAGCAGGGCGGCCATCTGGCTGTGCCCCTGTCCCTGCGCGGCCGCCACCAGGCGCCGTACCTGCTGGGCCGGCGTGATGCCCAGTGTCCAGATGCCGGGCTGGGCCTGGGAGGGGTCGTTGGTGAAGGCCAGGACGGCCACACCGGCCGACCGCGCGATCGGCGCCACGGCGGCGGTCTCCGCCGACGTCAGCGGACCGAGGATCAGCGTGTCGCCGGCCGCGACGGCGGCCTGCGCGGCGGTCGTTGCGCCCTGCGGCGTGCCCCCGGTATCGCGCACGTCCAGGGTCGGGGACCCCGGCTCCGACAACGCCAGCTCAGCGGCTTGGCGCATCGACTGGCCGATATCCGCATGCGGCCCGCTCAGCGGCAGCAACAGCGCCACGTGCCGCCCGGCGCCGGACCCTTGGCCTTGCTGGTTCGGCCCCAGGCCCAGCGGGGAGGAACCGTAACCGCCCGACGAAAAGGCATTGCCGAAGCCGCCCGTGTATGAGCCTCCACATCCGGCGAGAGCCAGTGTGCCGAGAAGGAGCACGAATGCCCGACGAAGCATGCGCTACATCTCCCGATGCCGGAGGGGACGGCCAATCCGACCCGCGACCCGGCCTTGTGCTGGTTTCCACGCCGATCGGCAACCTTGGGGACATCACGCCCCGGGCACGTCAGGTCCTGCAGTCTAGTGACCTGATCCTTTGCGAGGACACTCGCCACACCGCAAGGCTTCTGGTCGCGATCGGCGTGAACGTGAAGACCGAGCCTCTGCACGAGCACAACGAAGACGCGCGCATCGCGCCCGTCCTGACCATGCTGCGCGCGGGACGCCAAGTTGCGCTGGTGTCGGACGCCGGCACGCCGCTGGTGTCGGATCCGGGATACCGTCTGGTGCGCGCCGCCATCGCCGAGGGACTGACGGTGACGGCGGTGCCCGGCCCCAATGCAGCGGTGACGGCATTGGTGCTGTCGGGGCTGCCGCCGCAGCCTTTCCTGTTCCTGGGATTTCCGCCGCCGCGTCAGGCGGCGCGCCGCACGGCGTTCGGTGTGTTGCGTGCGGCGGAACGTGCCGGTCTGTCCGCCACGCTGATCTGGCACGAGGCACCGCACCGGCTGGCCGAGACTCTGGCCGATCTGCATGCAGCATTCGGATCGCGTGCCGGTGCGGTCGCACGCGAGTTGACCAAGCGGTTCGAGGAAGTGCGCCGTGGCACGCTCGCCGATCTCGCCGGTCATTACGCCGCGCATGACGCGCGAGGCGAGATCACGGTGCTGGTCGGCCCGCCGGAAGAAGCCGATCCGGAAGACCTGGATGGCAGGCTGCGCGCCGCGCTGGCGTCACAGAGCGTCAAGGACGCCGCGGCGCTCGTCGCCGCCGCGACGGGCCTGCCGCGCAAGCTGGTCTATGCGCGCGCGCTGGAGCTGGCGAAGCCCGATCAGCCGGCGTAGCGCGCCACCAATGCGTTCCACAGAACGCGGAGCTCTCGCGCGGAGGGGTCTTGCGACGGTTTCAGCCGGACCGCCGTGTGCACCAGGACGAGGCCGGCGGCGGGATCGATCATGATGGCCTGCCCATGAACGCCGAGCAGGGCGAATTGCCGACGGGGGCCGGGGAGCAGCCAGACCTGAAAACCATAACCGTAGCGGACAGGTGCGGTTTGTGGTTCCAGCCAGGGGGCCGCGGCGGTGGTTGCGTCGAGTACCCATTGGCGCGGAATGATCTGCCGGTCGTGCCACGCGCCATCGTGCGCGAGCAGCATGCCGAAGCGCGCCCAGTCGCGCAGCGTGGCACTGAAGCAGCAATAGGTCGCTTCCTGGCCATTGGCGTCGGTCACCCAGGTCGCGTCGGCCTCCGTGCCGATCTGCTGCCAGATACGGGATTGCAGATAACTCGCCGGGGTCGTGTGGACAGCACGGGTGAGCACGAGGCCCAGCACCTCGGTTTCAATGCTGGCATAATGGAAGCGGGTATCGGGTGGCACGTCGCGGTGGTTGAACGTCGCCACCGCACGTGCTGTCCCTGGACTGTCATAGCGGAACAGCAGCCTGCCAAGTTGGGCGATGTCGTCGGTGCCGTCATAGGTTTCATGGAACGCGACGCCGGAGGCCATGTGCAGCAGCGCGCGGATAGGCGTCTTGCCGTATTCGGTGCCAGTCAGCTCCGGCACGTAGTCGGCCGCTGGCTGATCGATTGAATGGATGGCACCTTCCTGCACCGCGATGCCGATCAGCATGGCGGTAACGGTCTTCGCCATTGACTGAGAGAGAAAGCGGTCCTTCCCCGTTCGCGCGTAGCGGTAATGTTCGAACAGGATCGTGTCGTCGCGGGCGAT
>DATNEJ010000310.1:0-18228 GCA_035606775.1 Acetobacteraceae bacterium | reverse complement strand
CCACGACACGCCGTTGATCCGGTTCCACAGTCTGCTCGGCCACGGCCGGCCGCCGCAGCGCGCCGACCGTTCAGCCTGCGGCACCCTGCCGACCCGCGCCTTCCGCTACTGCGAGGCCGCAACCAGCGCGGCGGCGTTCGGCTGGTGGGCCTTCCCACCAGTCGATCTGCGCCTGATGTGGGACGGCACGGACATCTTCTGGTACGACAGTAAGGCCACCGATTGGACCCCGCTGCTGCCGGATGCGCCTTTCCCCGGCTTCCCCGCCGCGTTCGACGCCGCGGCACCGGCCGATGCCCTGGGCTGCGCGCCGCCCTTTCTGACCTCACTGCCGGAGCCTGGGACCCTGCAGATCTGGACCGGCCTCATTGTGCGAAGCGCCCCGGGCTGGCACCTGCTGGTCCGTGCGCCGGCCAATCTGCCGCTGCCGGGGGGCTATGCCCTGTATGAGGGTATCGTCGAGACCGACCGCTGGTTCGGGCCGCTTTTCACCAACCTGCGGTTCACGCGCAGCCACGTGCCCATCCGCCTGCGCGCCGACTTTCCACTGATCCAGATGCAGCCGCTGCCGCGCGGGGTGTACGCGGAGGAGACGCTGGCATCGGCGGCGCACGTCTCCGGGGTTGAGGCCCTGTCCGAAGTGGACTGGGACGCCTATCGGACAACGATCGTCAGGCCCAGCGGCGATCCGGATCGTGGATTTGGCGCCTACGCTGCGGCCACCCGCAAGCGTCGCCGCCACGCGGCCGGGGCGGGATGTCCGTTCGCCGGTGCCAGCCGGGACAAGCCGGGACAAGCCTCCGGGCGGACAACCCCATTGTCTCACCCCTGGTCAATTTGCTTAACGGAGAGCGATGACCCATTCCCGAAGGGACGGCAGCCCGCCGTTGCGCGGCAGGCGGCCTCTCGCAAACACCGGCCAGCGCCCCAGCCTGCTGATCGAGACCGCACCGGCGAGCCTGCTGGGGGAGGCCGACCATGAATTGATCGCCGCGGCCAATTCGGTCCTGGAGCGTCATTACCGCCCGTTCTGGCACATGGTCGCGGCGGCCATCCGCTCCAAAGACGGCCGCATCTGGACAGGCCTGCATATCGGCACGACCGTCGGCCGCCTTGCCATCTGCGCCGAAGCCGTGGCCTTCGGCCGAGCGCTGCTTGAAGGGGATGGGACGATCGAGACCGCGGTGGCGGTCCGTCACCCGAAGCCCGAGGAGACCGACCGCGAACTCGCCGTCGTCGCGCCGTGCGGCGGCTGCCGAGAGATGATCCTCGATCACGCGCCCGACGCGCTGGTGATCCTCAAGGAGAACAGCCATCTGACTAAGCTGCCGGTCCGCTCCCTGCTGCCGTTGCCATACCGGCGTTAGAGCCTGTTCGGTGCAGACAGAAGCACCGACCTGGCTCTAACTCTTTGTATGGTCGCGTGATTCACGTCTCCGGCGATTCCGCCTGCGACGATCACGCTCTGACTGCTCAGTATAGTCCGCCGCGCGCGGCCACCGGCCACAGGCATTCGACGCGCCCGTTGCGCACGCCGACATACCAGTCGAACTTGTCGACCGTCGGATCGCAATGCCCCGGGATCAGCCGTAGCTTTTCCCCAACCACCGGCGGTGTGGTCTCGCTGCCCACTTCCAGCTTGCCGTGCTCATCTGACGCGCTGACGTAGCGTAGATCCGGCCGTTCCCACACCAACGGCAATCCGGAATCGACAGCCACAGCCTTGTGGCCGGCATCCAGCACCGCGACGCCGGGGCGCACCGCACTCATCACCGTGGACAGCACAAACAGGGCGTGGCGGAACGTGCCAACCGGCGCCCCCGCCTCATCGCGGTTGCGTGCATAGTCGGCGTCCATGAAGACGTAGCTGCCCGCCTGCACCTCCGTATAAACGCCGGACGCGGACTCGACCTCGAACGTCCCGGTGCCGGCGCCGCCGACGATCGGGCAGGCGAGTCCTTGCTGGCGAAGCTGCTCGACGGTGCGGCGCGACGCATCGACCGCACCGCCCACCAGTTCGCGGCGCTCCGCCGGCGTGCGCTTGTGCTGGGCGCTACCATGATACGCCTGCAGCCCGCCGAAGATCAGGTGCCTTGAGTTGGCGATCCGGCTGGCCAGCGCGACGGCATCCGGCCCCGGTGCCACGCCGCAACGGCCCGCACCGACGTCGATCTCCACCAGCACGGGCATGCGCACACCGGCGTCCTCGGCGGCTGTCTCGATCGCGGAAACCTGCCCTTCGTCGTCCGCGCAGACCGCGACCTTGGCGATGCGTGCCAGGGCGCACAGGCGCGCCAGCTTTGCCGCGCCCACGACCTCATTGCTAACCAGGATGTCCGGCACGCCGCCCCAAGCCAGCACCTCGGCTTCCGCGACCTTCTGCACGCAGTTCCCGACGGCGCCGCGTGCCATCTGGAGTTTGGCGATCACCGGCGATTTGTGGGTCTTGGCGTGCGCGCGCAGCTTCACGCCGGTTGGCGCCAGAAGGCTCGCCATGCGGTCCAGATTGGCCTCGAACGCATCAAGGTCGATCACCAGCGCCGGTGTGTCGATCTCGTCTTCCCGCATGCCGGGAACGGCTGGAGGCGGCTGTTGCATCGGATGTCCTTTCGCGGCGGCCTCGCGGGCAAGGCGAGGCCAGCCTTGTGCGGTCCGGTTTCCGGCGCGCAGTCTCGCCGCTTGGCGCGGTGGCGACAACCCGACAGGACGACAACCATCGGGTTCCCCGATCAGCCCGCCATCACGGTCCGGGGCTCAAAGCGTGATCGTCGGAGGCCGCGTGAATCACGCGATCATTCATAGAATTAGAGCCTGTTGGCGTGGAACGTGTCGCACTGCGTGAGGTCCCCGGTCTGCACGCCGCGCGTGAACCACCGCGCGCGTTGCGCCGAACTGCCATGGGTGAAGCTGTCGGGAACCACGTAGCCGCGAGCCCGCTGCTGCAACCGGTCGTCGCCGATGGCGGTGGCGGCGTTGATGCCCTCCTCAATGTCGCCCTGTTCCAGGATGTGCGTCGTTGCGTTGGCACGGTTGGCCCAGACACCGGCGAGGCAATCCGCCTGCAGCTCCGTCCGCACCGACGCGTCGTTCGAGCGTGACGCGCTCAGCAAGCCGAGGAGGTTCTGGATGTGGTGGCCGATCTCGTGGGCGATGACATAGGCGCGCGGAAAATCGCCGGGCGCCCCCAGCTTGACCTGCATGTCGCGGAAGAAGGAGGTGTCCAGATACACTTTCTGATCCTGCGGGCAGTAGAACGGCCCCATCGCCGACTCCGCCAGGCCGCAGGCGGACTGGACCGCACCGGAGAACAGCACCAGGGTCGGCGCCTGATAGCGCCTGCCGTGCTGCGCGAACTCGTTGGTCCACACAGACTCCGTCGATCCCAGCACTTGGGCGACGAAGCGCCGCTGGCTGTCTTCCACGCCGGGCTGCGACTGCCTCGGCCCGGAGGCCTGCTGCTGATAGGTCTGTTGCTGGCCGCCTTCGACGATGCTGAGCAGCGTGGCGGGATCGACCCCGAACAGCAGGCCGAGGACGATGACCGCGACAAGGCCCAGGCCGCCGATGCCGCCGGCCGCGACCATACGGGGGCCGCCGCCGAAGCCCATGCCCCGCCGGTCCTCTACGTTCGAGCTTTCCGGCTGATCGTCGAGACGCATGGCCGTATCCTCCTTGCCGGGCACACTACATGCGGTTGACCGGGCGCGGCTTCAAATATCATCGCCTGGGAGGCGATAATATTTTGATTATGCTATGAAATCTGCGTGGCCGGGTCCCTGCGGATGGGTTCGCGTAAGGGTGTGCGAGCAGGGTGCTGCCGATCGGCGCGTTTGCCGCTCGGCGGGAAGCAGGCCGCCCGGCTTCGCCCCTGCGCCCGCCCCTGGCGTGACTCCCGGCTTTCCCTGCGCTACGTCCCTCCCCTTCGTCCGCCCGATAGCCTGGGAACGCCGCCCATCATGGCCAGCAGCAACGACATCCGTGCCGCTTTCCTCGACTACTTCGCCCGCAACGGGCATCAGGTGGTCGAAAGCTCGCCCTTGGTGCCGCGCAATGACCCGACGCTCATGTTCACCAATGCGGGCATGGTGCAGTTCAAGAACGTCTTCACCGGCCAGGAACGGCGCCCCTACACCCGCGCGGCCACAGCACAGAAATGCGTCCGCGCCGGCGGCAAGCACAACGACCTCGACAATGTCGGCTACACCGCGCGCCATCACACGTTCTTCGAAATGCTGGGGAATTTCAGCTTCGGGGACTACTTCAAGGAAGCTGCCATCCCCTATGCGTGGGAATTGGTGACCCGCGAGTACGGCCTGCCGAAAGACCGCCTGCTGGTAACTGTGTTCGCCGAGGACGACCAGGCCGCCGCCATCTGGAAGAAGGCCGCCGGCCTGCCGGATGACCGCATCATCCGCATCCCCACCGCCGACAATTTCTGGCGGATGGGCGACACCGGCCCGTGTGGCCCGTGCAGCGAGATCTTCTACGACCACGGGCCGGACATCCCCGGCGGGCCGCCCGGTTCAGCCGACGAGGACGGCGACAGGTTCATCGAGATCTGGAACCTGGTGTTCATGCAGTTCGAGGAAGGCCCGCCCGGCCACCGCGTGGATTTGCCGCGCCCCTCGATCGACACCGGCATGGGCCTGGAACGCATCGCCGCCATCCTGCAAGGCAAGCACGACAACTACGACATCGACATCTTCCGGGCACTGATCCTCGCCAGTGCGGAGGCCACCGGCCGCGACCCCGACGGCCCGTTCCGCACCAGCCATCGGGTCATCGCGGATCATCTGCGCAGCTCCTCGTTCCTGATCGCGGATGGCGTGCTGCCATCAAACGAAGGCCGCGGCTACGTGCTCCGTCGCATCATGCGGCGGGCGATGCGCCACGCCACCATGATGGGCAGCAAGGAGCCGGTGATGTACCGCCTGGTTCCCGCGCTCGTCCGCCAGATGGGCGCGGCCTATCCCGAGCTGGTGCACGCCGAAAAGCTGATCGTCGAGACCTTGCTGCTGGAGGAAACGCGCTTCAAGCAGATGCTCGACCGCGGCCTGCACCTTCTGTCGGAGGAGACGGAGCGCCTTGGCGACCGCGAGCCCCTGCCGGGCGCGGTCGCATTCCGCCTGTATGACACCTACGGCTTTCCGCTCGACCTGACACAGGACGCGCTGCGGGAACAGGGCCGGCAGGTCGACCTCGCCGGTTTCAACGAAGCGATGGAGGCGCAGCGTGCCCGCGCCCGCGCGGCCTGGGCAGGATCAGGCGAAGCGGCGACCGAGCGCGTCTGGTTCGAAACCAAGGAGCAGACGGGCGCCACCGAGTTCCTCGGCTATGCGACGGAAACCGCCGAAGCGGAGATCCTCGCGCTGATCGTCAACGGCGCGCCCGCCGAAGCGGCTACGGCCGGCACGGATGTCGCCATCGTGCTGAACCAGACGCCGTTCTACGGCGAAAGCGGCGGTCAGGTCGGCGATACCGGAACGATCACCGGCCCCGATGGGCTGCGCATCGCCATCACCGATACGCAGAAGAAACTCGGCGACCTGTTCATTCATCTCGGACAGATCGAAAGCGGCACTGCAAAGCCCGGCCAGGCCGTCGTCGCGGAGGTCGATCACACGCGCCGTACCACGATCCGCGCCCATCACTCCGCGACCCATCTCCTGCACGAAGCGCTCCGCCGCAAACTCGGCACACATGTCACGCAGAAGGGCAGTCTCAACGCGCCCGACCGGCTGCGTTTCGACGTGAGCCAGCCGCGGCCCATCACCGCGGAAGAACTGGCCTGGGTGGAAGCCGAGGTGAACGCCCGCATCCGCGAGAACACCGAGGTGACGACGCGCCTCATGACTCCCGATGCCGCCGTCGAACTGGGCGCCATGGCGCTGTTCGGCGAAAAATACGGTGACGAGGTGCGTGTCGTCTCGATGGGCGGCGCGGATGGCAACAAGTTCGCATGGTCGATCGAGCTGTGCGGCGGCACGCACGTGCAGCGGACCGGCGATATCGGCTATTTCCGCATCGTCTCGGAATCAGCCGTCGCCGCCGGCGTGCGCCGGATCGAAGCCGTGACCGGCGCGGCCGCCGAGGCGGTGGTGGCCGAAATCCAGCATCGGTTGAATGAGGCGGCCGGCGCCCTGCGCACCGCGCCCGCGGAACTGGCCGACCGGATCACCGCGCTTTTGGAGGATCGCCGGAAACTCGAACGCCAGGTGACCGACCTGCAAAGGAAGCTGGCAACCGGCGGACAGGCAGCCGAGCTCGAGACCATCGGCGACATCACCTTCGCCGGACGGAACCTGGGGGAAGTGCCGCCACGCGACCTCAAGGGCCTGGCCGATACGATCGGCAAGCAGCTCTCCGCCGGTGTGGTGGCGCTTGTATCCACAGCCGAAGGCAAGGCCAGCATCGTCGTCGGTGTGTCGCCGGAGATCACCAGCCGCGTCAGTGCGGTCGATCTGGTGCGCAAGGCATCCGCCGCGGTCGGCGGCAAGGGCGGCGGCGGCAGGCCCGACATGGCGCAGGCCGGCGGACCGGACGGCGCCCGGGCGCAGGACGCGCTCGATGCGGTGCGTGCGGCCCTGATCTCCGCCTGATCGCCGGCCGCCGGCGCTGGGCAGCCCGCGGCATCCGTCGGTATCCTGCCGGCCGTTTCTCAGGAGATGGAACTCATGCCGCTGTCCGGCCTTCGGGTCATTGACCTTACGCGCGTCCTGTCCGGCCCTTTCTGCACCGCGCTGCTGGGCGACCTTGGCGCCGACGTGATCAAGATCGAGGCGCCCGAGGGCGATTCGATTCGCGGCCAGGGTGCGATACGCGATGGCCTCTCCTGGTATTTCGCGCAGTTCAACCGCAACAAACGGTCCGTCCGCCTCGATCTGCGCAAGCCGGAAGGCCGCGAGATCCTTGCCAAGCTCATCACGCAGGCCGACGTGCTGGTCGAGAATTTCCGTCCCGGCGTGCTCGCGCGCATGGGCTTCGACGAGGCGACACTGAAATCCCTGCGTCCCAACCTCGTCGCCTGCAGCATCAACGGATTCGGCAGCACCGGCCGGTATCGCGATCGGCCCGCCTTCGACTTCATTGCCCAGGCCATGAGCGGCTTCATGAGCGTGAACGGCCGTCCGGACGATCCGCCGCTGCGCTCCGGCTTGCCAATCAGCGATCTGATCGCCGGGCTTTATGCCGCGCTGTCCATCACCGCTGCCGTGCGGCGTGCCGGCGAGACCGGACAGGGACAGTCGGTGGAGGTGAGCCTGACCAACGGCCTCACCAGCCTGCTTGCCTATATCGCCACGAACTACTTTGCCACCGGCACCGCGCCCGCGCGCAGCGGCAATGACCATCCCATCGCTGCACCCTATGGCCTGTTCCCGACCCGGGACGGCCAGCTTGCGCTCGCGCCGCCGGACGATCAGTTCTTCGGCCGCCTTGCCGATGCGCTCGCGATGCCGGAACTCAAGACCGACCCGCTGTACAGCACGCAGACCGCGCGTGTCGCCAACCGTGCGCGCATCAACGCCATCGTCGGCGGCAAACTCGCACAGAACACCACGGCCTATTGGGTCGAGGTGCTGAATGCCGCGGGCGTTCCTTGCGGCCCGGTGCAAAGCGTCGCCGACGTCTTCGAGGATCCGCAAATTCTCGCCCAGGACATGGTTCTGGAAGTCAACCACCCCAACCACGGCATCGTCCGCATGCTCGGCTTCCCGATGAAACTGAAAGACACGCCCTGTCAGGTACGCCTGCCCGCGCCGGCGCTTGGGGAGCATTCGGACGCGGTGCTTGCGGAACTGGGCTACACCGCGTCGCAGCGTCAGGCGCTGCGCGACCAAGGTGTCATCTGACACGCACGCACGGAGTTCCTGCCATGCGAACAGTCTCCGTCCGGCTGCATCCCGACCTCGCGATCGGCACGACCGATCCGCGCCTGTTCGGTGCATTCGTCGAACACCTCGGCCGCTGCGTCTATGGCGGCATTTTCGAACCTGGACACCCGACCGCGGATGAGCGTGGTTTCCGGCGTGACGTCCTGGCGCTGGTGCGGGAGCTTGCGCCCACGATCATGCGCTATCCCGGTGGGAATTTCGTCAGCGGCTATGACTGGGAGGACGGTGTCGGCCCGGTGGAACGGCGACCGGTCCGGCTCGACCTTGCCTGGCTTTCAACCGAAACCAACCGCTTCGGCACGAACGAGTTCATCGACTGGTGCCGCCTGGCCGGGATCGAACCGATGCTGGCGGTGAACCTGGGGACGCGCGGCGGCGACGCAGCGCGGCGCTTCATCGAATACTGCAATCATCCCGGTGGCACGACGCTGTCGGACCTGCGCAAGCAGCACGGATGGGAACAGCCCCATGCGGTAAAATTCTGGTGCCTTGGAAACGAGATGGACGGCCCCTGGCAGATGCAGGCGAAGACCGCTTCGGAGTACGGCCGCGTCGCTGTCGAAGCGGCGAAGATGATGAAGTGGGCGGATCCCTCGATCGAACTTGCCGCCTGCGGCTCATCCGGGCGCAACATGCCGAGTTTCGGCGCGTGGGAAAGTACGGTGCTGGAGCACTGCTTCGATCACGTCGAGTACATCTCGCTGCACACCTACATCAACGACTATGCCGGCGACACCGCGGCATTTCTCGCGGCGCCGGATACGATGGACGCCTTCATCGAGGAGGTAATCGCAATCGCCGATTCCGTTGCGGCGAAGCCGCGCTCCGCGAAGCGGATCATGCTGAGTTTCGACGAATGGAACGTCTGGTACCGCACCCGCCGCCACCAGCATGAACGGACGAAGCCTGGCTGGCCCGTCGCGCCGCCGATCCTGGAGGAAGTCTACACGATGGCGGATGCGCTCGCCTTTGGCGGCATGTGCATTTCGTTGTTGAACCATGCCGACAGGGTGAAGGTGGCGTGCCTCGCGCAACTGGTGAACGTGATCGCACCGATCATGACCGAGACTGGCGGGCCCGCATGGCGGCAGACGATCTTCTATCCGTTCGCGCAGGTCAGCCGTTTCGGCCGTGGAAGGGTGCTGCGGGCGGAGACCGACAGCCCGGCTTACGACGCGACCTACTGCGATCCGCGCGGTGAGCAGGATCTGCGCTTTCCGGTCACGGCCCCGTTCCTGAAGCTGTCCGCCGTGGAGGATGAGGCGACCGGCGCGGTGACCTTGTTCGCGCTCAACCGGCACCTCTCGGAGGAAATGCCGCTGCGGGTCGCCATGCCGGGCTTCCGCTGCGGTTCCGTGCGCGCCGCCCGCTCTCTGCACGATGCCGACCTGGGTGCGGTGAACACGAAAGATCGGCCCGACCGGGTCCGGCCGCTGCCGCTCGACGGCGCCGAATTCAAGGAGCGCTTGCTGCATGCATCGCTGCCGCCTGCGTCGTGGAACATGATCCGGCTAGCGGCCACCCCCTAGACATAAGGATATGTTTATGTCACGTATCCGGCGCGATGGACCAGCTTCTTACCGCATTGCGGGCTGCCGCTGAACCGACTCGCCTGCGGTTGCTGGCGCTCGCCGCCCGCGGCGCCTTCTGCGTCATGGAATTCACCGAAATCCTGGGCCAATCGCAGCCCCGGCTGTCCCGCCATCTCAAGCTGCTCTGCGACTCCGGCCTGCTGGACCGGTGAGGGAAGGGGCGAATGTCTGGTTTGCCCTGCCGACCGGGGAGGACGGCGCATTGGCGCGGGAGTTGATCGCGCGGTTGCCGCCGGACGATCCGATCCTGGAAAGCGACCGCCGGCAGGCGGCGCGGGTGCTGGCGGAACGGGCCCGGATCGCCTCCGACGATTTTCGCCGCAAGGGCGCGGATTGGGATGAGATGCGGGCGCTCGACCTGCCGGCCCCGCAGGTGGAGGCCGCGCTGCTCGCCATGGTCTCCACCGCCAGCCCGGGACGGCTACTGGATATTGGCACCGGCACGGGCCGGGTGCTCGAACTGCTCGCACCGCTGGTCCAGCAAGGGCTGGGTGTGGACGCGTCGAAAGCCATGCTGGCGCTCGCCCGCTCCCGGCTGGCGCACGCCGCCTTCGCCCATTGCGCGGTGCGGCTGGCGGACATGTACCGCCTCCCGCTGGCCGACGCTTCCTTCGATACCGCGGTGCTGCAGATGGTCCTGCACCACGCGGAGGACCCGGCCGGGGTCGTGGCCGAAGCCGCGCGGGTGCTGCGCCCCGGCGGGCGGCTGATCGTCATCGACCTTGGCGAGCACGGAAGCTCGGAACTGACCGACACGCTGGCGCATCGCTGGTCCGGCTTTTCCGACGACACGATGCGGCGACTGCTGGCCGAAGCCGGGATTGGCCTGGGCGAGCCTGTGACCATCCCCGGACCGCTGTCCGTCCGTCTCTGGCCTGGGGAGCGCGCGGCCGGCGCCCCCGCAGACCGTACCCACGAACTGGCCGTCTGAAAGACCCTGCGATGTCCCGTCCTCACCTGCTCGATGCCCTGCGCGACCGCGTGCTGCTGTGCGACGGCGGCATGGGCAGCCGGGTGCAGGCGATGACCTTGGACGTGGAGAAGGATTATTGGGGCCGGGAGAACTGCACCGACGTCCTGGTGCTGTCCCGCCCCGACCTCGTGCGCGACATCCATCGCGGCTATTTCGCCGCTGGCGCCGACATGGTGGAGACCAACACCTTCGGCGGGTCCCCGGTTACCCTGGGGGAATTCGACCTCGGCGAGCGTGCGTTCGAGATCAACAAGGTTGCCGGAGAACTCGCCCGAGAGGCGGCGGAGAGTTTCGCCGATGGCCGCGACCGCTGGGTGATCGGCAGCATCGGTCCCGGCACGAAACTGCCCAGCCTCGGCAACATCGGCTACGACCCATTGCAGGCAGCGCTCGCCGAACAGTGCCGCGGCCTGATCGCCGGCGGCGTGGACGCCATGCTGATCGAGACCTGCCAGGACACGTTGCAGATCAAGGCAGCGGTGAACGGCGCGAAGACCGCCCGGGCCGAAGCGAAGACCGACACACCGATCTTCGTGCAGGTCACGGTCGAGACCACGGGCACCCTGCTGGTCGGCCCCGACATCGCCGCCGCGGCAACCGTGGTCCACGCCCTGGACGTGCCACTGATGGGCCTGAACTGCGCCACCGGCCCGCAGGAAATGGCGGAGCACGTTGGCTGGCTATCGGCGAACTGGCCCGGCCTTATCTCCGTCCAGCCCAATGCCGGCCTGCCGGAACTCGTAGACGGGCACACGCATTATCCGCTGGGCGCGGCGGAACTGGCGAGCTGGTTGCGGCGCTTCGTGCAGGAAGACGGCGTCAACCTGATCGGCGGCTGCTGCGGTACCTCGATCGAGCATATTGAGGCACTGGATGCCATGTTGCGCGCCCATGCGTCCGGGCATCGCCCGGCGCCGGTGCTGCGCAAGCCCGTCTGGGTCCCGGGCGTCGCCAGCCTGTATCAGGCAGTGCCGCTGCGGCAGGAGAACGCCGTCTTTTCCATCGGGGAGCGCTGCAACGCCAACGGCTCCAAGAAATGGCGGGAGCATCAGGAAAAACACGATTGGGACGGTTGCGTGGCGATGGGCCGCGAGCAGATCGGCGAAGGCTCGCACGCGCTGGATATCTGCACCGCCTTCGTCGGCCGCGATGAGAATGCGGAAATGACCGAGGTGATCCGCCGCTTCACCGCGGCGGCAAACGCGCCGCTGGTGATCGACAGCACGGAAACCCCGGTCATCGAAGCCGCGCTGAAGCTGCACGGCGGCAAGCCGATCATCAACTCGATCAACTTCGAGGATGGCGAGAAGCACGCCGAGGACCGGCTGAAGCTGGCGCGGCAGTTCGGCGCGGCGGTCATCGCACTCACCATCGACGAAGTCGGCATGGCGAAGACACCCGAGGACAAGCTGCGCATCGCGCTGCGGCTGGCCGATTTCGCGTGCAACAGGTTCGGCCTGGCGCAGTCCGACCTGCTGATCGACCCGCTGACCTTCACCATCGCCACCGGCAATGAGGATGACCGCAAGCTCGCGCTCTGGACGCTGGAGGGAATCGCGGCGATCCGCGCCGCCCTGCCGGATGTGCAGATCATCCTTGGCCTGTCGAACGTCAGCTTCGGCCTGAACCCCGCGGCGCGGGCCGTGCTCAATTCAGTGTTCCTCGATCACGCGGTGCGCGCCGGCATGACGGGTGCGATCGTGCACGTCTCGAAGATCCGGCCCCTGCACATGATCGCGCCGGAGGAGGTGAAGGTCGCGGAGGACCTGATCTTCGATCGCCGGAGCGAGGGTTACGATCCGTTGCAGCGCCTGCTTGAAATGTTTAGCGGTCGCAAGGCAGCGGACGCCACCGCGAAGAAGCGGGCGGAAACCGCGGAAGGCAGGCTGAAGGATCGTATCATCGATGGCGACCGCAAGGGCCTGACGGACGATCTGGACGAGGCGTTGAAGACTCTCCCGCCGCTCGACATCATCAACAACGTCCTGTTGGACGGCATGAAGGTGGTCGGCGAGCTGTTCGGCGCCGGCAAGATGCAGCTCCCGTTCGTCCTGCAGAGCGCCGAGACCATGAAGGCGGCGGTTGCCCATCTCGAGCCGCATATGGAACGGGTGGAAGGCCAGGAGAAAGGCACGATTGTCCTGGCGACGGTGAAGGGCGACGTGCACGATATCGGCAAGAACCTCGTCGATATCATCCTCACCAACAACGGCTACCGCGTGGTCAACCTCGGCATCAAGGTGCCGCTGGCGGAGATGATCCACGCGGTGCGCGAGAACCGCGCCCATGCCATCGGCATGTCCGGCTTGCTGGTGAAATCCACCGTCGTCATGCGCGAGAACCTGGAAGAGATGTCCCGCCAGGGACTCGAAATCCCCGTCCTGCTCGGCGGTGCCGCCCTGACCCGTACCTATGTGGAGGACGATTGCGTCCGCGCCTATGCCTGCGGCCGCGTGGCCTATGCCCGCGATGCCTTCGACGGCCTGCATCTGATGGACAAGGTCACCGGCAACGCGTTCGACGATTACCTTGCCGCGGTCCAGGCCAAACGCGTTGGCAAGGCACGCAACACCGCCCGCACTTTGGGGCAGGCGGATGCCAGAGCGTTCCGCCCAGTGGACCTTGGCGCCGTGCAGATCCGCCGGCGCCGCCTGACTCGCGACGTCGAAACGCCGCAGCCGCCCTTCTGGGGCGCCCGGATGATCGAGGCTGCACCCAAGGCCCTCGTGCCCTTCGTCAATGAGCGCAGCCTCTATCAGTTCCAGTGGGGATTCCGGAAACAGGGCCGGTCCCTGGAGGATTTCCTGGGATGGGCCAGACAGGAACTGCGCCCGGTGATGCGCCGGATGCTGGCTTTGTGTGAGGAACAGGACATCCTGAAACCGCGCGCGGCCTACGGCTACTGGCTCGCCGCCGGCCAGGGAAACGACCTGATCATCTTCGACCAGGACGGCAGCACGGAGCTGGCGCGCTTCACGCTGCCACGCCAGCCGCGCGAAGATGGCGAATGCATCGCCGACTTTTTCCGCGACGTCGATGACAGCCAGCGGGACGTGATCGGACTTCAGGTGGTCACGATGGGCCAGAGGGCGTCGGAGGTTACCCGCGCGTGGTTCGAGGAGAACCGCTACCAGGATTACCTCTATTTGCATGGCCTGTCGGTCGAGATGGCGGAAGCGATGGCCGAGTACGTGCACAAGCGCATCCGTGCCGAACTGGGGTTCGCTGCCGACGACAACCGCGACATGGAGAAGATGCTGGGCCAGGGCTATCGCGGCTCGCGGTACTCGTTCGGCTATCCGGCCTGTCCGAAGCTGGAGGATCAGGCACCGATCCTGTGCCTGCTGGAAGCCGAGCGGCTGGGGATTTCGCTGTCGGAAGAGTTCCAGTTGCATCCAGAGCAATCGACCAGCGCACTGGTGGTGCTGAACCCGCACGCAAAATATTTTTCGGTGTAGGACGCGATCGCCCGCGGGATAGCTGCCTGCGTCGCGGGGCGTGGGCTTGCCGCGCACGGCAATCGGCCCGATCCAGCCGGGAGCGGAAGGTTCATCCACCTGGGCCGAAACCTGCTTCCAATAAGCACCGCAGCCGCCAGAGCGTGATCGTCGGTCGAAGGCGGAATCGCCGGAGACGTGAATCACGCGATCAAACAAGGCGCCAGAGCCTGTCGGTGCTTCTATCCGCACCGAACAGGCTCTATGTCTCAGCACCGTGGGGCAGGGCCGATTCGCCGGCAGTTCCCACGCGGAATTTCAGCGGAGGCGCACATCCCATGATCGACGTCCGGCCGGCCCGACTGACCAACCCATGGCTAATGCTCGCGCTGGCCGCCCTCACTCTCCAGGCGTGCTCCAAGGGACCCGGACCAACGGCGTCCGGCTCGCGGGTCTATGCCGCCGACGTGACCGGCGCGGCGAAATCCTGCGATGTGCCGTCGCTTTCGCTGACTGACGGAAAGACCGTTACGGCCGCGATAAAGGTGACCAACGACGGCGGCTGGTGCGGAATTACTGTCGCCCAGCCCGGGCCGAAACCCTACGCCAGCGGCCTGCTGACCGCGCGTCCCACGCATGGCAAGGTCTTCATCCACCAGGTGGGCGATAACACGCGAATCGACTACACCCCGGATCGCGGATTCGCCGGCACAGACAATTTCTCCGTGAAGCTGCTTCCCGGTGAGCCGGTGGTCCACGTCACGGTCACGGCTTCAAAATAGAGCGTGATCGGCGCAGGCGGAATCGCCGGAGACGCGAACCACGGGATCAGACAAAGAGCTGGGGCCGGTTTGGTGCTTCTATCTGCACCGAACAGGCGCCAGCGCGGATACCGATCGACGAAGGTATTGACGCTTCCAGAGCCTCCGCCGCTCGGTTTCGGGCGCCGTGCCTCACAGCGGCTCGACTTCCGGGCCGCGCAGCGACCCTGACCGGGTCCAGGCTTGTGAGGCGCGGTAGCGCTGCTACTTCTTAGCCGTCCGGGTGGACGGCTTGCGCGCCTTGGTTGGCGTCGCCGGCGCGGTCGTGCCGGTGCAGACATCGATCGTCGGCGGGATCAGGTCCTTGCCGGCAGCGAAGTCCGGCAGTTCCGCCGCGCTCTGCAGCGCCAGCACCTCCCTGAAGATCATGCCGTTCCGCGGGCAAAAATCGCCGCCGAGTTCGCTTCCCTGGCGCGACATCGCATTCGCCAGATCGGTGACGAACCGATCGTGCTGAAACTGCGCGCTCCGGCCATAGCGCCGCTTGAAATAGGCGTCGATCGCGCGCTCATTTGCCTGGAGATCGGACTGATAGCGCCGGATGAACGCGTTATAGCCATCATCGTCATGGCACCCGGTGGCGAGCACCATCAGCTCGCTCCGCAGTGCCTGGATCTCGAAAGCCGACTGATCGGCCAGCGAGGCGCACTGGCGCTCCGCCAGCGCGGGCTGCAAGGCAAGTGCGGCAAGAGCCACGGTCGCGAACATCAACCGGCGCATTCGATTCTCCCCCTGACAGCGCGCACCCGGGATAGCCCGGCTCGCCTGCCGACGCCAATATGAAATCCTTGCAACCCGCGCTTAATTATCTTACCGGGCAAGCAACCGTTCCGTGAGAACGGCAAAACCAAAGAGAAGCGGGAGATCAACGATGTCCGGGACTTCCTCCGCCAGTGATGCACCCATGCCGGCCGGCCGCTGGATTCAGCTCTGGCTTGGCGTCGCCTGCATGATCCTGATCGCCAATCTTCAATACGCGTGGACGTTGTTCGTCGGGCCAATGCACACCGCGCACGACTGGACGACCGCCAGCATCCAGGTTGCGTTCAGTATTTTCATTGCCACGGAGACATGGCTGACGCCGATTGCCGGAACCATCGTGGACCGACTGGGGCCGTCGCGCGGGCCGCGCCTTGCCATTGCGGTCGGCGGCGTGCTGGTCGGCATCGGCTGGGTCATGAATTCCAATGCCAACAGCCTTGGCCTGCTTTACGTCGGGGCCGCGATTACCGGCACCGGGGCGGGTGCGATCTATGCCACCTGTGTCGGTAATGCGGTGAAATGGTTCCCCGACAAACGGGGCATGGCCGTCGGGCTGACTGCCGCGGGCTTCGGCGCCGGCGCCGCGCTGACCATCATCCCGATTCGCTGGGTGATCGGCACCTACGGCTACCAGGAGGCGTTCTTCTGGTTCGGCCTCGGCCAGGGGATCGTGGTGCTGCTGATCTCCCAGTTCCTGCGCGCACCTGACAGGATGATTGCCGCCCCCGCAGCGGTCGCCGCACGCCTGCACCAGACCGCCCGCAGCTTCACCAGCGGGGAGGTGCTTCGTTCCCCGGTGTTCTGGCTGCTCTACATCATGCTCATCATGGTCTCGGCCAGCGGCCTGATGGCGACAGCCCAGCTTGCGCCAATCGCCAAGGACTACGGCATCTCCAACACAGTCCTGTTCCTGAGCGTCTCCACCCTGAGCGTCGCACTGGTGGTGGACAGCGTGCTCAACGGGCTGGCGCGGCCATTCTTCGGCGCCGTCTCCGACCGGATCGGACGGGAGCCAACCATGGCCGTCGCCTTCACGCTGGGGGCGATCAGTTATTGGCTGCTGGCAATCGGCGGGCACAGCCCCTGGTCGTTCGTGTTCTGCGCCGGGACGATCTTCTTCACCTGGGGCGAGATATTTTCCCTGTTCCCCGCCACCTGCACCGACACGTTCGGTCCGCAATACGCAACGGCGAATGCCAGCCTGCTCTATACCGCCAAGGGCGCGTCGGCCTTCCTGGTGCCGCTGGCGAACGTCCTCAAGACCGCGACCGGCGGATGGGAAGTCGTGCTGCTGGTTGCTTCCGTGACCAACATTGTCGTCGTGCTGCTGGCCCTGTTCGTCCTCCGGCCGCTGCGCGCCAACACCATGCGTCGTGCGAACGAGGTGCAGGCGCAGCCGCAGCACCGCAGCGCCTGAGCCGCGGTACGATACGGCAGCGGCCGTACCCTGGTTGACCACCGGGCACGGCCGCTGCGGAACCGCCGAACCATGGGCGGATGGCCCCGACCCTCACGTGGCCCTACTCTCAAAGAAACGAGATCGGATCCACGTCCACATCCACCCTGCCGCCGCGCGGCACGGGAACCTTTGCCAGCCAGTTCCGCAGGATCGGCTGGACCGCGATCTCCCGCCGCGTCCGCAGCAGCAGGCGCCGGCGGTGCCGCCCGCGCAGGATTGCCAGCGGCGCCGGCGCCGGCCCCAGGACCGACACGCCGTCGCCCGACGGTGCCGCACGCCCCAGGTCGCGGGCCAGCCCGTCGGCCACCGCCGCGGTGTCGGCACTGACGATCAGCGCGGCCAGCCGTCCGTAAGGCGGCCAGTGCCCGGGTCGGCGCTGCGCCGCCTCGCTGGCCATGAACGCCTCCATATCGCCGCCGACCAGCGCCTGCATCACCGGGTGTTCCGGACTGAATGTCTGCAGCAGCACCCGACCCGGCGCCTCGGCCCGCCCCGCCCGCCCCGCGACCTGGTGCAGAAGCTGCACCGTCCGCTCCGACGCCCGCAGGTCGCCGCCTGCCAGCCCGAGATCGGCATCCACCACGCCAACCAATGTCAGGTGCGGAAAATGCCACCCTTTGGCGACGATCTGGGTGCCGATGATCAGGTCGACCTCCCGCGCCTCGATCGCCCTGGCCGCATCGGCCGCCGCGTGCGGTCCCGGCATCGTGTCGCTCGCCATCACCAGGCGGCGCGCCTCGGGAAACAGCACGGCTGCCTCCTCGGTGATGCGTTCCACACCAGGCCCGACGGGCGTCAGGCTGTGCGCCGCGCCACAGGCGGGACATTCCGCCGGGATCGGCACCGCGTGCCCGCAATGGTGGCATTGCAGTTCCCGGCGCGCACGATGCTCGACCAGCCAGGCGGTGCAGTTCGGGCACTGCATGCGGTGGCCGCAATGGCGGCACAGGGTCAGCGGCGCATAGCCGCGGCGATTGAGGAACAACATCGCCTGCTCACCGCGCGCCAGCGTCTCTCGGATCGCGGCGATCAGCGGCGGCGCCAGGAACCGCCCGCGTTCCGGCTGATGCACGCGCAGATCCACCGCCTCGACAAGCGGCAGGGCGGCACCCGCATGGCGGCGCGAGAGATGCAGGCGCGCATACCGCCCCGCCTCCACATTCGCCATCGTCTCCAGGCTCGGCGTCGCCGATACCAGCACCGCCGGCACCGAACAGAGTCGCGCACGGACCACCGCCATGTCGCGCGCGTGGTAGACCACGCCGTCTTCCTGCTTGAACGCCGTCTCGTGC
>DATNEJ010000309.1:0-8914 GCA_035606775.1 Acetobacteraceae bacterium | reverse complement strand
TCCGTGTGCATGGCGGGTCCCCGGTGGCCGCGGATCGGTGCGACGTCTACTGACCGCGACAGCGGCCCCTCACTCCCAGACCGCCTGCTCCCCGATCAGCCACAGCCCCCGCGCCGCGGCCTCTCCATCGTGCCGCTCCGCAAAACCCCCGCAGGCGGCGATCGCCCGCGCGTACAGCAGCGACAGGTCGGGCGCGCCGATCACCTGCACCACCGCGCCCGGCAGGTCGGCCAGGGCGGCGCGGACCTCGTGGCCGATCAGGATCCCGGACAGATAGGCCGGCGCGTCGCTCTCGGCGATCCGGCTCGCCAGCGCCAGCGCGCGAACGCCGAAGATATGGTGCAGCAGCCCGCCCGGCTCACCCGAACGACGCACGCCCGCATCGAACGGCGCACCGTCCGCCGGACCGTCCCGCATCATCCGGCCAAGGATCGTGTAGCCGCGCAGCGCGCCGAAGGTCTCGCCCGTCATGTGCGTGGTGAAGCTGCTGATCCGGCCCCCCTCCAGGCGCACCCATTTGGAATGGGTCCCCGGAAGACAGGCCAGCCCGCCCGCGGACAACAGCGCCGGCAGGCCGAGCGCCTGGGTTTCCTCGCCGCGCATGACTTCGGTGATGCCGGAATCGTCCGTGCCGGACAGCCCGGGCACGAGCTTCACCTTGGCCCAGTCGAACGGAATATCGACCAGCGCCGCCGCCAGGTCCGTCACGCTCGCGGGGCAGGGCAGATAGGGCGCTTCCTTCCAGCCCTGGCGGCTGCCGATCATGCCGGACAGCAGGACGTGGTTCTCGCCGGCCGCCAGCCAGGGGCCGATCTCCTCCCGCAACGTGTCGCCGAAGCGGCCGTCCGACACATTCAGGATGCCGCGCTGCGCTGTCCGCCGGTCGCGGATGGTGCCGTCGCGGGCGACGCGGAAGGCACGGAAGCTGGTGGTACCCCAATCGACACCGATCATGGGACTTCCTTCCAGGGCCGGCTGCCGCAACGTGGCCGCGGCAACGCCGGTTCGTGGAGCGTAGCGCAGAAACCGGTCCGGGTGACAAGGCGGGCCGGCGGGACCATGCTGCACCCGGCGCGCAGGCAATCAGGTTGCGCTTTGGCCGCGCGGGACCATGTCCCGCTGAACGCGCGAGGGGAGTGCAGAACGATGGACGACACCATGCCGGCCGGCGCCGTATGCGGACCCGATGGCTGCGACACCGAGACCGCCACCGCCGCGTCACTGCCGACAGATAAATCGGTCGGCACGCGGATCGACATCGTGTCGGATGCGATCTGTCCGTGGTGCTATGTCGGCAAACGCCAGCTTGAACGCGCACTGACCATCCTGGAGGGGGAGGGGTTGCGGTTTTCCGTCCACTGGAACCCGTTCCAGCTGAACCCCGACATGCCGAAAGAGGGACGCGACCGCACCGCCTATCGCGTGTGGAAATTCGGCAGCGCCGAAAAGGCCGCGGCACTCGATGAGCGGATCACCCAGGCCGCTGCCGGTGTCGGCCTGGCGTTCCGCACCGACCTGATGACGCGCACCCCCAACACCATCGATGCGCACCGGCTGATCTGGTTCGCGGGCCGCAATGGCATCCAGGACGCCGCGATGGAGGCGGTGTTCAAGGCGTATTTCACCGCCGGGCGTGATATCGGCGACCACGCGGTGCTGGCGGATTGCGCGGCCGAGGCGGGACTGGACCGGGCCGAGGCGACCGCCTTCCTGACCGGCGATCTCGCCGACAAGGAGATGCGGGCGGCCGACCATGCCGCACGGCAGGCCGGGGTGAACGGCGTCCCCTCCTTCTTCCTTGACGGCTACGGGCTGTTCTCCGGCGCCATGCCGGCGGAAACCATCGCCGACGCCCTGCGCCGCGGCCGCGAGGTGCTGCTGAAACAGCAGGCCTGACACAGACGTTCCAGAGATTCGACCTGGGACAGCCTGAATTCCTCCACTCCGGGGCAATCGGGGAAATTTGCTCCCCAACCGGCACAGCGAATTTACCGAGACCCGGCTTCCGCTATAGTCCCCCCGGAAAGCCGGCCCGTGCCGGCCGAACCGCCCGATATCTGGAACCTACTCTTCGCCGGAGCGTGATCGTCGCAGGCGGAAGCGCCCAAGATGTGAATCGCGCGACGAAACAAGGAACCAAGCACCTGCCGTCCCTGGCCGCTTCCGTCTGGCGCGCAGGGCCGGCTTTGAAACAGGAGCATTGCCATGCCGTCGAAGCACCCCGAGACTCTCGCTCTGCACGCCGGCTGGCGCCGCGACAGTGCCACCAACGCGGTGGCGGTGCCGATCTATCAGACGACGTCTTTCCAGTTCGACAGCGCGGAGCACGCCGCGAACCTGTTCGGGCTCAAGGAACTCGGCAACATCTACACGCGTATCATGAATCCGACGACGGATGTGTTCGAAAAGCGGCTGGCGGCAATGGAAGGCGGCGTGGCCGCGCTGGCGCTCGCCTCCGGCCAGGCCGCTTCGGCATTCTCGGTGCTTAACGTCGCGCGCGCGGGCGACAACATCGTCAGCGCCACCGATCTTTATGGCGGCACCTGGAACCTGTTCGGCAACACGCTGAAGGACTTGGGCATCGAGACGCGCTTCGTCGATCCCATCGACCCCGAAGCCTTCGCGCGCGCCACCGACGACCGCACGCGCGCCTATTACGCGGAAACCCTGCCGAACCCGAAACTCATCCCGTTCCCGATCGCCGAGGTTGCTGCCATCGGCCGCAAATTCGGCGTGCCGCTGATCATGGACAACACCGCCGCACCGCTGCTGGTGCGCCCGTTCGATCACGGCGCCGCGGTGGTGATGTACTCCACGACGAAATACATCGGCGGCCACGGCACCTCGATCGGCGGCGCAGTGATCGACGGCGGCAATTTCGACTGGGAAGCGCACCCGACGCGCCAGCCGCTGCTGAACTCCCCCGACCCCAGCTACCACGGCGCCGTCTGGTCCCAGGCCGTCAAGCCGCTCGGCCCCATCGCCTACATCCTGAAGATGCGCGTCACCATGCTGCGCGACCTCGGTGCCGCCATGTCGCCGTTCAACGCGTTCCTGTTCCTGCAAGGGCTGGAGACGCTGGCGCTGCGGATGCGCGCGCACAGCGAAAACACTTCAGCCGCGGCGACCTTCCTGGCTGGGCGAAAGGAAGTGACGCGGGTGATCCATCCCGGCCATCACACCGGCATCGGTGCGGAACGCACGGCAAAATACCTGCCGCGCGGGCAGGGCGGCTTGCTGGGATTCGAGCTCGCCGGGGGCGCCGATGCCGGCCGCCGCTTCATCAACGCGCTGAAGATGTTCTACCACGTCGCCAATATCGGCGATGCGCGCAGCCTGGCGATCCATCCGGCCAGCACCACACACTCCCAGCTTACCGAGTCCGAACAGGCGGCAACCGGCGTCACCCCCGGCTATGTGCGCCTGTCGATCGGCATCGAACATATCGATGACATCCTGGCCGACCTGTCGCAGGCGCTCGACGCCGCCGCGAAATAGCCTGGAGGCCGAGCGGGCCTGCGCTTGACACGCGCGGCCTGCGTGGCGTCCTGAACAGCGTGACCGTGTGGAGGCGGCAATGACCGTGGAAATGCGGCGCGTCGTCCTGGTGACCGGCGGCGGGCATGGGATCGGTGCGGCCATCGCCTCGCGCCTGTCGGGCGCGGGCTGGCGCGTAATCGTCGCGGACAAGGACAGCACCGCAGCCGAACCGCCGGGCGGCCGGGTGGAAATGTGTGATGTCGCCGACGAGGCGGCGGTGGACAGGCTGGTGCAGGACATCCGTGGCACCGAAGGCCGGTTGGACGCCGTCGTCTCCAATGCCGGCATCAATATTCGCAAGCCGATTGCCCGCCTGTCCGCGGCGGAGTGGGCCGTCGTCATCGGCACCAACCTGACCGCCACATTCCTGCTGGTCCGCGCGGCGGAATCTTTGCTGCGCGCCGCGAAGGGCAGCGTCGTGACGATCGCATCCACACGTGCCCATATGTCGGAGCCGGATACCGAGGCATACGCCGCTTCGAAAGGTGGCCTCGTCGCGCTGACGCACGCGCTGTCGATCAGCCTCGCGCCGGACGTGCGCGTCAATTGCATCAGCCCCGGATGGATCCTGACGAAAGGCCCGCAGCCGCGGGCCGATGAGCACGCATTCCATCCCGCCGGCCGCGTCGGCACGCCGGAAGACGTGGCCGGTTTGATTGCCTTTTTGCTGGGCCCCGACAGCGCATTCATCACCGGGGCCGAATTTGTCGTCGACGGTGGCGTGACGCGGAAGATGATTTATCCGGAGTAGGCGCCGTGCAATCGAAACCGACACAACCCCGATCCAGGGAGCCGGCCGAGGACCTGCAACTGGTCTTCGAGCCGCTGCCCGACGACGAACTGGTCCGCTTCCTGGAAGACAATATTGTCAACTACAACTTTGCCAGCACCGGCATTTCCGATTGGTTCCCGGTCGGATTCTTTCTGCGCAGTGAGCGGGGCGAATGGCTGGGCGGCTGCACCGGCTACATCTGGGGCGGATGGCTGCATATCCGCTTCCTGTGGGTCGCCGGCGCGCTGCGCGGACGGCGGCACGGGACGAGGCTGATGGACGCCGCGGAAGAGTATGGGCGCGAGCGCGGCGCGGTCTCCTCGACCCTGGAAACGCACAGCTTCCAGGCGCGGGATTTTTATCTCAAGCGCGGCTACACGGTGTTCGGCACGCTGGACGATTACCCGCCCGGCCACAGCAAATACTTCCTGCGGAAGCGTCTGTGATCAGGCTTTATTCCACAGCGTGATCGCCGGAGACGCGAATCACGCGATCACTAACGGAACGCCGCACTGATTGCCGACAAGGCGTTCAGCGCGGGCGGGAAGCCGGAATACGGGGCCGTCTGGATGATCGCCTCGATCACCTGCTCACGCGTCACGCCGAGGTTCAGCGCGGATTGCCCGAACTTGCTCACCTGCTCCGTCAGGCGCAGCGCGGTGAAGGCGGCGATGGCCACCAGCGCCCGCTGCCGGGGCTCAAGGCCGGGACGGAACCATATCTCCCCATAACCATAAAGGATCGCGGTGCCATAGAGCGCACCGGTGATCGGATTGTCCGGCGCGGCATAGCCCGATGTGGCGCGCTCGCCATGCACCCGCGCCATCATCTCGCGCCCGCGGCGTTCCAGTTCTTCCAGCGACACGTTCTCCGGCGGGTCCGGCGGAAAGGCGACGCCGCGTTCGGCGAAGACCTCGGCCGCCAACGTCAATGTTTCCTCTGCCGCGGAGAAGCCCGAATACAGCGCCGCCTGCACCAGGATCTCGCGGATCGCCGCCGGCGCCAGCCCAAGCTCCAAAGCCGATGCAAGATGGCGGCGCAGTGTCCTCAGCCGCGGACCGACGCCCAGCGCGGCGATCGTGCACAGCATCCGGTCCGCAAGCGCCAGGCCCGGGCGGCACCAGACGCCGCCATATGCGGCCTCGGTCAGCAGATTGGCGAATCCCGCCGGCTGCGCGGTCGTGCCGAACAGCCGTTGCTGCATGGCCAGTCCGTCGCGTCGCAGGTCCTCACGAGTCATGGCATGTTCCTCCACGCGTTGTTATGGGGATACTGCAACCCGATTACCTGCCCCAGTCTACCCGACATCATCCACCCGACCTTGTCCATCTGCCGCCCGGAGACGACATGCCAGCCCGCATCCTGCTGTGGAGTCCGCTAGACGATTATCTCGCGAAACAGCTTTCTTCCCTCCCCGCCGTCGATCTCCGTCGCGTCCACACACAAGACGAACTTGCCGACGCGCTTCCCGCCTCTGATGCGATCGTCATGCTCGGCCATCTCTACACCGCCGAGGTTGCAGCACTGATCCGGGCGAGGGGCGATCGCCTGCGATGGATCCAATTCACCACGGCCGGGTATGACGGTGTCAGCTTTCACGGTGTTCGGCCGGGCGTCACGGTGACCAATGCCGGCCACAGCCACGCGCCGATGGTCGCGGAACACGCCGTCACGTTGCTGACCGCGCTGACCCGCCGGCTGCCCTGTTTTGCCGCACCGCAGGCACGGCACGCGTTCGACCGCGCCATCGCGCTGCCGCTTGCCACGCTGGAGGAATCGACCGTCGTGATCCTCGGCTACGGTGGCATCGGACGAGAGATCGCGCGCCGCCTGAAGGCCTTCGATGCCACCGTGCTGGCGATCGCCCGGACGTCCCGCGCGGACCCGTTTGCCGACGGGATCTATCAGGCTTCCGAACTGCACGATGTGCTGACGCGCGCGGATGCACTGGTGATCGCATGTTCGCTGACCGCGCAGACCAGGGGCATGATCGATGCGCCCGCGCTCGTCGCGATGAAGCGGGGCAGCGTGCTGGTCAACATCGCGCGTGGCGCGATCGTCGACACGATGGCGGTAGTGGATGCGCTGCACAGCGGCCACCTCGCCGGGGCCGGGCTGGATGTCACCGATCCCGAGCCGCCGCCGCCCGATCATCCGCTGTGGTCATGCCCGAACCTGATTGTCACGCCGCACGTGTCGGGCATCGGCAGTCAGGCCGTTCGCCGCCGCATCGCCGCCTTGATCCGGGAGAATGTCGGCCGGTTCGTCAGCGGCGAAAACCTTATGTCTGTCGTCGCGTGATACCGGGCTGCGTTGATTCAGCCAACGCTGGCTAGATGTGATCGTCGCAGGCGGAATCGCCGGAGACGTGAATCACGCGATCAAACAAAGAGATAGAGACTGTTCGGTGCGTCTATTTGCACCGAACAGGCTCTAAGGTGCGGCACGCGGCCGATCAGCGCGGAGCCACGGGCAGCGCTGGACGAATGTCGGTATGGGCGAAATCGTTGCCCTTGAACAGCAAAGGATAGCCCGTGGCCACGGCCAGCGCATACGCAAAGCAGTCGCCGATGTTCAGCCCTGCACGATGACGGCCCTTGCCGAAGCGGCGGAATGCCTCGATCGCAATCTCAGCTTGATCGGAGGTGACGCTCGCGACCTCGAACTCTCCGGCGCGTAGCAGGCGCTCCAGATCGGCCCGACCTGCACCATGCTTCCGGCTCTCAATGACAAACGATAGTTCGACCCGGGTCACAGCAGAAATCAGGCGGACAGGCGTTTCAGCAAGGGCACGGTCGAATCGCTCCGCGTCCGGTTCACGCAGCAGGACCGCGACCAGGGCCGAAGTGTCAACGACCATTTAGCGCCACATGCCCGTTTCGTCGTAGCCGACAATCTCGTCGGGTGTGCGCGCGTCAAAATCGGGCATACTCGCGCAATGCTCACCAATCTCGCGGAACTTCGCGGCGAGGTCGCGCGGTCGCCCTCGCCGCCGCCGCTCGCGCTCCAATCGCTCGGCCAGTGCTTTACGGATCGCGTCGGTCAGCGTTTCGCCGGTCAAGGCGGCAACTTCGCGAGCCAGCCGATCGGTTTCCTTGTCCTTCAGGCTTAGCGCCATACCGTCCTCGGGTGTCTATATATAAACACCTCTAAAATATAGAATACCATCCCTGCCTTGTCGAGGTCCGGTTGCCTTACGATGGCCCTGGCTGCTGCCTGGCGCCCCTCTTTCGCGTCAGCGCCGTCAAGCAGCAGCCCTTTCGCCCGTGTTGGTCTTCCATGCCTTGATCACCGGCAGCACCTCCTTGGCGTAGAGCTTCAGGCCGCTCTCGGCCAGGTCGTACGGTGTGCCGCCGAAGCGGAACGACGTGGCAAGCTCGAAGTCGCCGACGACCGATCGGCGCTCCTCGAACGTGCGCAGGATGCGATCGGGGGTACCCCAGACAGCCGCTTGCATGAAAGCGGATACAATCCCTTCCATTCCGATCTCCTTCGCCAGGGCGATCTTCTGGGCATAGGCATCGTAACCCTTCACCTGGCTGAAATGCTCGCCGAGCAGTTCGTAGTGATAGAAATTGCTTTCGACGAACTTGCCCATGTAGCGGCGGGCTTTGTCTTCCGCACCATCCAGCGTTGGCGTGCAGACGCAGAAATCCGCCAGTAGCGGCGGAGCGGCGTCATGCCCATGGAGCTGGCGGATCATGTCGCGATGCTTCTGGATCGCCGGCATGCGCATGGGCCAGGGCCGGTCCGCGAACATCACCATCCGCGCATCCAGCTTCGCTGCCGATACGACTGAGTCATCGCTGGACGCCACCGCATAAATACGACCATCGATCGGATGGCTTGGACGCGGCCGGATCTCGGTGCGCGGCTGCTTGTAGAACTTGCCGTCACCCTCCATGAAGCCGGTGCGCAGTGCGGCAAGGATCATGGCCGCCGCTTCGTCGAACCGTTCGCGTGATTCATCCATGGTGCCGCGGAACGCCGCGAATTCGCGGCGCGCCAACCCCCGGCCCATGCCAAGACGCAGCCTTCCGTTGGAAAGCAGGTCGAGCACGGCCGCTTTTTCCGCGACCCGCAGCGGATCGTTCCAGGGCAGGATCACGGCGGCGGTACCGAGCCCGACCTGTGGACAGACCGCTGCCAGATAGGACATGAGCTGCAGATTGTCGGGGCAGAACGAATAGTCGTTGAAGTGGTGCTCCACGGACCACAGCACGTCGAAACCCAGGTCGGCAGCCAGACGGCCGAGTTTGATCTCCTCATCCCAGACCTGCCTGTCCGATACGCCGGTCCAGCCATAGCTGGCGAAGACCATCTGCAAACCGACGTCCATTCAACCCTCCTGCCTGAAATCCAGTGGATAATTTCATGCCGCCTCGTCGGCGGCAACGCCACACGCGCCCCATGAGGTGACGGCCGGGCGGCCTTTCCCTACAGTCCTGCCTCCGACGCAAGGGAGACCGCGATGGCGATGAAGCGCATGGTGCTGCAGATTGGCATGGGCACCGATATTCGAGGTGCCGATCCGACAAAAGCCGCGGTGCGCGCGCTGCGCGATGCGCTGTGGCACAACTCGCTCAGCGTCGCCAATGCGCT
>DATNEJ010000301.1:0-5435 GCA_035606775.1 Acetobacteraceae bacterium | reverse complement strand
GCCGGCTCCTCGCCGCCCTCGCCGATCACCGCGAACGGTGCCCAGAAGAACGGATGGGCGATTTCCGGCGGAAATTCCTTCCCGGCGCCGGCAAGCAGGCTAAGCTGCGAGGCCTGCAAAGCGCCGGTCACGCCAAGGTTCGGATGCTCCTTGATCCGGCGCAAGGTGTCCACCACCAGATACGCCGCCACCTGGTCGTTGACCGACCAGTGCGTGACGAGCAGGGAGCGTGCGCCGGCATAGAAGAAGGCGCGCGCCAGGCCGGACAGGCTTTCACCGGCGGTGGACCCGCCCGGCCCGCCGGAATTGCAGGCCGAAAGGATCACCAGGTCCGCGTCAAGATCGAGCCGCACGACCTTGGAAGCGGTCAGTAGCGCGCCGCTGGCGTCCTTCGCACCTTCGGGCGCGGAGGTGACGATCGCCGGCTCCGTCTGACAATGCAGGTCGGTCGGCAGCAGCGCATGAGTGGAGAATTGCAGCACGCGGTAGTTCTTCAGGTGGGTCTTCAGCACCGCATCCGCGGTGAAGGCGGGTCCGAGCAGCTCATCCGACGGGCCGGCGCCTAGCAACGAAGCGGCGGCATCGAGTTCCTTGCGCGCATAGGGCAGCAGCGGCAGCCCGGACAACAGCTTGGCGCTGTCGGCGCAGGTCGCGCCGGGAAAGCTCTTCTCCGCCTGCGCCAGCGTCACCGGACGGAAATCGCCGAAACCGAACCACAGCTTGTTCGCACGCGAGTTGAAGGCGATCTTGCGCAGGCTGACGAAGTTGCTGGCCGCCGGGACATGCGCCAGCGTGAACTGCCGAACCAGCCAGGGCGCCTCGGCCAGCTTCGCCTGATCGGCCGGGCCGGTCAGCATCACCTCGAACGGCAATGACAGCAGCGGGCCGCTCGGCGCCACCACCAGCGATTTGACACCTTTCAAGCCGTCCGCGACCCCGCCCAGGGTCACCTTGTAGAGCTTCTGCGCGTCGGAGATGTCGAACGGCGGCAGGCCGTGCTCGCCAAGCTCGATGCCGGCGCGCACCCGGCGCACGAGTTCGGCGACCTCCCGCGTGCCGCCTTCGATCTTCGAGACCTCGATGGTGCCGTTGCGCAGCAGGAAGACCCAGCCTTCGGAATCGCTCAGCGTCAGCGCGGCGAACGCTTCATCCGGATGCAGCGCCTTGAACACGTCGGAAGCGGGCGTCACCTCCTGCACCAACTGGCCGTAATTGGGCGACGCCGCCTGCAAGGCCGCATCCGCATCGGCAAGCTGGGTGCGCGTTTCGGCAATCTGCTTGTCGAGTTCGGCGGTCTGCTCGGAGGCCTGGGTGACCACCGCGCCCTGCTGCTGCGCCTGGGTCAGCGAGTCGCGCTTGGTATAGAGACCGTCGAGCTTGTTCTTGAGGTCGCGTTGGCGACGGATCGCCTCCGCCACCTTCGGGTCGCGCGCGTTCTCCGCCAGGGTCGCACTGGCCTGGGCGATCTGCTGGCTGGTGATGCTGCCCTGCGCCAGTTGTGCCGCGGTGAACATCTCGTCCAGCAGCACCTGCGCCTGGCTTTTGTCCTTTGCCGCCGCCGCTGCATAGACGTCGAGGCACGCGGCCATCAGCACCGGTGTCGTGCCGGCTTTCAAGGTGGCCAGCGACTGCACGGCGCTGCGGCAGAACGGCAGGGCGTCGTCCGCCTCGCCGGCGCGGACCAGTTGGCGCGCACGCAGCAGGTAGGTGTTGGCCAGCGGCTTGGAGCCGGGCAGCGCCCGGTCGAACGCCGCGGTGGAGCGTTTCAGGTCGGCCAGCGCCTGCGCCTGGTCACCCTGCGCGGCGGCGGTGACGCCCAGCGTGCGATAGAGGCGCGCATTGACGATAGGGCGGGCCAGGCCGTTGCCGCGGGCAAGGTCGTTGGCCGATTGCAGCACCGCGTCCGCTTGCTCCGGCTTGCCCGTGAGCCTGAGCGCGATGGCCCGGTTGCGCCGTACCTCGATCAGTCCCAGCAAAGCGGATTGCGCGCGCGGGTCGGTCAGCAGTGCATCCGCGGTTGCCAGGTCCTGGAACGACCCGGTGCGGGAGAAGCGATTGCCCGCGCCGGCCACGGGGCGCGCCTTCAGCGCTTCCTCCGGCACCTGGGCGGCGTAAGCGGCGTCGGCCTGGTTCAACAACTGGATCGCTTCCGGCAGCCGGCCGCGGTTCAGCGCGTCGATGCCGCGATAGTGCGCCAGCCGCGCCACCGCCGTCGGTTCAGCCGAACCCTTCACCAGCTTCTCGGCCAGCGCGAACTGCGCGTCGGACTCGGCGTAGCGGCCTTCATTGGACAGTTGCAGCGCCAGCGACATGAGCGGTGTCGCGGTGTTGGGATTGTCGTGGCCCAGCGCCTTCCGCTGTAACGCCAGCGCGGCGCGGAATGCCGCTTCGGCCGCGCCCGGATTGTCCGACAGGTTGGCCCGCGTGCCGGCCGTCATGAGCTGGTCGAACTGGCCGACATCGCCCGAGGTGAAGGCCTGGGCCGCCAGCCGGCTGGCGAGCAGGCCATCGGCGGCAGAGCTGACCGGCTTCGAATCGGCCTTGACGATGCCGGCCATCGTGCCGATGGACCGCTCCATCACGCTGACCGCGGGCAGAACGCCATCCGCGTACCACGCGGTGCCGTTGATCGAGGCGACCAGGGCCACGTGTGCCCAGCCGCCGACCAGCCTTGTGCACTGCATGAGCTGCGCGGGCTGGCCATTCAGGATGCTGGTCGATACCGGCGCCTCGCAGCGGAACCGTGTATCGAGGCCGGAGCGCCAGGGGCTTGCGGTGGCAAGCTGCTGCAACTGTCCACTGCTCGCCGGCCCGCCTTCCAGCACTCGCGCACTCGGCTGCTGCCAAGTGCCGCAGAAGATATCGGCCGTCTTGCCCAGCACGGTCTGGGTGCAGTCTTCGCCCACCGAATTCTTGCCGACCGCCACCTGGCCGGCGGAGGTCGAGGCAGCGCCATGCACATAGGCGCTCGGCGGCGGCTTCTCGCACCCGGCCAGCGGGACCAGCAGCAGGGCTGTCATACCAGCAGCCCATAGGGCTGACCGGTATGCGCGCAGGGTTGCCCGGGGGGTAAGGTTTGCGGCTGCGCGCGAAATCAACGATGCGCGCAGGGTTGGTGTGGCGGCTGCGCGCGAAATCAATGAAACACCAGCGGCCCGATAATCAACCGACGAGGCAGCATTTCGGGCCGCGGGTATCAGAAGAGCGCGCATGTCAGTAGTCCTGATCGGAAACGATCGGCAGCAGCAGATCGTCCTGGTCGTTCGGGTCGAACAGCGATCCCAGGTAGATGTCCTGCAGCGGATTGGATTGCGGCACGCCCTGGGTCGGCAGCAGCACGCAGTTCACCGAGTGGATGGGGCAGGAATTGAACCGGAATGACGGGTTCGCCTGCGGCTCGATATTGCTGGCGCCGGCAGCGGCAGAACCGCCCAGCTTGTTGACGGTCCCGGTCAACACAGCGCCCGCGCCCCCAGTGTGGACGATGTCGAGCCCGCCGGTGACGAGGTTGCCGGTAGCCTGCCCGCCGGCCAGGCCAAGGATCAGCCAGGTCAGAGGCGCCTGAAGTCCGGTGGAGGGATCTAGCGTCAGTTTGCCTGTCACGTCGATACGCAAAATGCTGTACGGCTGCGTCAGGCCGGCGACGCTGGAGCGGCCGGATTGCAGGAAATTCGCGGCGGTGATGAAGGCGCCGTTGTCCGTTGCCGCGGTCGGCAGCAGGCTGGTCGGTATCGCACCGGGCGGCCTGATGCGGCCATCCACCAGCAACTGCGCGCCGTTCCCGAGTGTGACCGTGTTGTTCGGCGCGTTGACGATGAACTTGTGCGCGCTGACCGGCCCGCTGATCAGCAGATCTGTCCCCGTATTCACCGTCAGCGTGCTCGGCTGCGCGGCGCCGGCGGTGAAACTGCCAAGCTGCTGGATCTGGTTGGTCGTGGCGGTGCTGCCGGTAAAGCTCGCACCCGTCGCCGCCCGGCCGTTCAGGGTGCCGGCGATCAATGTGCCGGTCTCGGTGATCGACCCATTGAGCGCAAACAGGTTGGTGCTGCTGCCCGCGGCATCGCGGAGCAGGCCCGGGATGGCGATGCTGCTGGCGTCGGTCAGGGTGATGGTATCGGCGACCAGCGCGCCGCTGACCGAGAGTGCCGCGTTGTCGTAGAGCGTAAAGTCGCCGGCAACGGGAAGGCTGCCGATCGCATCGATGGCGTTTGCCCCACCGGGCAGGTTGACCGTGCCGGTGATGCCGCCGCTGCTTTGCAAGGTGCCGGCGCTGATCGCGGCGTTCGCGGATTCGGTTACGCCACTGCCGGGTGCCGTCAGATCGACCGTCGTGCCGTTCAGCGATCCCGCGTTGATGGCGATGCCGCCCGTGCCGGATGCAAGTGCCAGGGTGCCGGACGCACTGATGAAGCCGTTGGTGGCGATGGCGCCGCCGCCGCTGGTGAACAGGGCGACGTTGGTGGCGGAAACCGGGCCGTCGACCGTGAGGTTGCCGGTATCGGCCAGGTTGAAATCTCCGGCCGGAACGACGAAGCTGGCGAGTTCGGCCACGGCGTTGGCGGTGCCCGCCAGGCTGACGGTACCGGCGGATCCGCTCGAGCGCCGCAGCGAGCCGGCGATGAGCCTGGCGCTCGCTGCCTCGCTGACTCCGCCGCCTTGCAGATCGATAACCGCGCCGGCGTTGCCGACGATGGCATTGCCGTCCAGCGTGATGCCGTTGGCGGCACCGTCGAGTGTGATGGCACTGCCGGTGGCGACCGCGCCGCCGGTGAAGGTGATGCCGCCGCCCACCGTGCCGGATGGGCTGGACGTGCCGGCGCTGGCCGCGCCGGAGATCACGGTGAGCGAGCCGCCGGCGGTACTGGCCGCCAGCATGCCGCTGACGGTGATCCGGCTGTCGCCGATGTCGCTGATGGCGATGTTGGTGGCGCTGACCGGGCCGGCGACCACGAGATTGCCGGTATCGACAAGTGTAAAGTCGCCGCTGCCGAGTTGGAACTGCCCCAGCGTGGCGATCGCATTGGCGGCGCCGCCGAGGCTGACCGATCCCGCGATACCCGCGCCGCTTTGCAGGGTGCCGGCGAGAATGGTGCTGCTCGCGGCCTCGGTGATGCCGCCCGTGGTGGTCAGGTCGATCAGCGCGCCGGGTGTACCAAGAATTGCATTGCCGCTGAGGCTGATACCGCCGGCAGCGCCATCGAGAGAAATGCTCGTGCCTGTCAGGTCGGCACCCGAGACCAGTGCGATCCCGCCGCTGCCGGAGTCGACCGTCAGGGCGCCGGCGGCGCCGATACTGCCCGACGCGCTGATCCGGCCAGCGCCATTTGTCTGGAAGGTGACATTGGCGGCCGTGACGGGGCCGTTGATCCAGAGATTGCCCGTGTCGTTCAGCAGAAAATCGCCGCCGCTGACGGCGAAGCCATTGACCGCGGCGA
>DATNEJ010000129.1:0-6162 GCA_035606775.1 Acetobacteraceae bacterium | reverse complement strand
AGACGTGAATCACGCGATCAAACAAATCGCGTGATCGTAGCAGGCGGAATCGCCGGAGACGTGAATCACGCGATCAAACAAATCGCGTGATCGTAGCAGGCGGAATCGCCGGAGACGTGAATCACGCGATCAAACAAATCGCGTGATCGTAGCAGGCGGAATCGCCGGAGACGTGAATCGCGCGATCAAACAACGCCGACAGTCTGCGCTTTCAGATGTTCGATCGGCTGGCGGGTTTCCGCGGCGATCATCTCTGCCACAAGGCGGCGATGGCAGGTCATGTGATCCCGCTCGAAGCAAAGCAGGCAGGATCGCCGCTCCTGCGCAAGCAGCTTCGCCTGTGCAAGTTCGACCTGCGACTGGTCGGATGTCACGTGCGCGCGGTAGATCGCTTCCATCCGCTCGGGATGGCCGGCGCGCACGGCGTCACGGCCCGGTTTCGGCGTGCCGAGCGCCTGAAGATGCACGTAATGGATGCCGGCTTCTTCCAGTCCGGCCGAGAGCTGGCGCTTGGAGAAGCCGGGTTTGCGCGATCGCGGCACGGCCCGCACATCGATCAGCAGTTTGACTTCGGCGCCGCGCAGCGCGGCGATCACGCTGTCGATCGTGCAGGCTTCGTAGCCGATCGTCAGCAGCGTGTGCATGCGGTTCAGCCGGCCGCGAGCCAGTCTTCGATCAGGCGCCGGGCGATGCTATCCACACGGGGCAGCGCGAAGCCGTGCTGCTCACAGTTGCGCATCTGCTCACGGGAGAACCATCTTGCGTCTTTCAGCTCCTCCGGGTCGATGGTGATCTCCTCGGTCAGGCCCTCGGCATAGAAGCCGAGCATGATGTTGCCGGGGAAGGGCCAGGGTTGGCTGGAGTGGTAGTGGACCGCGCCGACGGTGATGCCGGATTCTTCCAGGACTTCGCGCCGGACGGCTTCTTCCAGCGTTTCGCCCGGTTCCACGAATCCCGCGAGGGTGGAGTACATCGTGGCGCGGGGAAAGCGCGTCGAATGGCCGAGCAGCGCGCGATCGCCGCGATGGACCAGCATGATGACGGCGGGGTCGGTGCGGGGAAAATGCTGTGTGCCGCAGGCGGTGCATTGCATGACGTGGCCGGAGCTTTTCACCTCGCAGGCCCCGCCGCAGACGCCGCAGAAGCGATGCCGCTGCCGCCAGTGCATCAGGCCGCGGGCATGTGCGAGGACGGACGCTTCGGGCCGCGGCACACCCCAGCCGACGGAGCGCAGGTCGATGAACTTGCCGAGGGATTCGGGCACCAGGGGCAGCGGGTCTTCGGTTTCGCTGAGGTCGATCGCAAACACCGCGCGTTCGTCGAGCAGGCCGAGGAATGCCCAGGTACAGCCGCACGAGCGCAAAGAGATTGCGACCTCGCCGGAGATATAGACGGCTTCCGGCGCTCCTTCCTCGACCCCGCGCACCAGGCTGCGGCTGCGCCAGACCGGGACGAACAGCGATTCGGGGTTCTGCAATTGCTGCTCGATCCAGGCCGCGTCTTCTCGCCGCGTGCCGATGCGGTCGAGCGGGCTGGATGAGTAGACGTTGGGGCGGCTGGCCAGGATCAGGGTCACGGGAATGGTCCGCTTTGCATGGGCGTTTCGCTATGGACGGTGCCATGCCGGTCGCCGCGCGGCAACCGCCGGAACAAGCGCCGAGGCCGCGCAATAAACCCCGGTCCCGCATGTCCACGTCGATAACAGCCGTCCGTCATCGTCAAAGGAGGATAGCGGTGCACAGAAGCGGTCACTGGCTTACGCGCCTTGGCTTGCTTGCCGGGGCCACCCGACGTGCGGCTTCACCTGGGCGGACATGTGCATCGGCTACAGCCTGGTCGGGCCTCTTTCTCCCGAGACTCTGCGACCGATCGCCAATGAAGCGCGCCGGCATGTTGATGCCAATGCGTAGCGTGCGACCATCGCCTGCACGCTCGCCGGAGACGTGCATTGGATCAGGGAGGAACGCGTCGCAGGACCATGATCGCGTCGGCCTTGCGCAATCAGACTGTGGCCATCCTCTGCTGATCACAGCAGGCCACCCCGGTGGCGACTTGTGGACAACAATTCTGCCCGCCTTGAGGCCGGGACGGGATCGCTTCTCGGCCTGGACTTTGACCGGGGTTTACCTGATAACGGCAGCGATTCGATACGCCTCGACAACGCCGGCAGGCAGGGATGGCAGAAATGGACACGTACAAGGGCATCACCCCGACGTTGGTGGTGGATACCCGAGACCTGCAGAACACGACGCCCGTGGCAGGAACGAAGTGGCGCCGCGGCAGCGACGGCAAATTCACTGCCACGACCGGTAACGAAGGCACCTGCGCAACGCTGGTGTCGTTCTGGCTGTCCCAGCGGGTCGCCGGCACGATGGTCACCGACATCAGCCAGTTTCCGTCGAAATTCACAATATCGATCGCGCAGTCCGGCTATGAGGCTGAGGGCGGGCAGATCGGCACGCGGCCGGCGCTGTTGGACCGGTTCGGCGTGATGGTCAATTCGGAGCGCGAAAAGAAGCGGAAATGGTACATGTGGTCATCGAAGCGGCTCGATGAGTCCTTCGCGACCTTCGCCTCGAAGCCGGGCTACTACTATCTGTCGATCCAGGGCGACGGCGGGCACGCGCTGGGCATCGTGACCCAGGGGACCGTCCAGTTCTTCGATCCGAACGAGGGCATCATGACCTTGAATTCGGCGCAGGACCTGAAGGTCTGGACGCCACGCTACATCACACACGACTACCCTGATCTGCTGAAGGAACTGACCTACTACGGCGTAGGCTGACCCGGCGGGCACGAAAAGTACCTGCCTCGCACCGTGGCGCCCCCCACCTTGCCCCCGCCCCCCCTCGGCATGATATGCACCCGTCGGGAGGTCGGTGGCGGACGGGCGCCTTGCCAACCCGGTCAGGTCCGGAAGGAAGCAGCCGCAGTGAGTTCCCGCTCGGGTCGCTCGCCGGCCTCCCACCGCCTCCGGTTCACCGTGCCGCCGCGGTGGCCATCCAATGCCCCAGGAAACGGCACAGAGAACGCCACTGCATGTCCGGCATATCCGAGGACGATCCCCAGCAAGAGGCGCCCCCGCCTCCGCCCCCGGACGGTCCCGGCCTGTTCGGGGATGCGTTGCCGGCCGCGCCGCCGCCAGCCGAACAGGCGGTGCCCTATCGGGTGCTGGCCCGCAAATACCGCCCGGCCTCGTTTGACGACCTTATCGGCCAGGAAGCGATGGTGCGCATCCTGCGCAACGCATTCGCCACCGGCCGTATCGCGCACGCGTTCATGCTCACCGGCGTGCGCGGCGTCGGCAAGACGACCACCGCCCGGATCATTGCCCGCGCGCTGAATTGCGTCGGACCCGACGGCAGCGGCGGTCCGACGGCCGATCCGTGCGGCGTCTGCGCCAACTGCGTCGCCATCATGGCGGACCGTCACCCGGATGTGGTGGAGATGGACGCCGCGTCGCGCACCGGCGTCGACGACGTGCGGGAGATCATCGAGGCAACGCGGTTTCGCCCCTTGCAGGCGCGCACGAAGGTATTCGTCATCGACGAAGTCCACATGCTGTCGCGCAACGCCTTCAACGCCCTGCTCAAGACCCTGGAAGAACCGCCCGGGCATGTGAAATTCATCTTCGCGACCACCGATCTGCGGAAGGTGCCGATCACCGTGCTGTCGCGCTGCCAGCGGTTCGACCTGCGCCGCGTGCGGGTGACGGAACTCGCCGTCCATTTCGGACGCATCGCCGCGAAGGAAGGTGCCACGGTCGAACCCGCGGCACTCGATCAGATCGCCCGTGCCGCCGACGGTTCAGTGCGCGATGGCCTGTCGATGCTCGACCAGGCGATCGCCCAGGCGGACGGCACGATCACCGCGGAACAGGTGAGCGAGATGCTGGGGCTGGCCGACCGCGAGGCCGTCTTCGACCTGCTTGAGGCGGTCATGGGCGGCAAGCCGGCCGCGGCGCTGGCAATCACCGATCGGGCGTATGAGCGTGGCGCCGATCTCGGTGCCTTGCTCCAGGACCTGCTTGAACTTCTGCACACGGTGACCCGCCTCAAATCCATACCGGCGCTGCGGACCAGCGCGGAGCTGCCGGAGGCTGAACGGACACGCGGCGCGCAGATCGCGGATCGCCTGGCGGTTCCCGCCCTGGCGCGGGCCTGGCAGATGCTGCTGAAGGGGATCGGGGAGGTGGAAATCTCCCCCGACCGGCGCGGCGCCGCCGAAATGGTGCTGATCCGGCTGTGCCACGCAGCCGAACTGCCGTCCCCGGCCGATGTCGTTCGCCGGCTGATGTCCGGCGGTTCGGCCGGCGGTTCGGCGGGCAACGGGGCACCCACGTCCGGCGGCAATGGCAGCGGCGGTGTGCGCGCGGTCGCGGGCGGCGGCGCAGCCGTCGCCGCGGCGCCGGAGCCAGCCCCGACCCCCGCCGGCCCACGCCTCGCCGGCTTCCGCGACGTGGTCGCCCTGGTGGCGGAGCGGCGCGAAGCAATGCTGCATGCGCATCTTCTGCACTCCGCGCATCTGGTGCGCTTCGCCCCGCCGGTGATCGAGTTGCGGCCGAAAGCGGATGCGCCCCGCGATCTGGCGGCGAAGCTGGCGGCGCTTCTGTCCGACGCGACCGGCACGCGCTGGACCATTGCGATCTCGACCGCGGAAGGGGAGCCCACCCTGGCCGAACAGGGCAATGCCGCCGATAGTGCGCGCCGCTCCGCCGCGGCGGATCATCCGCTGGTGCGGGCGATCATGGAAGCGTTTCCAGGCGCCCGCATCGATACGGTGCATGACGCGTCGGCCGACGCCTATGGGCTGCCGGTTACTGCGGTGGCAGAACCGGGTCCGGACATGCCGGACTTCGCGCCGCCCGACGCCGAGTATTTCGATGAAACCTCATTGCCGTGGGAATCCGACCAATGAAGAACCTGTCCGGCCTGATGAAGCAGGCGCAGCAGATGCAGTCGAAGATGCAGGAGATGCAGGCCAGGATGGAGGCCCTGGAAATGGTCGGCGAGTCGGGCGCGGGCCTGGTCCGCGTCACCCTGAACGGCAAGGGCGAGATGCGCGGCATCAAGATCGACCCCAAGCTGATCGACCCAGCTGAGGCGGAGATGCTGGAAGACCTGATCGTCGCCGCGCATCGCGACGCGCGCGGCAAGATCGACGCGGCGACCGCGGCCGAGATGCAGAAGGTGACCGGCGGCATGCAGCTTCCGCCCGGGCTGAAGCTGCCATTCTGAAGGCTGCCGACTTGGTCCCCGGTCGCCCCGGTGCGTTGATGCATCTGCAAGCGCCGCTCCGGCTGTCCTGGGCCAGTGTCCGCTGATGGGCGGTCCCGAAGTCGAGCACCTGATCGCGCTGCTGGCCCGCCTGCCGGGTCTGGGTCCGCGCAGTGCGCGTCGGGCGGCCCTGAAGATGTTGCAGGAGCCGGAGAAGCGGATGCTGCCGCTGGCTGTCGCACTGGCCGACGCGGCGCGCGCGGTGAAGCCCTGTGCCGATTGCGGCAACCTCGACAGCCAGGACCCCTGCTCGATCTGCGCCGATCCCGGGCGCGACCGGTCGATCATCTGCGTGGTGGAGGGGGTCGGCGATCTGTGGGCCCTGGAGCGCGCGCTGGTGCATCGCGGGCTGTATCACGTGCTGGGCGGCACGCTGTCCGCGCTGGCCGGTGTCGGGCCTGAGGATCTGAGCCTTGCGCCGCTGCTCACCCGTATCGCGGAGGGCCAGGTCAAGGAGGTCATCCTGGCGCTCGGTGCCACGGTGGATGGCGCCACCACGGCGCACTGGCTTGCCGATCGGCTGCATCCGCTCGGCGTGCAGGTCACCAAGCTCGCCCAGGGCGTGCCGATCGGCGGCGCACTGGACGTGCTGGATGATGGGACTCTCGCCGCGGCGCTGCGCGCGCGCCGCCCGACATAGAGCCTGCCCGATGCTGATGGCAGCACCGCGCAGGCTCTATGGTTTTGATCGCGTGATTCACATCCCCGGCGATTCTGCCTCCGACGATCACGCTCTGTGTTTTTGTTTGATCGCGTGATTCACGTCTCCGGCGATTCTGCCTCCGACGATCACGCTCAAAAGCCAGTTATGACCGGCCTTGCGCAGAGCGCGCTGCATGCGTCATCCGCACGAGTTCATCCCGAATGGAACCGGCTGACCCGACTG
>DATNEJ010000295.1:0-11196 GCA_035606775.1 Acetobacteraceae bacterium | reverse complement strand
TGACCTGCCTTGTTTCCGCGTCCGGGTCCGGCCGGACCTCCGTGCGCCGCATTCTTACGCCGTGCCAAGTCCGGTGGGTCTTCATGCGGCGGATGGTAAGGCGACTCGGACGGGCGCGGGAAGCAGATTTTGGGGTAGTTTGGAGCTGGAGACACAAAATCCTGTGGATAGGTTGGTGGATGGGAGTTGGTGGCCGGTGCATTGGTGCCGGTCCGCGACGGCTGTCGGTGCGAATGCCGGATGCTCTGGGCGCCGGTGGATGGGGGAGGTGGTCTCCGTGCGGTCTGCCGCTCACGGCGCACGGACTTCTTAACCTCCGATCCAGGTGGGTGGTGTGTGTCGGCGGTCGGTCCGGGCCTGGAGGAGAGTGGCGCCGTGCTCGCGGCCGTCAAGGACGAGCCGCGCTCGCGCGCGGTTGCCTGCGACGATCCTTGGCCGCCGCTGCGCGCGGCGCCTTGTGCGTGTTGCAGGCCGGGGCGGAGAAACGGCGCTCAGCCGAACCGAGACACGGCGGTGGGGGGGCGTCGGGTTGGTGCACGCATGGTTTTTCCGTCGCCGGTTTCGACATTGCGGCGAGGAAGGTCTCACGGTGCATAGGCTTCTTGGATTGGATCAAGGTCGATGACTTTGTTCGCGAGCTGCCTTGGCGCCGGCCGGCAGTTCGGCGGCCGGGTCACCGGCGGGCAGCACGCGCTGTGAGGGGCCGGAGGTTGCGGCACCCAGTGTCTCACGGCGCATGAGCTTTTTGGATTGGATCAAGCTCGGACTGTGTTCGTGTGCCGACCTGGCACCGGCCAGTGGTCCGGCGACCGGGGCGCGGTCTGGCAGTGCGCCGCGAGGGACCGAAGGTTGCGGGAAGCGGTATCTCACGGCGCATGGGCTTCTTGGATTCGATCAAGGCCGGTGACCGTGTTCGCGTGCTGCCCCGGTGCCGGCCAGTGGTCCGGCGACCGGGGCGCGGGCGGGCAGCGCGACACACGCGGCTGGAACCATGCGGGACGGCTGCTCTCACGGCGCATAGGTTCTTGCGTCGCTACGGACGGCAAGGCCCAACTCGCCTCGATCCGGACGCGATCGCCGATGAGCGGAACAGCGTCACGCCGCCAGCGGTTGTGCGCCGACATATCGCCGCGGCGCAACCTGGGTCGCGTCAGGAAGGCCCCAGGGGGCATGAGGTTCTTCTGGTCACGCGGGTCGCCGGCCGCTCCGATCGTCGTCCCTCCGGGTTCACGCAAAATCCGGTTGCATAGATGGGTGGCTCCCTCGTGTGTCGGCGTGATTGCGGGGCACTCGGGGAGTGGCGGCTCGCCGGTTGTGGGGGAGAAGGGGTGTCTCCAGATGGGAGGTTCCCGCGTCCAATTGTTCTCATTCCGTTTATATGGCTGCTGACCCGGCGCAATGAAGGTCCGCCTCTCACCGGGACTCCTGTCCGAGTCCGAAAATCGACACTGCCGGGGCCGACGTACCTCATGCCTGTCGGGCTGGTTGCGATGAGCGCACGCAGCCGCCGGTGCGTCGAATCAGCGCACGGAGCCGCCGGCAGGGTGACGGCGGCTATGGCAGGATACTGGGATTATGGGCGGCAGGATGCCCTAGACGCCAGCGTCTGGGTGGCGTCGACGGAACGGGGCCGGCTGCATCGCGGTTCGGCCGGCGGTATGGGTTGCGGGCCTTATCCAACCGACGCCTCGCCGCCTGCAAATCGAACGGATGGAAATGGCGATCACGCAGGCTATATTGGGCGTCCACGCGTGAGGAAACCCTGATGCAGCGCATGACCCTGAATATCGAGGTCGGCCGGCTCTCGGCGGAACTGGCGCGTCGAGGGGTGGAGGCGCGAACCCGCGTTCGCGTTCAGGTGGAGGTTATGGGCGAAGCCGACCTTCCGATGGCGGCTCTGGCACAGGCTGGCGGTTCGTTTGATTTCCTGGACGAAGAGCCGGATTTGTATTCCGACGCCGACGCCGTTGAGCGTTACCGCTGAGTGTTCGAGTTCGGCGCCATATGCCTCGCCCGGTTTCCATTCACCGATCTTTCGGGCGATAAGCGCCGGCCGGTCCTGATTGTTTCCGCGACAACCAACGGCGAACGGACGTGGTCGTCTGCTTTATCACGTCGATCCGTCGTCATGATTTCGATATGACGATGATCTCGCCTACTGCCGGGACAGGTCTGAAACGCCAGTCGGTCGTCCGCTTCGACAAAATTGCAACGTTGCACAAATCGGTCATCACCGACCGCCTTGGTGTGATGTCGCCCTCCTGGCTGACTGAGAATGCGCCAACATTTTCGGGGTATTCGGATTTTGCCTTTGAGGGTGCACGTTGATACTCGAAAAACAGGAAACCGCGATGCCGCCAGCGTTTCTCAAGGAAAAACTCAGGCGTAACGGCCGCGTGTTCGGGCCGATGGTCTTCGAGTTCTTCAGCCCCGGCATGCCGGCCATCATCGCCTCCACCGGCGCCGACTTCGCCCTGTTCGACATGGAGCATACCGGCCTCGGTTTCGAGACGTTCAAGCATCTGGTCGCGGGCTGCCGCGGCCTGGACGTGGCGCCGCTCGTGCGCGTGCCGGCCAGCGAGTACCATTTCATTGCCCGCGCCCTGGACATGGGCGCACAGGGCGTGATGCTGCCGATGGTGGAGAGCCGCGCCCAGGCCGAACATATCGTCGCCTGCGCGCATTATCCGCCGCACGGAAGGCGAGGCGCCGCGTTTGGCGTCGCGCATGATGACTACCTGCCGGGCACGCCCGCGGAAAAGATGCGGGTGGCGCATGACCGCACGCTGGTGATCGCGCTGATCGAGACCGTGGTGGGGGTCGAGAACGTCGAGGCGATCGCCGCCGTTGCGGGCATAGACGTGCTCTGGCTGGGACATTTCGACCTGACCAACTTCATGGGCATTCCCGGCCAGTTTCGGCACCCGGATTATCTGGCCGCGGTGCGTCGCGTGGTCGCCGCGGCAAAGGCGAACGGCAAGTTTGCCGGCGTAATGGCGTCAGACGATTCCTGGGCGCGCGACTATTGGGCACATGGCTTCCGTGTGATCGCCTATGGCCTGGATCACGCGCTGTACCAGTCCGCGCTGAAGGCGGGTATCGACTTGCTGCATGGGCTCGAGTAGGCCTGTCGGAGTGCCCCCCTAAAACTGAGACACGATAATTAGGGCACACTGTTATGGCAGGAGAACAGATGTGTCGAAGCGACGGAGGCGTCGGAGTTTCACGCGAGATTTCAAGCTGTCCGTGCTGAAGCGGATTACGGAGACGAACGACGTCCGTGCGTCGGTCGTGCAGCAGAAAGGTCCTGGAGATCAGGTGAGCTGAAAGGCTGAAGCCGTCTGTTCGCGCGCCAACAGGGCGCGCTTGCGTCTGACTCCCCAGCGATAGCCGGACAGCGAACCATCCTTCTTCACGACGCGGTGGCACGGAATCAGGATCGCGATGGTATTGGCGGCGATGGCCTCGGTTGTCTCCCGTGCGTCCCTTGGCGTGCCCAGTTTGGCCGCGACAGCGCTGTAGGTGGTGGTCTGCCCCGCGGGAATCTCGCGCAGGACCTGCCAGACCCGCTTCTGGTAGTCGGTGCCTCTGGGATCGAGCCTCAGAGGCGACTCGCGGTTCGGCTGATCGATCATCGCGGCAAGCTGGCTGGTGGCTTCCGCCAGGCCGGCCTCGTCTTCCTCGACCATCGCTTCGGGGAAGCGCTGGCGCAACGCATCGATCAGCGCGGCGTGCCGGTCGCCAAATTCGAACGCGACCAGACCCAGCGCCGACGTTGCGGCCAGAAAATCGCCGAGTGAGCTGTGTCCGAAGGCGTAGCGAATGAGTTCGGGCATTTGGTCTTTCCGTGTGTTGCCGGTTGGTATGCCGGACATAGGCGCCGCCCGTGCGCGATGCACTCCGGCGTTTGCTTTCACATTGCGCGCTGAGTGCGATACGCCCGTGCAATCAACTTGCGGGAACGCTCGCACAGGCCGCGGGTCGCGGCGTGGTACCGCGCTTGTCCGCAGGGACCTTGCAGTTGTTGATCCTTTGCTCGTCGGTCCATTTCTCGCCCAGGCGCTCCTTGCCAGTCAGTGTCTTGCGGGGCGCCGGTGTCGCGATCGCGGTCGCGGCCGCGTGTGCGGCGGCGGTCGGCACCAACGTCTGGGCGCGGGAAGGTGACGCAACGACGGGCAGCAGCACGGGGAGGAACAGCATGGCGGGCAGTCGCAGGTTGAAGAAAGGGCGCATGTGCCATCTCGCCGGTCTGGGGGCCTGATGCCGAATGTGGCTTGCGGGATGAGCGGAAACCCTCCGCTTGTTGCTGTCAAATGGATGTGATCCGCGCGCGGTCAGGCAGCGCCGGTCACCGGTTCAGGGCCGGATCGTCATCGGCCCTGGATGGTGCCGGCTTATGGGTGTTGGTTGCCCGTCCAGTGCCACAGCGGCGCTTGGGTGCAGCACCGTGCGATAGCCTGCCGCCAGTGCCCGCAGCGTCGATGGCGGGGTGATGAGCGCATCGGGGATAAGCGCTGCCTCGGCCGGCCGGTAGCCGTCGGGGTGCCAGCGAAGCACCTGTCCGCCGGCGATCAGGAAAGCACCGCCGTTCACCGCGACCATCGCGCCGGTGGGCAGATGGTGCAGCGGCATTGTCAGCGGATGCAGCCGCTTGCTCCGGCCCTGCTGCCGTTCGCCGTGCAGCGTTCGGTCCATCTCGGGGGCTTTCGGCAGCGGCAGATCGTTGCCGATCGCCCACGCGGCGCGGAAGGCACGGGCCGCGTCTCGGCGGCAGAAAAAGCAGGGGCGATGGCCGGCTGCGAGCGCGGTCGCTTCATCGAGAAAGAACAGTTCGGTCCAGCTTCGCCCGCCCATCACCTGGCGGCGTACTCCCCTGAATTCGCAAAGGCAGGTGATCCAGGCCTTTGTGGCCCAGCGCCGCGACAAGAGCCGTTTCGTTGCTGGATCGTGCAGAATGCCCCGGTTGCCGGTGAACAGCCCGCGCTGCGGAATGGCGACGATGTCGCCGAAGGGCGTGACACGGTTCTGCAACGGCATCGCTACTTGACTCGCGCGATCAGGCTCATGGCGGCGGCCGGGTTGCGTACCTTGAAGCCGCTGATGACGTAGAGGAAGACATCCCGCTTCCCGCCGGACGTTCCCTTGGCAACGGTTTCAAGCCCGGCCGCGGCGTCGCCGGAGGCCCATTCACGTGCGCGGCGTGCCCACAGATCCAGTTTCTCCTCCGGATAACCGGCCGGTTCCGCTTCATTCGTTCCCATGATGCGGACATAGACAAAAGGCGCGGTGACATCACCGATGCACGGGTAATCCGAATCTGCCGCTGTCACGATTGCCACGCCATAGGCGCGGGCGAGGGCCACGAAGTCCGGCGTACGGAAGCTGTCGTGCCGGACTTCGACGGCGTGGCGCACGGCCTGTCCCTCCAAGCTTTTCGGTAAAAGCTTCAGAAAGCCCTCGAAATCCTTCGGATCGAATTTCTTGGTTGCCATGAACTGCCAGTTGATGGGGCCGAGCTTGGCTTTCAGGTTCATGACGCCGCTGGCAAAGAAGCGTTCGATGGAGTCGCCGGCTTCGGAAAGCACCCGCCGATTGGTGGCGAACCGGGGTCCTTTGAGGGCGAAGACGAAATCGTCCGGCGTTTCACTATGCCATTTGGCGAAGCTCTCGGGTTTCTGCGAGCCATAGTAGGTGCCGTTGATCTCGATCGAGGTCAGTTGGCGACTGGCGTGCTCGAGCTCGCGCTTCTGCGGCAATCCTTGTGGATAGAACGCACCTCGCCACGGCTCGTAGGTCCAGCCACCGACGCCGATATGGATCCGAGAGCGCACATCTTGCGGCACAACAAGAACTCCTGCTGCGATTGCACCTGCCGGGCGAGCAGCGCGCCCGCGCATGACTGCTATGCTCTCGGGCATGACCTTGGGTGCAGTGGAGCAATGTGGGGCGGGCGATACAAGGGCCAAGTGACAAGGCTGCCTGATCGCTTGCTTGCCGGCGCATTGTCTGATTGCGTTGCCGCCTTGCCCGGATGAGGCACGCCCGCGACCCGATCCCGGTTGCCTGGCGTGATGTCGCCGCGCTTTCCCTTGGATTCCCGGGCAGTCCGCGTTGTATCAGATATGTGAAGCGCTCGCAGACATCGTGAGGCAGGAAAGGCAGAACCCGATGAACCAGCCGGTGACCAGCAAGCCCCGCGGACGCCAGTTCTTTGCCAATCCTGGTCCCACCAACATTCCGGACAGCGTGCTGCGGGCGATGGACCGGCCGAGCATCGACTTCAACGATGCGGAGTTCGTGGAAGTGTACGATGCGGCGTTTGCCGGGCTGAAACGCGTTCTGCGCACCAGTCAACGCATCTTCATGTACAACGCCTCCGGCCACGGCGCCTGGGAAGCGAGTCTGACCAACCTGTTGTCGCCCGGCGATACCATCCTGGTGCTGGAGTCCGGCTATTTCTCCGACGAGTGGGCGGCGATGGGTCGCAGCCACGGGCTGGAGGTGCGGGTTCAGCCGGCTGATTGGCGCGTCGGCGTGGACATCGCTGCGCTGCGCGCGGCATTGGCCGAGGACGCGGCCCACACGATCAAGGCGGTCTGCGTCGTGCACAACGAAACCGCCACCGGCATGATGCTGCCGCTGCCGGACATCCGCGCGGCGATCGATACCACCGGCCATCCGGCGCTGCTGCTGGTCGATACGATTTCCTCGCTCGCCTCGCTCGATTTCCGCATGGACGAATGGAAGATCGACTGCGTGGTCGGCGGCAGCCAGAAAGGTCTCATGCTGCCCACCGGCATGAGCTTTACCGGCGTGTCGGACAAAGGGATGGACGCGCATGCCCGCGCGGGCCTGAAACGGTTCTATTTCGACTGGAGCCTGATGGACAAGCGCCCGCAGAAGAGCTTCATCGGTACGCTGCCGGTGAACCTGTTCTACGGCTTGCAGGAGTCCGTCCGCCTGCTGGAGGAGGAGGGGCTGGACAACGTGGTTGCACGCCACAGCCGGCTGGCTGAGGCGACCCGGCGGGCGGCGAAGGTCTGGGCCGGCAATAACGGGCCGCAACTGTTCTGCCTGAACCCGTCCCGCTATTCGGACTCGGTCACCGCCATCCTCATGCCCGATGGCCACGATGGGGATGCGCTCCGCCGTACCGTCAGGCAACGCTTCAATGTCTCCCTCGGCGGCGGGCTCGGCAAGCTGAGCGGCAAGATCTTCCGCATCGGCCATCTGGGCGACCTGAACGAACCGATGCTGCTCGGCGCCCTGTCAGCGGTGGAGATGGCGTTGCGGATCAATCAGATCCCGCACGGCCGCGGCGGGGTGGATGCGGCGATGGACTACCTGTCGCGGTGACGTGCTGAAGCCTGTTCGGTGCGGAAGCACCGAACAGGCTTCGCGTGGATGAACAACCTTCAGCAGGCCTCCGCCTTGAAGACGCGGCTGGGCGTCAGCAGTTCCTGTTGCGCGGCGACGATCAGGATCTCCCGCGAGCCTGCCTTCGCCGTTTGGCTGAGCACGCCGTGGATCGACGATCCGGCCGCCTCCAGCGCTGCCGCGGCACTGCCGGTACGCAGGCGATGGAACAGGAAAAGCGCGGCGATCGCGTCGCCGGCGCCGTTGAGCGACACCGGCAGGCGCGGCGTGCGCAGCAGGTGGAACGCGCCGCCTTCCGCCACCAGCATGTCCAGGTGATCCGGCGGCGTCGCTTCGGTCTCCAGGCTCGTCACCAGCACGCAGCGCGGCCCGGCCGAACGCAGCGTCGCTGCCAGGCGCAGGATTGCGGCCTTTGCCGCATCGAGGGTGCGGCAGGTCGTCCCGGTCAGGCGTTCAAGTTCGAAGCGGTTCGGCGTTGCGATGTCCGCCTGCGGCAGGGCGTGACCGCGCAGAAATGCCTCGATGCCCGGGCGAACATAGACCCCGGTGTCGTCGTCGCCGATCACCGGATCGCAGCAATAGACCGAGGCCGGATTCTCCTGGCGGACCCGGGTTACGGCGTGCAGGACGGCCTCACCAATCGCGGCATCGCCCATGTAGCCGGACAGCACCGCATCGCAGCGCCCGAGGACACCGCGCGCTGCGATGCCATCGACCAGGTCGCGCACCGATTCGGCGGAGTGGACCTGTCCCGTCCAATGGCCGTAGCCGGTGTGATTGGAGAACTGGACCGTGTTGATCGCCCATACCTCGGCGCCCAGGCGCTGGAGGGGAAACACGGCGCTTGCGTTGCCGACATGGCCGTAGGACACCCAGGACTGGATCGACAGGATATTCAACCGACGCCTCCCGCGGCGGAAAGCGGCCGGACCGAGGATGGCGCCGCGCCGATGCATCGTGCGGCAGGGCGGCCATTGCGCCAACAGGCATTCTCCGCAGGCAATCCCCTTGGTGCAATCCCCTTGGGGCAATCCGCGTTGCCCATTCGGTAGCCCGCCGGCACAATGACGGCCCTGCCACCCACACGGCGGCCGCCCCGAGTCCGGCTGCCCGGAGTTCCCGATGCTCGCAAGACTGTCCTTCGCCCGGCATGCGGCCCGGTTCGCGCTTTTGCTGCCGCTGCTGGCGGGATGCGCGCCGCCCCGGGACGCATTCGCGCCCCCCTGTCCACAACCGAGTTTTCCGAGGGCGCTTGCCGACCTGACGCGCTACAATGGCAGCGGGCGCGACCTGACCGATCTTGTGCTGCGGGCGCGCCTGCTGCGGCTTGATGGCAGTTGCGAAGCCGGCGACACGAAGGGGACGGTCGTCGCGAACATCACCGTGTCGGTAGAGGCGGTCCGCGGCCCCGCCCTGTCTGGCAACCAGGCCGACCTTCCGGTGTTTGTCGCTGTGATGGATGGCGGAAGGATCCTGGACAAGAAGATCTACACGCTGCGTGCATCGTTCGATTCAGGTGTCCAGAAGGTAATCGCGAAGTCGCCGCGGATCAGCGTGGTTCTTCCGGTCTCCCAGGCGAAGTCGGCGGCGGCCTACGGCATTGTCGCGGGATTCCAGATGACTCCGGCCGAACTGGCGGTAAGCCAGGGCCGCTCGGCCGCGCAGTAGCGGTTTTCACCGGGGAGCGGGTTTCGACGGGGCCGCCACATTGTCGCTGGAGGCGAAAGAGCCGATATAATGAGGTCATGAGCGATACGCCCCCCAGGGGACGTCCCAACCAAGGAAGACGTCGTGGCATGAAGAAAGAGGACTGGGAGATTCCCCCCAACCTGCAGCCCGACCCTGACGACTACTCGTTCGACCTCGAACGGGCGCTCAAGGCTGTCGTCATGTTGAAGACCTATGCGCCGGCTGACGCGTTCACCGCGAACACGCTGGGCACGGAGCGCGCCGGCAGCGGCGTCGTGATCAAGGAGTCGGGCCTGATTGCCACCATCGGCTACCTGATCACGGAAGCCGAAACGATCTGGATCACGTCCGGCGACGGACAGGCGGTGCCGGGGCACGCGCTCGCCTACGACCAGGAAACCGGCTTTGGCCTCGTGCAGACGCTGGGCAAGCTCAGCCTGCCCTCACTGGACCTTGGCGATTCCGACCGGCTGAAAGTCGGCGACCAGGCGGTGTTTGCCGCCGGCGGCGGACGGCACCACGCGATCGAAACCCGCATCGTCGGCCGGCAGGAATTCGCGGGGTATTGGGAGTACGTCCTGGACGATGCCCTGTTCACCGCGCCCGCGCATCCATTCTGGGGCGGCTGCGGCCTGATTGGCACCGACGGCAAGCTGATGGGCATCGGCTCGCTGATCCTCCAGCAGGGGGACGGCAAGGGCCGGCGGCTCGACATGAATATGGTTGTGCCGATCGGCCTGCTCGCACCGATCATGAGCGACCTGCTCAGTTATGGGCGGGTCAACCGGCCGGCGCGTCCGTGGCTCGGGATGTACGCGACCGAATCGGAGGAGACGCTGGTCGTCGGCGGGCTTGCGGACAACGGTCCTGCGGAGCAGGCAGGCCTGCGCACCGGTGACAAGATCGTGACGGTGAATGACGAGGACATCCCCGACCTGGCCGGGCTGTGGCGGCGCGTCTGGGCATCGGGCAGCGCCGGCGCGGAGGTCAGGCTGCAGGTCCGCCGCGAAGGCAGCGCCCGCCGGATCAATGTCCGTTCGGCCGATCGTGCCAGCTTCCTGAAGTCGCCCAAGCTGCACTAAGCGTCATTCTCGGGCGGTAGGTCGGAAGTTCCTCGGACGTCGGGTAACGTGCGGCTCGGCGCGAGGTTGCCACGCCCAACCCTGCGCGCGCTGATTGGGCGCGCAGGCGCCGTGCGAAATTCGCACGCACAGGGCCGACATCCCGTGGGGTCCCGCTCTGTCAGCCGTGATCGGGAGACGCGTCGGTCAAACGCGGCGCGCCCGTGTCCGTGCCGATCCGCAGCCTGGTCCCGCTGGTGCCCGCCAGGGCGTTGCGAAGTGCCGACAGCAGGGCGACGACCGAGGGGATGGCGCGCGGCGCGCGTCCCGCCGCCTGCCGTTCCGGCGTCAGCATGAACCATCGCACAGGCCGTATCGCTTCCTCGGCCTGCCGCACGACGAAGGCCCCCGCCGCGGTTTCGATCGCCAGCCCGTGCGGGCTGACGGCCGCGATGCGTCCCTTGACCTCCCACAATTTCAGACAATCAAGCAGCAGCGCGCGCAACGCGGCGTCGGTCACAATTGCGGCCCGGCGAGGATGTCGTCGGCGATCTTGCGATGCTGCCATTTGCCGTCGCCGAGGCTGCCCTTAAAGGCGCCGTTCTCCACGACGACCTTCCCGCGCAGCACCGTCAGGCACGGCCAGGCCGCCATCTTTCGGCCTTCCCAGGGGGTGTAGTCGGCCTCGTGCAGGTCCTCGGCGCGGATCACGCGCCGATCGGCCGGGTCCAGCACGCAGATGTCGGCATCCGAGCCGGCGGCCAGAGCACCCTTGCGGGGGTACAGCCCCATGATCTTCGCCGCGTTGGTCGATACCAGGTCAACGTAGCGGTTGAGCGAGTAGCCGCGATTGCCGACCATCTCGGTGTACATCAGCGCGACCCGCGGCTCGACGCCGGCGTTCCCGCCCGTGGTGTCGTCGATGCGGACGCCTTGCAGCTTCTTCGCCAGCGTGCAGCAGATCTCATCGGTGGCGACACAGTTGATCGCGCCGTCGAGCGTGCCGGCCCACAGTGCGGCCTGGTCTTCCGGCGACTTCAGGGACGGATAGGTGTGGTAGATCTGGCCA
>DATNEJ010000122.1:0-8039 GCA_035606775.1 Acetobacteraceae bacterium | reverse complement strand
GCGGATGCGGCACCGCGAGGCCGGCGCATCAACAACAGCAGCAGCAATGACGGCATGGTGGTGAAGATCATCATCTTGTAGTCGTTCATATAGGCGATGATCTGCGCCTGCTGGTTGATGATGTGATCCAGCGCGGCGGCGCCAAACGCAGTTGCCGGATCCCAGAAGTGCTGCACCGCCCCGCCTCCCTGGAGCGCGCGATTGAAGGGTGTGACCGATGCGCCGATCTGCTCGTGCAGCACCTGAGTGCTGCGCGCCAGCATCGCCGACGTGACGGAAACCCCGATCGCCGCGCCGATGTTGCGGAACAGGCTGAATAGTGACGTGCCGTCGGTCCGGTATTGACCGGGAAGCGTGGCAAAGGCGAGCACCTGCAACGGGATGAACAGGAAGCCAAGGCCGGCGCCCTGCACTACGATCGTCATGGAGATGCGCCATTGCGACACGTCGGGGGTCCAGGTCGTCATCTCCCAGATCGACCACAGCAGCAACAGAATGCCCGCCGCCATGATCTTGCGCGGGTCCATCCGCGCGCTCAGGCGTCCGCCGATCAGCATCGCGGCCATGGTGCCGATGCCGCGGGGTGCCATGATCAGGCCCGCGGTTTCCACCGGGTAATTGGCCAGCGTCTGCAGCCATGGTGCCATCAGGGACGAACTCGACACCAGGATGGTGCCGGCTGCGAACATCATGACCAGCCCGGAGGAGAAATTCCGGTCACGGAATATCACCGGCGGAATGAAGGGCTTCCGAGCGGTGAACATGTGGACCATGAAGAGATAGAAGCCGAGGCCGCCAAGCACCGCTTCGATCATGATTTCCGGTGAGGTGAACCAATCCTGGTTCTGCCCCCGGTCCAGCATCATCTGCAGCCCGCCGATGCCCAGCGCGAGCACGCCGAAGCCGATCCAGTCGAACTTCATGTTGAAGTTGGGGTGCGACCGCGGCATGAAGATCAACAGGCCCAAGGTGGCCAGGATACCGAACGGCAGGTTGATGTAGAACACGAACCGCCAGTTGTACATCTCGGTCAGATAGCCGCCCAGGGTCGGGCCGAGGATCGGGCCGATCATCACCCCGACACCCCAGATCGCCATCGCGTGACCGCGCTGCTCGATCGGGTAGATATCCATCATGGTTGCCTGGGACAGCGGCACCAGCGCGGCGCCGAATACCCCCTGCAGCAGCCTGAAGATCACCATCTGTTGCAAGGTCTGCGCGGCGCCGCACATCATCGAGGTGATGGTGAAGCCGATCAGGCACGTGATGAACAGGTATTTGCGGCCGAAGCGCGCCGCCATCCATCCCACCGGCGCGGTCATGATGGCCGCTGCGGTGATATAGGACGTAAGGACCCAGGTTATCTCGTCATAGGTCGCCGACAGGCTGCCCTGCATGTAGGGCAGCGCCACATTGGCGATCGTCTGATCCAGCGCCTGCATCAGCGTTGCACCGACGGTGCAAAGCGTGATCAGTAACCGGTGCGGGACCCGGTCCGACATAGACGACATCATGAAACTCAGCGATCAGAAAAGATCGGCCAGGGTCCGGCGATGACCGGTATCGATGTTGGCCTCAACGCTCATGCCGGCGCGCAGTTCAGGATCGCCCGGCTTGCGCTCCACGATGATGCGCACCGGGATCCGTTGCACCACCTTCACCCAGTTGCCGGAGGTGTTCTGCGCCGGCAGCACGGAAAACTCCGATCCGCTGTTCGGTGCGATGCTTTGCACTTTCCCTTCCCAGGAGCGGCTGGGATAGGTGTCGACATAAACCTTGACCGGATCGCCGGGCTTCACGTGCGTCAGTTCGGTCTCTTTCGGATTCGCCTCGATCCACACGCGCTCGGTCGACACCAGGCCGAACGCCGCGGTGGAGGCCGCGAGGTACATGCCCGGCTGCACCGTATCCACCTGCGTCACGATGCCGGCAAACGGTGCATAGATCACAGTGTGGTCCAACTGGCGCTGGGCTTCCTCAAGCTTCGCCTTCGCCTGGAGGTAGTCCGACATCTTCCGCACATCGACGTTCGGGTCACCGCCCAGGCGGGCCAGTTGCACGTCGGCCGTCACCTTCAGCGCCGCCACCGCCTGCTTGTCGGCGGCAAGCTGGAACCGCGCATTGTCGAATTCCGCCCTGGTCACGCCGCCGCTTTTCACCAGACCGGCGAACCGGTCGTAATTGGCCTGATCGGCTTCCACCTGCGCCTGCTTCACGTCGACGTCGCGCAACATCTTCTGATATTCGAGTTTCATCGCGTTGAGGCTGGAGACGACGCCGCCCAGATTGGCGCGCGCACCCTCCACGGCGATCTCGAACGGCCTTGGGTCAAGCTTCAGCAGCGCCTCACCTTTTGTCACGCGCTGGCCCTCATGCACCGGCACTTCCAGCACGATCCCCGACACGTCGGTGGACAGTGCCTCCTTTGCCGCGCGGACATAGGCATCGTCGATCGACACGACCCGCCCACCGGTGATCCAGTAGGCACCGGAGGCGATCAGCACCAGCACGATCCCGCCCAGCATCAAGATCGGCCGCAAGGCGCGCCGGCTGATGCGCGAGCGGACCGGGGCCTCGGTTACCCGTTCGGAAATGCGTGGGCCGCTACCGGCTGTGGCGGTCTGCGACATCAAACTGTCTCCCGCGCTTCGGCTTCGGCCATATAGGTCGACCGTCTTGCGGCGTGGGCATCCTGGGTCAGGGTAGACTTCATCCGCAGCAATGCCTCGATCATGACTTCCAGTGATTCGTCATCGATACCTTCGGACACCATGCGGGTCATCGCCGCGCGGTGCTTGTCGATCTCACCCAGCACCGCATGGGCGGGGGGCTTCAGGTGCAGTCGCCAGATCCGCCGATCCCGTGGATCGGGTCGGCGCTCCACCATGCCGCGCGCTTCCAGCCGGTCGATCAGCCGCGCGACAGTGATCGGCTCGACATCCAAGAGCTCCGCCAGTTCCTTCTGCGACAGCCCCGGCTGACGTTCCAGCCAGACCAGGATGCCCCATTGTGCACGGGTCATCCCGTGCGCCCGGGCACGTTTGTCGGCATGTACGCGCAGCAAGCGCGCGACGTCATGCAGAAGGAACAGAAGATCCCGCTTGAAGTGTTGCAATGGGAAACCGAAGGTGGTGATGGGAGTGATAATAAGCCGCCTTATCATAAGAGCGCCAGTCAATCGGTCATGCGACGGCTGCAAGGCCGCTGCGCACGGCCAGCGTGGTCGGTTGGCGTGGCCGCAGGAACAGGGGTGACGGTATGCGGTTGCCGGTTCTATGCGCCGGGTGTCCACTTGCCGATGCCTACTGGGCGGCCACGCCGTCGGTGCGGCAACCCGATCCGACAGGAGACGGAGGAAGACGTCCCATGCAGCGCAGTCACGCCGCCATTCGCCGGCGCGCCCGATCACCCGCCTGCCGGCCAGCGGAAACCGGCCGGTGATAAGCGCCTACCTCGCGGTCGCGATCGGCGGGGCGGTGGGAAGCGTCGCGCGCTTCTGGCTGACGGCCGCCATGACCGCGCTGACCGGCCCGCGCTTCCCCTGGGGCACGCTGCTGATCAACGTCCTGGGTTCAGCGGTCATCGGACTGGTGGCGAGCCTCAGCCTGACACCGGCCCGCGTCGCGTTGCATCCGGACGTGCGGATTTTCCTCATGACGGGGGTGTGCGGCGGGTTCACGACCTTTTCCTCATTCAGCCTGCAGGCGCTGGAACTGATCCAGGCCGGGGAGGTCGCGTCGGCCGTTTTCTACGCCACCGGTTCCGTCGCCCTCTGCCTGCTTTCCGTCTGGGGCGGCTGGCTGCTCGGCCGCCTGTAGAGCGGTCACGCTCTGGCCTGATAGCTGCCAATCGCCGGGCGAGAGCGGCGCTGGACAAGATCACGTTGGGCGCCGGTTACACTTCGTATCCGACTGCCGCGCCCGTGCCGCATTGCCGGTGCTACGCCATTCGGGCCTGCTCAGTGCCGATGGAAGCACCGAACAGGCCCGAATGGATGTGTTGGGTCGCGTGATTCACGTCTCCGGCGATACCGCCTCCGACGATCATGCTCTCGCATTCGCTGCGACACAGGAGACCGCATATGAACGGAACCGGACGCCGGACGTTTGGCCTGCTGCGCACTGCCTCCGTCGTTGGCCTGGCGCTGCTGCTGTCAGGTTGCGTGATATACCCGGCCTACGGCCCATACGGGCACCCACGCTACGGCTACTACTACCGCTGAGCGTGAGCCGTATCCGTCACTCGCCGGCAGAGTAGCTCTTTTGCCGTGAAGCAAGCGCTTCCCTGGATCGCCTTCCCTGTTGCATAACCCGGGTGCCGGCCGGCAGTCGGGCCGCAGCGGTACCGGACTCGGACGACACCCACCAGTGGTGTCGTTGCCTGTAGTCTTGCACCCGGCATCCCGGCACGGGCGCAACCGTTCCCGGTGTGTCGTATGTCTGGGAACTTCTGTCCGTGCCGCAGGGGCGCCATTGGGGAGAGTGAGGGACGATGAAGCTTTTGTTGACCGGTGGATGCGGCTTCATCGGATCCGCAGTGGTGCGCCACCTGCTGCGCCACACCGATCATATCGTCATCAACGTCGACAAGATGACCTATGCCGCCTCCGAGGACGCGCTGGAGGATGGGCGGCGCCACAACCGCCATGTCCTGGTCCGGGCGGACATTGCCGATGCCGATGCGATGCGGCAGGTCTTCGTCGCCCACGATCCAGACGCCGTGATGCACCTGGCGGCGGAAAGTCATGTGGACCGCTCGATCGACGGTCCCGCCGAATTCGTCCAGACCAACGTGGTCGGCACCTTTGCCTTGCTGGACACCGCACGGCGCCACCATGCCGCCCTGTCCCCGGCACGGCGGCAGGCCTTCCGCTTCCACCACGTTTCCACCGATGAGGTGTTCGGCGCGCTGGAACCCGACTCGCCCGCCTTCACCGAAACCACGCCCTATGACCCGCGCAGCCCGTATTCCGCCAGCAAGGCGGCATCCGACCATTTGGTACGCGCCTGGCACCACACCTACGGCCTGCCGACCATCGTTTCCAACACCTGCAACAACTACGGCCCGTGGCAGTTCCCGGAAAAACTCATCCCGCTCGTCATCCTGAATGCGCTGGAGGGCAAGGAGCTGCCGGTCTATGGCGACGGCTCCAACATGCGGGATTGGCTGTTCGTCGAAGACCATGCCGCGGCACTGGTGCGGGTTCTGGAGCGTGGCGAGGCAGGCGCGACCTATGCCATCGGCGCCCGCCAACCGCGGACCAACCTTCAGGTCGTGCGCGCCATCTGCGCGCACCTGGACCGCCGCGTGCCGGATCCGGCCGGCTCGCGGGAACGGCTGATCCGCTTCGTCACCGACCGTCCCGGCCATGATTTCCGCTACGAGATCGACCCGAGCCGCACCGAGGCGGCGCTGGGCTGGAAGGCCCCGCACGACTTCGAAACGGGCCTGGCCCGCACCATCGACTGGTATCTGGCGAACCGCACCTGGTGGCAGGGCGTACGCGCCGCCCGCTACGCGGGACAGAGACTGGGGACCGCGGCATGAAAGGCATCCTGCTGGCCGGCGGCTCCGGCACAAGACTGCATCCGATGACCCTGGCGGCGTCGAAACAGCTCCTGCCGGTCTACGACAAGCCGATGGTCTACTACCCGCTGTGCACTCTGATGCTGGCCGGCATCCGGGACATCATGGTGATTTCCACACCGGAAGACCTGCCGCAGTTCCGCCGGCTACTTGGCGACGGGGCGCGGCTGGGCATCCGCTTCGCCTATGCGGTCCAGCCGAAACCGGAGGGCATCGCCCAGGCCTTCCTGATCGCGCGGGACTGGCTGGCCGGCGCGCCCTGTGCGCTCGCCCTGGGCGACAACCTGATCCACGCCGATCATCTGTCGTCACTGCTGCAGGAGGCTGCCGCCCGCCCGGTCGGTGCCTCGGTCTTCGCCTATCAGGTGCGCGATCCGGAACGCTACGGCGTCGTGGCGTTCGACGCGGCGGGACGCGCGGTGGAAGTGGTGGAGAAACCAGCGGCACCGACTTCGAACTGGGCGATCACCGGCCTCTATTTCTACGATCACCATGTCAGCGATATCGCGCCGCGCATCCGTCCGTCCGCGCGGGGAGAACTCGAGATCACCGACCTGAACCGCATCTACCTTGAGTCCGGCACCCTGCATGTGGAGAAGCTGTCGCGCGGCTGCGCCTGGCTGGATGCCGGCACACCGGACAGCCTGCTGCAGGCTGCCACCTTCGTGCAGACCATCCAGTCCCGCACCGGCATGCTGGTCGGCTGTCCGGAGGAGGTGGCCTTTCGCATGGGCTATATCGACGCCAACGCGCTACGCGGCCACGCCGCCGGCCTCGGCAAGACCGAGCTCGGGCGCGTGTTGATGGAACTGGCCGAAGGGGAAGCCGCGTGAACGTCGAACGCCTGGCTATTCCCGACGTCCTGCTGCTGACCCCGCCGCGCTTTCAGGACCCGCGCGGCTTCTTCTCCGAGACCTGGAACCAGAAGCGCTTCGCCGAGGCAGGCATCGCCGGACCGTTCATCCAGGACAACCACGCCTTCTCCACTCAGCGGGGCGTGCTGCGCGGGCTGCATCTGCAGATCGGCCCGAACGCACAAGGCAAGCTGGTGCGCGTCGTTCGCGGTGCCGTGTGGGATGTGGCGGTGGATGCCCGCCATGGGTCGCCGACCTTCGGAAAGCACGTCGGCGCGCTGCTGAGCGCGGAGAACTGGCGGCAGCTTTGGGTGCCGGCCGGGTTCCTGCACGGCTACTGCACGACCGAGCCGGATACCGAGGTGATCTACAAGGTCACCGGCGAGTACGACAAACCGGCAGAGCGCGGCGTGATCTGGAACGACCCCGATCTGGACATCAACTGGCCCGTGCCTGCGGCCGAGGTGGTCCTGTCCGAAAAGGACCTGCTGCTGCCGCGCCTGCGCGACTGCCCCGCCTGGTTCCATGCCTGACTCGCGACCGATCCTGGTGACCGGCGGCTCCGGGCAACTGGCGCTGGCACTGGAGGCGGCGGGCGGGACTCAGGTTCGGCGGGTTGGACGGCCGGCGTTCGATTTCGATCGGCCGGCTACGATCCCGGATGTGTTTGGCACCGTTTCCCCGCGGCTGGTGGTGAATGCGGCCGCCTACACAGCGGTGGATGCCGCGGAGGGTGACAAGGACGCGGCCTACCGGGCGAATCGCGACGGGCCGGCAATTCTGGCCCGCCTGTGCGCGGACGCGGGTGTGCCGCTTATCCATGTGTCCACCGACTACGTGTTCGACGGCACCAAAGGTGCGCCATACGTCGAAACTGACCCGGTCGCACCCTCGGGCGTGTACGGCGCCAGCAAGCTTGCCGGCGAGCAGGCCGTGCTGGCCACCGGTGCGCGCGCGATGGTGGTGCGTACGGCCTGGGTCTACTCCGCGACCGGCAGGAACTTTGTGTGCACGATGCTGAACGCAGGCCGGACACGGGACCGCCTGACCGTCGTGTCGGATCAGTTCGGATGCCCGACCACTGCGGGCGATCTGGCGCGGGCAATCCTGGGCGTGGCCGAGGCGATCGCGGTGAACGGCTGGCGGGAAGAGTACAGCGGCGTGTTTCACGCGGCCGGCACGGGTGCCACATCGTGGCACGGGCTGGCGACCGCGGTGTTCGAGGAAGCGGCACGCCACGGCATGAAGGTGCCGGTCGTCGCACCGATCACCACGGCCGAGTGGCCGACGCCGGTGACGCGGCCGGCCGACTCGCGGCTGGACTGCGGGAAACTGGCCCGCGTGTTCGGCGTGCGGCTGCCCCCTTGGCGCGCCAGCCTCGGCCCGGTTGTGGCAGCGATTCTGGCGGCTGCGTGAGGTGGGGCGCCGCGGGCAGCGTGCCATGCGCTGAGTTGCGAGGCCCGGGCGGCCATGCTATCCCGCCGGCCCGCGCCCGTTGGGGGATAGTTTAGCGGTAAAACTCCCGGCTCTGACCCGGGCATCCTTGGTTCGAATCCAGGTCCCCCAGCCACGAAATTCATCAATATGTATCAACACCTT
>DATNEJ010000248.1:0-2288 GCA_035606775.1 Acetobacteraceae bacterium | reverse complement strand
GATCTCTGCACGGCCCTGGGCTGGTTGCCGGAAGGGACATATCGGGAAGCGCCGCTCGCCGGCGTCGCGGAACTCGCGCGGTTCCACGATCCTGCCTACCTGGACGTGCTGCAGCGGGCCGAGGCGACGCAATCCATTTCCGACGCCGACCGGGCACGCTACCGCGTCGGCGCCGACGGCAACCCGATCTACAAGGAGGTGTTCCGCCGCCCGGCGATCTCCGCCGGCGGGGTGATGCTGGCGGCGCGGCTGACCGCGTCCGGTGGCATCGTGCACTGCCCCGGCGGCGGCACGCATCACGGCCGTCCCGACCGCGCCGCCGGCTTCTGCTTCCTCAACGACCCCGTGCTCGGTCTGCTGACCTGGCTGGACCAGGGGCTGACCAATATCGTCTACCTCGACATCGACGCCCATCACGGCGACGGCGTGCAGGACGCGTTCCATGACGATGCGCGGGTCTTCACCATCAGCATCCACGAAGCCGGCCGCTGGCCCTTCACCGGTTCGGCGAAGGACCAGGCCGGCGGTGCCGCGCGCAATTTCCCGGTGCCGGCCGGCTGTAACGACAGCGAATTCGCCTGGCTGATGCGCCACGCGATCCTGCCGCTGATCGAAGCGCGCGCGCCGCAGGCGATTATGCTGCAGGCCGGCGCGGATGGGCTGGAGGAAGATCCCCTGTCGCGCCTCTCCTTGTCCAACAACGCGCATATCGCCGTCGTCCAGGCAGTCATGAAGCTGGCCCCGCGGCTGATTGTCCTCGGCGGTGGCGGCTACAACCCCTGGACTGTCGGCCGCTGCTGGGCCGCGCTATGGGGCACGTTGAACGGCTGGCCGATCCCGGACCACCTGCCGCCGGAAGCCGAGGCGGGACTGCGCGCATTGCGCTATGACCGCGCCGCCGGCCGCAATCCGCCCGCGCACTGGTTCACCACCTTGCGGGACCGCCCGCGGGAGGGGGCCGTGCGGGAGGAGATCAAGCGTCTGGTCGCGTTGGCGTTGAAGGAAAGGCTGCCCGCATGAACCGCCGTTTGCTGCTTGCCCTGCTGACCGCCGTGCCGGCTGCCACCGCGCTCGGGCAGGTGTCCGACCCGACCGGCCCGCAGAAGGAGCTGCCCAAGGAAAAGCTGGTGATCGTCACCCGCGACGGCACGCGGCACGATTTCTTGGTGGAGATGGCCCTGACCTCGGATCAGCAGACGGTGGGCGAGATGTTCCGCACCTCGGTGCTCGCCGATGGAGGGATGCTGTTCGACTGGGGCACCCCGCGCGAGTCGCAGATGTGGATGCGCAACACGCTGGTGCCGCTCGACATGGTGTTCATCAATGCCGACGGCACGATCCGGGCCATCGCGGAGAACACGGTGCCCCGCAGCTTGGCGGTGATCGACAGCCGAGGCCCGGTGCGGGCCACCCTGGAATTGGCCGGCGGCACAACCGCGAAACTGTCGATCCGCGTGGGTGACAAGGTGGAGCAGCGGATATTCGGTAACGCCAAGCCTGGGTAGCAACTTGCTCCGTGAACTTCGTACAGGTGACCAGGCCGATCCTACGCCGCGGCGGGCCAACGCCAGGCTCACATAGCAATCCCGAGCAGATCCACGCCTAATGCATTCGCCGCAGTGCGCAACGGCTGATCGAGCGTTGCCAGCGGGAGAAGCCGACGCCGCGCAAGCTCCAGGTATGCGGCATCGTAGAGCGTCAGTTGGAAGCGATCCGCGAGGTGGAGCGTCGTGGACCAGGCATAGGAATCGGTATCGGTATCGACTGTGATTGGCATGCGGGCCAATTGCTTGAGGGCATTATCGCGGAACGATGCGTCGAAGCGCTTGCGGCGGATAGAGACCTGCAACCCATTGGCGACTTCGAGCCGCCACAGGGTCGGTACATAGGCCCCTTGCTCGGCCACCTGATCGAGCAACGCATCCGCCGCGGGGGTGCGTTCATCCTCGAAATACCAGCTCAGCGTCAGCGAAGCATCGAGGACAAGGCTCACAACCTGCCTTCGTCGATCAGGTCCTTGAGTTTCAGACCCCCTAGCGTGACGCCCTTGCTCATCGCGCGGATACTTTGTGCAGCAGCACGCGCGTCATCCCGGCTCGCGCCGGGGCGGCTGGGTACGAGCCGGGCAACTGGTTTGCCACGACGGGTAATGGTGACTTCTTCGCCCTGCTCGACCCAATCGAGCAACTGGCCGAGTCGGTTCTTGGCCTCGAAGGCGCCAATTTCCCGCATGGTTGCCTCATATATAAGCTAGTTTACGGTCTAGCTTATAAGGGCCAAGCTTCGTT
>DATNEJ010000226.1:0-22829 GCA_035606775.1 Acetobacteraceae bacterium | reverse complement strand
TCTGGGCTGGCACCTGTCGCGGGATGCCGAACGAAAGGCGCATCAGGAGGCAACGAAGCAGGCTCTGGCGGCGTTACGTGGCCGTATCGACGACGCCGCCTCTCTGCTCGGCCTGCGGTTTGAGCAGTTCAAGAACGTGCGGCTCGACGGCACCCATCCGCAGCCGATGTTCCGCACGGCGCCCGCCCCCATGGCGATGGCCGCGGCAGCTGCCCCGCCGCCGACCGCCGTGGCCGAGGATGTGCCGGTCAGTGCCACGGCGGACGTCGACGCGATCCTCCAGCCGCGCCAATAAGTGGTTGGGTGGCGAGCGTGGCAGATGAGTCCCTCGATGCCTTGCGGCAACTGGCGCACGCCGCCTATGGACGGGGCGACCTGACGGGGGCGCTGGAAATTCAGCAACGCATTGTCGGCGCAGACGGACCCCTTGGTGCGCCGATGGCGGATGATTTCCTGTTCCTTGGGCTGATGCTGCACGGTGCGGGCAGGCCAGGCGACGGCACGGCGATATTGCGCGATGGGCTGCGGCAGTTCCCGGCCAACGCAGCGCTGCTGGAGAATCTGGCGGTCTGCCTGCTAGCTACCGGCGATGAAGCCGGCTCGATCGACGCCTGTCAGGCAGCACTGCGCCGCGGCTCCGACAGTCCGAACGTGCACGACTGCCTGGCCGATGCGCTCAATCGCGTGGGGCGGCGGGATGAGGCGGTGCACGCCGGGCGAGCGGCGCTGGAAGCGAAGGACAGGCGGTTCGGCGGCGCGCCGGCTGGTGCCGCCATGCCGGACGAGATGCCGCCGCCATTCAATCCGCTGCACCCGTCGGAGAACGTGATCGCCTACTGCCTGTGGGGCAACGCACCACGCTACACGGTACCTCTGCTGGAGAACCAGCGCATCCTGCCGCACCTGTTCCCCGGCTGGACCATCCGCCTGTATCACGACCACACGGTTGATCCGAACTATCTGGCACAGCTCACGCAGGCAGGCGCGCAGCTTCGGCCGATGTCCCTGCCGCCAGGCATGCCGGTCCATCGCAAGCTGCTGTGGCGCTTCGACGTGATCGCCGATCCCACCGTGAAGCGTTTCCTGATTCGCGACGCCGATTCGCTGCTGAGCGTAAAGGAACGCGTGGCGGTCGATGCATGGCTGCACTCGCGCTTCTGGTTCCACGCCATGCGCGACTGGTACACGCACACCGACCTGCTGCTGGCAGGTATGTGGGGTGGGATCGGCAACGTCCTTCCCAGCCTGACCACACTGCTCAGCCGCTATGTGCCGTGGCGCGTGGAGAACGATCATGTGGACCAGGACGTGCTGTCGGTGACAGTCTGGCCGCTCATTCGCCGCCATGTGCTGATCCATGACAGCATCTTCGCGCCGTGCCTGGGCAGCGTTTCCTTCCCGCCCTTCGGCCATTCCGCGCCGGGCCAGCACATCGGCCAGAATGCGTTCCTGCACTTCACGCGGTCCGCATGAGCAAGCTGCGCGTGCCCGCCGGTTCCCGTTGGCGGGACGATCGTCTAGGCTGCGCGCACTGAAGGGAAACGCCGTGAATGATCGATAAGTTCGTCCCCACGCTCCAGGATGCCATGGCCGGCATCAAGGACGGCTCCACTGTGCTGCTTGCCGGCTTCGGGGAGCCGGGCAGCCCGACCGCCCTGATCGACGGGCTGATCGCGCAGGGCGCGCGCGACCTGACACTGGTAATGAATTCCGGCGGACGCGACGACGGTCCGCAGGCGGCGCTGCTGGCCACCAACCGCGTCCGCAAGCTGATCTGCAGCTTCGTCCGCCCTGCCAGCGTCGCCGCTCGGCTGTTTCAGGCCGGCACACTGGAACTGGAGATCGTGCCGCAGGGCACGCTGGCGGAACGCATCCGTGCCGCCGGCGCCGGCGTGCAGGCGTTCTATACCCCCACCGGTGCCGACACCTTGCTGGCCGAGGGGCGCGAAACCAGAGTCATCAACGGCCGGAACTGCCTGCTGGAATACCCGATCGCCGCCGATGTCGCGCTGATCGACGCCTGGCAGGCCGACCGCTGGGGCAATCTGACGCATCGCGAGAGTGGGCGGAACTTCAATCCGGTGATGGCGATGGCAGCCGCCATGACAATCGTCCAGACGCGCCACGTGGTGGAGCTCGGCGACATTCCGCCGGCCAACGTGCATACCCCCGGTGTCTTCGTGCGGCGCGTCCTGCACGTTCCGGCCTGACGGAGAGAAGCATGGCGGACGTCGAATTTCAGCCACTCGATCGCAACGGCATCGCCGCCCGGATCGCGCGGGACATTCCCGAAGGTTGGTTCGTTAACCTCGGCATCGGCATTCCCACCGGGGTTTCCGATTACGTGCCGCGCGAGCGAGAGGTGATCTTCCATTCCGAAAACGGCGTGATTGGCGCCGGCCCCGCGCCGGCAGCCGACGCCATCAATCCGCATCTGGTGAATGCCGGCACGCAGCACATCACGCTGCGTACCGGCGGATCCTATGTCCACCACGCCGACAGTTTCGCCATTGCCCGCGGCGGGCACCTGGACCTTTGCGTGCTGGGTGCGTTCGAGGTGGCGGAGAACGGCGATCTGGCGAACTGGGCACGCTCGCCGGACGAGCCGGTTAAGCAGGTCGGCGGCGCGATGGACCTCGCGATCGGCGCCAAGCGCCTGTGGATCGCCATGGAGCACAACACCAAGGCCAAGGCCGGCGGCATCGGCACCTCGCGCATTCGCAAGGCATGCTCCTACCCACTGACGGCCAAGGGTGTGGTGCGGCGCGTCTATACCGATCTTGCGGTCCTGGAGGTGACGCCGGCCGGGTTCGTCGTCCTCGACATGATACCGGGCCTGACCCGCGAGGCATTGCAGCAACGGACGGAAGCGGAGTTGCGCTGGACATGATCACCGGCCTCGAGATCACCAAACGCGAGAGCCTTGTCGGCGGCGCGACATTCGGTGCCGCCGGCGCCTATGAGCGGATCGAAGGCATTGCCTCCGGCTCGCTCGATCCGGCGCACCCGGCCAACCGGGGAATTGCCCTGCTGGACAGGGCGCCGCGCAACGCCGAGGGCCTGGTGGAGTACCGCAGCGGCTTCGTCCTGCTGCGGCCGGCCGATCCGGCACTGGGCAATGGCCGGCTGCTGTACGAGGTGAACAACCGCGGCCGCATCATGCTGTTCGCCAATCTCTGCGCCGGCGCCGTCGGCAACCAGCCGAAGACCGCTGCCGACCTCGGCAACGCGCTGCCGCTGCGCAGGGGATTCTCGCTGCTGTGGACGGGGTGGGATCCCGGCGCGCCGAAAGCCACAGGCCTGTCGCTGGATGTGCCCACGATTGAGGGGATCGCGCAGCGCATCCGCGAGGAGTTCGTTTCCGGCACCCGGCTTGGCATCCACGAGGCGTTCAAGCTGACCTATGACGCGACCCAGGTCGCGTCGGTCACGGTTCGGCGCACCCGGACGGCGGAACCCGTTCCCGTGCCGTTCGAGGCCGTCGATGCCCGCACCGTGCGTCTTCTGCCCTCCGGCACTGCGCCGGAAATCGGCTCGATCTACGAAATCCGCTACGACGCCACCCGTCCCCGCGTACTCGGCATCGGCTTTGCCGCCACGCGCGACATCGTCAGCCACCTGCGCGGACACGGGGCGGAACTGACCGGGCATCCAATCACCCACACCCTGGCCTTTGGCATTTCCCAGGCCGGGCGTTATCTGCGCGATCATATCGCCAACGGATTCAACGCGGACGAACAGGGCAGCCCCGTGTTCGATGGTGTGCTCACCCATGTCGCCGGCATCGGCCGGCTGTTCCACAACACGCCCTTTGCGCAGCCGTTCCGCACCCGCACATGGCATGAGGATCACGACTTCCCGGAAGTGACATTCCCCCATTCGGCCGCGTCCATGGACGATCCGCTCACCGGGCGCAGTGGCGCGCTGATGCGTGGACACGCCACCGATCCGAAACTGATCGAGACCAACACCGCCACCGAATACTGGCAGAAGGGCGCCTCCCTGCTGCATACTGATCCGCTGGGCCAGCGCGACGTGGCACTGCCGGAGAACGTGCGCGGCTATCTGCTGCCCGGCACGCAGCATGGCGGCAAGGCCGGGATGCCGCGGGACAACGGCCCGTGCATCAATCCGCGCAACTGGCACGATCCAATGCCGGCGGTCCGCGCCTTGCTGGCGGCGCTGGACGAGTGGGTGGTGAGCGACCGCGCGCCGCCGGACAGCCGCCTGCCCCGCATCACCGACGGCACGCTGGTGCAGGCCGACAAGGTCGCCTTCCCGCCGATCCCCGGCCTGACACGCCCGCGCGCCGCAAACGATGCCGCGCCGCTGGACGACTGGACCAACCCCATTCGGCCGTCGCGCACCTACGCGGCGCTGGTGCCGCAAGTGGACGCGGACGGTAATGATATCGCCGGCATCCGCCTGCCCGACATCGCCGTGCCGCGTGGCACATTCGCGGGCTGGAATCTCTACAAAGACCCCTACCCCGCGGGCGAACTTGCCGACCGCGACGGCACCTTTCTGGCATTCGCCGAGACGAAGGAGGCGCGGATGCGCGCGGGCGATCCGCGGCCCTCGATCGAGGAACGCTATCCCGGCGATGCCTACGCCGCGTCCGTGCGAAAGGTCGCGGAAGCGCTTCTGCAAGACCGTCTGTTGCTGGCCGAGGACGCCAAGGTCTTCACCGGCAATCGGTGACGCCGGATCCGCGGCGGGCAGCGGCGCGCGGTCAGTAGCCGGTGCGCGTCGCCGCGACGGTGTAGTGCTTGCGCGGAAATTCCTCGGTATAGGACCGCAGCCCTTTGCCGGTGCGGGTGCCCATGTCGCGATAAGGCCGAGCGCGGAGGCGCGCCACGTCGAGGTCGATGCCGTGGCCTGGCGTGGTTGGCAGATCGACGAAGCTCAGATCGACAACCAGTGGCTGGATGGCGATTTCGTCGCAGGCCGGCTTCAGGTTGATGAAGCATTCGGCGATCCAGAAATTCGGGATCATCGCCGAGAGCTGCACCGTCGCGGCCAGGCCGACCAGCGTCGAATTGTAGTTGTGCGGCGCAATCGCCACCGCGTGCGGTTGCGCCATCGCGGCAATGTCCAGCATCGCGGAAATGCCGCCGCAGTTGCAGATGTCCGGATTGATGATGTCGGCCGCCCGGGCCGCCAGCGCCGCGGCAAATCCTTCCTTCGAATAGATCGCCTCCCCGGTCACGATCGGTATCGGCAGTGCGCGTCTTACCTCCGCCACCAGCTCGATATTGTCGCAGAGGCACGGCTCCTCGTACCAGCCGATATCGAATTCGGCGATGCGCTGGCCGATGCGGATGGCGTGCATCGGCGCCAGCCGGCGATGCACTTCCACCAGCAGGGTGAAATCCGGTCCCAGCGTTTCCCGCATCATCCGCACATAGCGGACGACGTGATCCTCATCTTCCTTGTGGATGAAGCTGCGCCACGGCCCGGGGAACGGGTCCCATTTCAGGGCGGTGAAGCCCATCTCTTTCACCTTGAGCGCGCGTTCCAGGTTCTGCTCGATGCTTTCGGTGCCGCTGGACCAGCCATTGGCATAGACCTTCACCCGTTCACGCGACGCACCGCCGAGCAGGTTGTGCAGGGGCAGGTTGGCGTGCTTGGCGACGATGTCCCATAGCGCGATCTCGATCGCGCTCCACGCGGACAGCAGATCGAGCGAGGCGCGGCGCATGGCGAAATCGTCAAACATCACCTGCGCGGTATGGCGGATGCTGAAGGCGCTGCGGCCGATGACGTATTTCGCCATGTCCTGCAGCAGGTGCTCGATCACCCGTTCCTTACCCGGCGTGACATAGGCTTCGCCCCAGCCATGCAGCCCGGATTCAGTTTCGACGCGGCAGAACAGCAGGTTCTTGGCGGTGCCCGGATCGAACAGGAATGTTTCGATGCGCGCGATCTTCATGGCCGTCTTCCCCTGCCCTTGCGTGGCACGGACAGTACGCCTCAGATCGGCGGACAGGCAACATTGAGGAAGCGGGCGATGGAGTTCGAGCAGATTGCGTATGAGGTCAGAGGCACCACCGCGATCGTCACGCTCAACCGGCCGGAGCGGCGCAACGCCCTCAGCAGCAAGCTGCTGCGGGAGTTGAACGCGGCCTTGCAGGAGGCAGACGAGCACAACGCGGTGCATTGCGTCGTGCTGCGCGGTGCCGGTCCGCATTTCTGCGCCGGCGCCGACCTGACCGAGTATTCCAGCGGCCGCGGCGAGGCGTATCGCGGGCGGCAGGAGATCGATGACGACGTATGGCGGCTGGAGCAGGGCCAGCGCATGCGCATCCAGTTGTTCGACATGCACAAGCCGGTCATCGCCCAGGTGCACGGCACCTGCATCGGCATCGGCACCGAGCTTGCCTGGTTCTGCGACATGATCCTGGTGGCGGACGATGCCCGCATCGGCTTTCCGCCGGTGCGCGACCTGGGCACGCCGCCCGGCTCCATGTGGCTGTATCATTGCGGCCCGCAATGGGCGAAGCGGCTGCTGCTCACCGGCGACAGCCTGACAGGCAAGGATGCGGCGGCGATCGGCTTGGCGCTGAAATCCTTCCCGTCCGATCAGCTCGAAACCGAGGTGATGCGGCTGGCGGACCGGCTGGGGCTGGTCGATCCGCACCTGCTCTCGGCCAACAAGCGGCTGGTCAATCTGGGCCTGGAGCTGATGGGCGCGCGCACCATCCAACGCATCGGCGCGGAGATCGATGCACGCGGCCATCTGGCGCCGAAAGCCCGCGCGTTCCGTGAAACGATGCGCGCGCACGGGGTGAAGCACGCGTTCCAGCAGCGCGACGCGGCGTTCGGATCGGGCTTCGCCTCCGTGACCGGGCCCGATCCGGTGTGACCGCGCCGGCCGCCCTTCCGCGCATCCTGTTCCGCGACAGCCGCTTCGTGGTGCTCGACAAGCCCGCCGGCCTGCCGGTGCATGCCGGACCGTCCGGCGGCGCCAGCGTGGAGGACTGGTTTCCCGCGCTGTCCCGCCGCAAGGACGGGCCGTGGCTTGTGCACCGGCTGGACGCCGACACGGCGGGCTGCCTGGTGATCGCGCTGCGGCGGGCGGCGCTGCTGGCCGCGCAGTGCGAATTCGCGTCTGGGCGAGCACGCAAGACGTATTGGGCCGTGGCGCGCGGGCGGCCCCAAGGGGCGTCCGGTGTAGTGGACGCGCCGCTGCTGCGCCGATCGGCGCCGGACGGATGGCGGATCGTCATCGACCCCGCGGGCCAGCGCGCGGTCACGGCATGGCAGATGCTGGGCCACGGCGATGGGTTGAGCTGGCTTGCGCTGAGGCCGCGTACCGGCCGCACACACCAGGTACGGGTGCACTGCGCCGCACTGGGCTGCCCGATCCTCGGCGATGAGCGCTATGGCGGCGGGCCCGGCGGGCTGCATTTGTTGTCGCGCGCGATTGAACTGATGCTCGACCCGCCGGTGTCGGCGGTCGCCGAACCGCCGGCGGCGATGCTGGGGGCGTTGCGCCGCTGCGGTTTCACCGGGACCGGCACGCCGGCGCTGATGGGTGCCGCGGGAGGCGCGCCCTGAACCGGATTGGCGCGTACCCACACGTCCGTCATGCCATTACCGGCTACGGCCACCGGCCAATCGGCCCGCTCACTGGGGTTGATCGAAAAATTTCATCAATCTGCCAACTTTCATTCAATCTATAACTGCCGTAACGTCATCGCGTGGGCTGCAGGGCAAACCCGGCCTGGATGGCCGAGTACACGTTCCCTGCATGTCCCTCGTCGTTCGGAAGGTAAAAGGAACTACCATGGCCGCGCTTAAGGGAAGCAGGACAGAAGACAATCTGAAAGCCGCATTCGCCGGCGAATCCCAGGCAAACCGCCGGTATCTCTACTTCGCCCAGAAGGCGGACGTGGAAGGCTACAACGACGTCGCAGCCGTGTTCCGCTCCACCGCGGAAGGCGAGACCGGCCACGCCCACGGCCACCTGGAATACCTGGAAGCCTCCGGTGACCCGGCAACGGGCCTGCCGATCGGGCCAACCAACAAGAACCTCGCTTCCGCCGTTGCCGGTGAGACTCACGAATACACGGATATGTATCCGGGTATGGCGCGCACGGCGCGGGACGAAGGGTTCGAGGAAATCGCCGACTGGTTCGAGACGTTAGCCAAGGCCGAACGGTCTCACGCCGGACGGTTTCAGAGGGCGTTGAACGAGCTGGCGGCCTGATCGGACCGCCTGCCCTCTCCCGCCCCACGCGAGAGAGGGCGCCAGAGCCTGGTCGGTGCGCATAGAAGCATCGACCAGGCTCTGGCCCTTCGTTTGATCGCGTGATTCACGTCTTCGGCGATTCCGCCTCCGACGATCACGCCCCAGCGTCACCGGCGACAAAAGAAGCAGCAGCGATGAGAGAAGGCAGCCTGGAGGCGCCGACGCGTCACCCCATTGCCTGGTTGAACGACGCTTTCTACGACCCTGCGGAGATCGACAAGGAGCTTCGGCGCGTCTTCGATATTTGCCACGGATGCAGGCGTTGCTTCAATCTTTGCGATTCCTTTCCGCGCCTGTTCGATCTGGTGGACGAATCGCCGACGCAGGAACTGGACGGCGTCGATAGCGCGGATTTCAAGTCCGTCGCGGATGCCTGCACGCTGTGCGACATGTGCTTCATGACGAAGTGTCCCTACGTGCCGCCACACGAATTCAACCTGGATTTCCCGCACCTCATGCTGCGCTATCGCGCGATGGAGGAGCGGCAGGGCCAGGTGGGCTTCGCCGACCACCAGCTTGCGGCGACGGACCGCAACGGCGTGCTGGCGGGTATTGTGGCGCCGCTGGCCAACTGGGCGACGCGGCGGGGCAACCGAACGGCCGGTGCCGTCCTGCGATCAGCGGCGGACCTGCACCCGGACGCGGAACTGCCGACCTACGCCAGCCAGCCGCTTGAGAACCTGGCGGCGGAAACGCCGGCGCTGAACCGCGATGCACCAGCCTTCGGCCGGAAGGCTGTGCTGTACGCTACCTGCTTCGGCAACTACAATTCCCCGGAGATCGGGCTGGCGACCCGCGCCGTCCTGGCGCGCAACGGCGTCGAAACGGCAGTGGCCTATCCGCGATGCTGCGGCATGCCGCTGCTGGAGCAAGGCCGGATCGCCGACGTCGCGCGCAATGCCGCGGCGACTGCTGCTGACATGAAGGAATGGGTCGCCAAAGGGTACGACGTCATCGCGCTCGTCCCGTCCTGCGCGCTGATGCTCAAATTCGAATGGCCGCTGATCCTGCCCGAAGATCTGGACATCAAGGCGCTGTCCCGCGCCACGTTCGATATCAGCGAGTACATCGTCGACATCGCGCGCAAGGAAGGCCTGGCCCCGGGCATGGAACCGATGCCGGCCACCATGTCCGTGCACATGGCCTGCCACGCCAGGGCACAGAACATGGGGCAGAAGGCGGCGGAGATGTTGCGGCTGGTCCCGCAAGCGGAGGTGAAGGTCATCGAGCGCTGCTCGGGCCATGGCGGCTCCTGGGGTTTCAAGAAAGCGCATTTCGACGTGGCACTGAAAGTTGGGCGGCCCGTCGCGCGCCAGGTCCGCGACAGCGGTGCCGGTTTTGTCATGTCGGAATGTCCGTTGGCCGGCGTGCACATCGTCCAGGGCATCGAGCGCCTGGGCGGCGATGCGCCGAAGCCGCAGCTTGTGACACATCCGATCCAAATTCTCGCGCGCGCCTATGGGTGCGTTTAGAGCCTGTTCGGTGCAAACAGGCGCACCGACCAAGCTCTAACTCTTTGTTTGATCGCGTGATTCACGTCTCCGGCGATTCCGCCTGCGACGATCACGCTCAAGGGGAATTGTGCCGATGAAAAAGCATGTGCTGACCGAGGCAGACATCCTGCCGGCGGCGGAGTACGCCCGGAACAGAACCGAATGGCGGCGCAAGGTCGCGGAGAAGAAGCGTAACCGCCGGCTGGCGGTCGGGCCGCACGTGACGTTCTACTTTGAATCCTATGAGACCATGTGGCTGCAGGTGCAGGAGATGGTCTACATCGAGAAAGGCGGCGCCGAACAGGTTCCGGGCGAGCTTGAGGCCTATAACCCGCTGATCCCGAACGGCACCGAACTGACCGCCACCTTCATGATCGAGATCGACGACCCGATCCGCCGCAAGCGCGTACTGGACGGGTTGGGCAGCATCGAAGAAACCGCGTTCCTGCGCGTCGGCGGCGAAACGATCCGCGGCATGGCGGAAGCCGACCAGGACCGGACAACCGCCGACGGCAAGGCGTCATCCGTGCAGTTCGTGCATTTTCCCTTCACCGCCGAACAGATCGCCGCCTTCTCGACCGAGGGCGCCGAGGTGGTGCTGGGTTTCACCCACCCCGCCTACGGCCATATGGCCGCCGTCCCGGAAGCGGTGCGCGCGGAACTGACGAGCGACTTCGGACGGATGTAGAGAGATGCGGCCCGCGCCCTCAGGCGCGGGCCGTGGTCCGTCACTCGGCGGCGGCCCGCGTCGGTGCCGGTGCCTTTGCCAGTTCCGCCCGCGCGGCATCGGCAACGACCGTGCCCTCGAAGAACCGGGGATTCTGTGTGCCCCACAGCCGGACCGAATTGCCGAACGTGAAATCGCGGAAATTGTCTTCCGTGATGAACCCGTCCTCCACCAGCTCATAGGCTTCGGGCAGCGGATCGCGCATGTCGATGACATCGAAGTGCCCGATGTCGGAGCTGTAGATCGCATTCAGCTTCGCTCCGAACGGGTTGGTCTTGCCGAAGGCCCAGGCGTTGGTGCGGTCATCCGCCTCGCAGCCGAAGTAGAAGGGTTTCGCATAGAGCTCGACCCAGTCCTCCTTGCGGGTGATCTTGCAAGCGGCGAAGTCATCGAGGTCCGCATTGTTCCCGGTCAGGCGCGCAAGCTCTGGATCGGGCCAGCCGTCCTGCCTGCGCAGCACCTCGGCGATGTCCGTGTAGCCGTGCCTTTCGGCCAGTTGCAGCAGCAAAGGCCGATCGAGCTTGTCCGGATGCATGTGCTCCAGCGCGCCGCGGTTCCGCCTCTCCCAATGTTCGATCAGGTCGCCGAACAACTGGCTCGCCCAGCCGACGCCGCCTTCGAGGAAGGCGAAACGCAGCGCGGGGAAGCGGCGTGTGACACCGCCAAGGAAGACTGCCTTGGCCACGGCATGTCCGGCCGCGGCGAAATGGCCGATGTGATTATAGACGAAGTTGGTGGGCGACAGACGCAGTCCCTGCGCACTGGCCGTGCTGTGGAAGGTGGGCGCAATACCCAGTTCCTGGCACTTCGCCCAAACCGGGTCGTAGTCGTAGAGGCCGTCGAGGGCGAGCACATCGTGCCAGACGGCCAGGCGCGCCGTGTCGGCATCATTGGCGGCAACCGACGCCACGCGGCGCGACATGCCGGAACCGAACATGCCGGCCTTGGTGCCGAGTTGCTTCGTGCAATACTCAAGTTCGGCGATCGCCTCATCCGGCGTGTGCATCGGAATGATCGCGGCCGGCGTCATGCGATCGGCGAATTCGCGGAAATATTCGGCGGAAACGATGTTATACGCGCGGACCACCGCACGCCGCGTCTCATCGTCGTTGATGCGCGGCACGCGCAGGCCGGCTGTGGGATAGATCACGGCGAAATCGGTGCCGATTTCATCCAGGCGTTGATACAAAAGCCGCGGCATCAACGTCGTCGCGCGATCGAGCGTGTTTTCCGTCTGGCGGCTCCAGAACCCCGGCATGGCAACCCGACGGCGGCGGCGTTCGTCCGCCGACATGGACAGCGCATCGCGCGTGGTGCGCATCGCGGCCAGGAAGCCGTCGGCGGCCTTGTCGCCACCGACCTTTCGCATACGTTCGCTGAACACCGGTTCGAACTCCACCCAGTGACCGTCCCCGTCGATCACCGGATGCTTGAGGCGGGAATGAATCTGAGCAGGCGTTTGATGAGCGCTCATGTTTTCTCCTCCCGGAGGGTGGCGGTTGGTAACCGGCTCGTGTTCTTGGGAAAAAGCGCTAGGTCCACTGAAATACGGTGTCAAGGCAGACCGGGGATGGTAGCGATATTTTAACGGATTGTTGAGACAACGAGATTCGCCGATGGTTGGCCATATCGACACCATCGCGCCATCCCTTCTACACTCGCCGCGATACAAGGAAGCAGTGGAGCATTCATCATGTCGTTGCGCGAGGTGGGCGCCATCACCGGCGTCGGGGAAACGCGCTACATGCGCGGCACCGACCGGACCGCACTTTCGTTGCAGCTCGAAGCCTCGCTCAATGCCATCCGCGATGCCGGCCTGAAACCTTCCGACATCGACGGCCTCATTCCGTACGGCCTCGGCGCCGTGGCGGAAGACTTCATCACCAATTTCGGCATCAGGGACCTGCGCTTCTCCGCCACCACGCCGATGGGCGGCGCCTCCGCCGTCGCTTCCATCCAGTGCGCGCTCGCCGTCATCGACGCCGGCATCTGCAACCATGTCCTGCTTTCGCTTGGCCGCACCGGCTATTCCGGAGGACGCATCGGCACGCGCGTGCAGCAGATGCCGCAGTTCCGCATCATCGGGGAGTTCGAAATGCCGGCCGGCGCCATCGCGCCCGCGCAACTCTACGCACCGATGGCACGCCGGCACATGGAGCTGTTCGGCACCACCTCCCGCCAACTTGCGGAGGTTGCCGTCACCACGCGCTATCACGCCTCGCTGCAGGCCAACGCGACGATGAAGAACCCGATCACCATCGAGGATCATCAGGCCTCGCGCATGATCTCCGATCCGTTGCGGCTGCTCGACTGTTCGCTGGAAAGCGACGGCGGTGCGGCAGTGGTGATCAGCGCCGCCGACCGCGCGCGGGACATGGCGAAACCGCCCGTCATCGTCATGGGTGTGGCGGAAGGCCATCCGGACTCGCCCTCCGCCATCACCCAGCGTCCGGACCTGACCACCCTCGGCCTCGCCAAGGCGGCGCCCAAGGCATTTGCCATGGCCGGCGTGACGCACAGCGATATCGCCGTCGCCGAGGTCTACGACTGCTTCACCTACATCGTCATGTGCCAGCTCGAAGACCTCGGCTTCTGCAAGAAGGGCGAAGGCGGATCGTTCGTGCAGAACGGCGCACTGGGGCTGAACGGACGCCTGCCGGTCAACACGCATGGCGGCCTGCTGTCGCAGGCCCACATGGCCGGCATGAATCACATCGTCGAGCTGGCCCGCCAGTTGCGCGGTGAGGCCGCGGCGCAGGTGCCGGACGCGGAGATCGGCCTCGTGACCGGCTACGGCGACATGGGCGACGGCGCTGTCGCCATCATGCGGAGGGCGTGACAATGGACGGCTACGACAAGCTGGTACCGTCCCCCACGCCCGAAACGCAGCCTTACTGGGACGGGCTGAAACAGGGCGTGCTGCGGCTGCAATGCTGCGCAGATTGCCGCCAGGTGCGACATTATCCCAGGCCAGTCTGCGACAAGTGCTATTCGATGAACGCCACCTGGATCGACGCGTCCGGCAACGGCACGGTGCATAGCTGGACGGTGACGCACTATGCGTTCCATCCCGGGTTCAAGGGCGACCTTCCGTATACGCTGCTGACCGTCGATCTGCCCGAAGGCGTGCGCATGAACGCGCAGGCACGCGGCATTGACGCATCGGCGCTGCGGGTCGGATTACCGGTGCGCGTGGGGTTCGAGCGTGCGACCGACGACCTGACCCTGCCGGTGTTCGTTGCCGCCTGATCGGGGCGCATCTAAAGCCTGTTTGCGGCGGAGAGAAACCCTCAGCAGCGCTCTACGTCTTTGCTGATCGCATGATTCACGTCTCCGGCGTCCCGCCTGCAACGATCACGCTCAGTCGACGCCGACCGCGCCGCCCAGTGTCTCGCCGATCGGGCGATTCAGAACCAGGTCCGCTACCTCATCCAGACCGGTCGGCTGCAGGTTAAGAATCACGAGCGACGATCCGTTCCGCTTGGCAAGCTCCGGAAAGCCGGCCGCCGGATACACGACCAGCGACGATCCGATGGCGATGAACAGATCCGCCATCAGGGTCTCCCGCTCGGCCAACTGCATCTCCCGCACCGGCATCGACTGACCGAAGGAGATCGTCGCGGTCTTGATCCATCCGCTGCAGACGCAACGAGGCACGATGCGATCCTGCTCAAAATCCACCCGCAGCGCCTCGATCTCGTAGCGCTGGTTGCAGGACAGGCAATGCGCATACGTCGTGTTGCCGTGCAGCTCGACCACCTTGTCGTCGGGAATGCCGGAATCCTGGTGCAGCCCGTCGATGTTCTGCGTGATGACGGAGGTGGCCTTGCCGGTCCGCACCAGTTCCGCCACCGCGCGATGGCCGCGGTTCGGCGCGGCCTGGCGCAGGATCGGCTCCATCTCGAAACGCCGCCGCCAGGTCTCCCGCCGAGCCTCGTCCGAGCGCATGAAATCGGAAAAGTCGATGGGCGTGACCTTGGTCCAGATCCCGCCCGGGCTGCGGAAATCCGGAATGCCGGATTCCGTGCTGATGCCCGCGCCGGTGAACACGACGACGCGCCGCGCGGCTTCGATCATGCCACGGAATTCTTCAATCTCGCCGTCCGGCCGCATGGCAAAATCCCCCGTGAAAATTCCAGTCACGATGTCGCGGGATAACAGTTGGCGCCAGGAAAGAACCAGCCGGCACCAGCGCATCATCCAAGCATGCCGGCCCTGGCCTCGACTGTCCAACCCTGACGGTTCATCGCCTGATACACCCGACTTCCGGAGGAAGTCGGGTGTATCTTGGTTTGGCGCGCAGCCGCGAACCTGACCCCCTGGGCAACCCTGCGCGCGGCATACCCGTGATCCTACGGCTTCCGGGTATGCCAGCACCCGGCCTGTCCAGTCATGGGCCGGCGTGCAACGCTCACACCATGCGCATTCACCTGCAGAACCCGGCGGACGATCCGCTGTTCGATTTCTCGGCTTCACTATGGGACGACGCCGTCGCCCGCGCGCCGGATATCGGCCAGGGCCATACCGTCACGATCGGTACCACCGCGGAGGACTTCGCCGCGGCGATCCAGGAGGCGGAAGCGCTCATCGCCGATGTCAGCGTCATCAAGGCGCGGTTCCCCTGCGTTGCGCCGAAGCTGAAGCTGCTCTTCGTCACCAACGCGGGCCTCGATCGGCTGGCCCCGTTCGACTGGCTGCCGCCGCAGGCGGTGCTGCTCAACAACCGCGGCACGCATGCAGCAAAGGCGGGTGAGTTCGGCATCATGTCGCTGCTGATGCTCGCCAACCGGGTGCCGGAAATGGTGACGCATCAGCGCGCCGGACGGTGGCAGAAATTATGGGGTGCCGTGCTGGCCGAGCGCCGCGTGACGATGATCGGCCTGGGCGCGCTCGGCGGCGAGATCGCCGCGCAGGCCGCGCGGTTCGGCATGCGGGTGACCGGGGTGCGCGCAAATCCCGCGCCGCATCCGCATTGCACGCAGGTTGTCGGCACCGGGGACCTGGATCGGGTCCTGCCGGATACAGAGTTTCTCGTGCTCGCCTGCCCGCTGACCGACGCGACGCGGAACCTGATCGATCGCCGGCGCCTGTCGCTGCTGGCGCATGGCGCCGGCCTGGTGAATATCGGCCGCGGCGAGCTGCTGGACCAGGACGCGCTGTGCGACCGGCTGGACGCCGGTACTCTGTCCGGCGCGGTGCTCGATGTCTTCACTCCGGAACCGATCCCGCCGGGACACCGGCTATGGACCACGCCCGGCCTGATCGTCAGCCCGCACACCGCGGCTGACGATCCGGCCACCTACAACCCGCGCAGCCTCGATATCTTCCTGGACAATCTGCGGGCGTGGCGCGACGGCCATCCCCTGCCCAACCGGTTCGACATTCGCCGCGGCTACTGACCGCAGATTAGGTCAGGGTCCTGCGCCTCGAACGCGGCCGGGCGTGGTGCCGAAGGCGGAACGGAACGCGGCGCCGAAAGCCGGGCCACTGGCATAGCCCGCCGCGGCGGCCGCCCGCGCCGGCGTCTCGCCCTCGGCGATGCGCGCCAGCGCCTCCGTAAGCCGAAGCTGACGGCGCCATTGCTGAAAGCTCATGCCCGTGTCGCGGCGAAACAAACGGGCCAGAGTCCGCACGGACGCCCCTGCGGCGTCGGCATGGTCGGCGAGGTCACGCGGATCGGCTGGGTCGGCAATCAGCGCCTCGGCCACGCGCCGCAGCCGCGGATCGCGGCAGGCTGGCACTGCCAGAGGCCGCGTCGTGGCACGCCCGATTTCATGCAGCGCCAGGGCGGCGATATGCCGCCCCGGCCCGCTCGCGTCCCAGTGCACGCCTTCCTCGCAGGCCGCCAGAATAAGCTCCCGCAGCAGCGCCGAGACGGCGATCACCGTCACCGTCCCAGGCGCCGAGCGGGCGGCTTCCTTGCGCAGGAACAGCGCCCGCATGCGCAGGCCGGATGGCATCCGCACCGCATGCGCCTCGCCTGACGGCATCCACAGCCCGGTGCCGGGCGGCACGATGAACAGCGCCGCATCCGTCTCCACTCGCATCACGCCTTCGATCGCGTACAGAAGCTGGGCGCGCGGATGCTGGTGCCGCCCCGTGTAGTGGCCGGAGGGATAGTCGCACGCGTAGCCGACCAGCGGGCGGGGGGACCGCTCGAACGGCTCGATCCATGCGCGCGAGGAAGACCCCAGGGGTGCAGTCGCCTCAGGTCCGGCTACCACGGGCGCTGTTGCGGCAGGCTGGCCAGTTTGCGACATAATTTGGCCGTACGTCGGAAGAAGGCCAGGATAGTCTGGTTGCGATCGTGGCGCCAGACGCCCTTATGAACGCCAGAAGCAGGACCTCGACGCATGACCCCGGCCACACGTCAGATCGTCTTCATCAACATCGCCCACACCTTCACCCATTACAGCCTGCTGATCCTGCCGACGGCAGTGCTGGCGATGGCCATGCCCGGCGGCCCATTCGGCGACGCCTACGGACCGATCCTCGCACTCGCGACGGGCATGTTCGTGCTGTACGGGCTGATGGCCCTGCCGCAGGGCTGGTTGTCCATGCGCTTCGGCCGGAAGCCGCTCATGACAGTCTTCTTCATCGGCACCGGCCTGTCCCTGGCCGCGACCGGCTTCGCCGGCACACCGCTCACCCTGGGCATTGCCCTGGGCGCCGTCGGCCTGTTCGCAGCGATCTATCATCCGATCGGCACGACCATGCTGGTGGAGGCCGCCGGCGACAAGCCCGGCCGGTCGATCGGTGTCAACGGCGTGTTCGGCAACCTCGGCGTGGCCCTGGCCCCGGTGGTGACCGCGTTTCTGGCCGCGAAATTCGGCTGGCGCGTCGCCTTCATGGCACCTGGCCTGTTCTGCGCGCTGGTCGGCCTGGCCTGGCTGCGCGCGCCGCTGGTCGAGGCGACGGCACACCGAACCGCCCGCCCCTTCCCGCCCATCCCGCCGCACCTCGTCCGGCGCGCGGTGGTCGTGCTGATGCTGATCGCCGCCGCCTCGGGCCTGGTGTTCAACGCCTTCACCCTGCTGCTGCCGAAACTGATGGAGGAGCGGCTGGCCGACAGCGCGACCCTGCTGCCGCTGGTCGGCACCGCGGCCTTCCTCGCCACGCTTTGCGGCGCGCTGACGCAGTTTTCCGTCGGGCGGATGATCGACCGGACCACACTCAAGCGCGTGTTCCTGCCCGTCAGCATGGTGCTGACACCGGCGATGGCCGCGCTGTCCTACGCGGAGGGCTGGTTGGTGCTGCCGCTCGCCGGCCTGGTGGCGGCATCGATCTTCGGCCAGGTGACGGTGAATGAGACGATGGCCGCGCGCTATATCTCCCCCGAGATGCGGGCGCGGATCTACTCGGTGCGGTTCTTCGTGGGCTTCCTGGGTGCCGCGGCGGCAGCCCCGGTGGTGGCGGTGCTGCACGAGCGCACCGGCAGTCTCACGCTCGTCACACTGGTCCTGGCCGCCTTCTCGATCGTCACCCTGGGCTGCGCGCTGTTCTTCCCCGACCGCAAGGAGGAGCTGCAGCCGGAGCTATGGGCAGAGGCAATGCCTGTTCAGGCCGGCCCGCGCCGGGTTCCCGCCTGAGCCGAACGGCAGTTGCTGGCCGGAGACGGGCCGCGTTGCGTGCTCAAGCACGGCAACGCGGCCTTTCGTCGTACTATGCGATCGCGCGATTCACGCCTGCGACGATCACGCTTTACGATGCGAACGACGCCAGTGCCTCGTCGGCGGCCTGCACACCGCCATCCGCCGGGACTGTCGCGAAGGCTTCCTCCCAGGTTCCGGTCGTCGAGGCCTTGCTGTACTCGGTGGCGCGGTTCTCGAAGAAGTTCGTGTGCTCCACCGCGTTCAGCATCTCATCGAGCCAGGGCAGCGGATTCTTCTCGACGTGGAACAGCGGGTTAAGGCCGAGCTGCACGAGCCGGCGGTCGGCAATGTAGCGGATGTAGGTCTTGACCTCGCGCGCCGTCAGGCCCTGCACCGATCCCTGCTCGAATGCCAAGTCGATAAACGCGTCCTCATGATCCACGATGGTGGCGCAGGTCAGGTAGATCTCCCGCCGCAGATCCTCGGTCCATACCTCCTGATTTTCCTGTACGAAGGTGCGGAACAGGCGGATGACCGACTGGCAGTGCAGCGACTCGTCACGCACCGACCAGGTGATGATCTGCCCCATCCCCTTCATCTTCCCGAAGCGGGGGAAGTTCAGCAGGATTGCGAAGGAGGCGAACAACTGTAGTCCCTCGGTGAACGCGCCGAAGGCAGCAAGCGTCTTGGCGATCTCGAACTTCGAGTCGACCGAGAAGCTTTGCATATAGTCATATTTGTTCTTCATCTCCTGGTAGCCCAGGAATGCCTGGTACTCGAGTTCCGGCATGCCGATCGTATCCAGGAGATGGCTGTAGGCGGCGATATGCACGGTTTCGATGTTGGAAAACGCCGACAGCATCATCAGCACTTCGGTCGGTTTGAAGACCCGGGCGTAGTGCTTCATGTAGCAGTTGTTCACCTCGACGTCCGCCTGGGTGAAAAAGCGGAATATCTGGGTCAGCAGGTTGCGTTCCGCGTCCGTCAGGTTGCGGTGCCAGTCCTTCACGTCATCAGCCAGCGGGACTTCTTCCGGCAGCCAGTGGACCCGCTGCTGGGTCAGCCACGCGTCATAGGCCCACGGATAGCGGAACGGCTTGTAGACCGGGTTCTCGGTCAGCAGGTCGAAGCGGACCGGGTGTTCGTCAGCGGCGTGAGCAATGGTGCCGTCCATGCGGGTTGGCTCCGTTCGGGCAGAGGCGGATGGTGCATTCGGGGCGACTCGCTGCCAGCCGCCCGCAAGGTATTGTGGCCGCAATCGGATGCACCACGCAATAACTTGTGTCGCCCCCCGATCAGAACAAGCCGTCAGAACAAGGAATACCCGCCATCGATCACGAAGGTGTCGCCGGTGTGGTAGCGCGATGCCGCACTCATCAGGTAGACGGCGATCCCGCCGAAATCATCCCCCTCCCCCCAGCGGCGCATCGGCACCCGCGGCAGAACCTTGGTCTTGAACCCGTCGGTCGCCACCGCGTTCGCTGTCATGTTGGTCTCGATCCACCCCGGCAGGATGGCGTGCGCGCGGATGCCGTGGCGCGCGAACTCCACCGCCATCGCCCGCACCATGGAGATCATGCCGCCCTTGGTCGCGGCGTAATGTTCGCCGCGCGGCGCGCCCTCGATGGCGGCCAGCGAAGCGGTGCCGACCAGCACGCCATCGCCGCCGCGCTCGACCATGTGTCCGGCCGCCACGCGGAAGGTATAGAACGCCCCGTCGAGGTTGACGCGGGTGACGCGGTGCCACTCCCCACTGCTCATTTCCAGGAAGGATTTGCCGCCGCGCCCGGATACGCCGGCATTGGCGAAGCAGCCATCGACCCGGCCCAGCGTGGCGAGCGTGCGGGTGAAGGCGGACTCCACCGCCGCCTCATCCCCGACATCGCATTCCAGCGCGATCACCTGCCCGCCGGCGGCCGCAATCTCCTCCTTCGCCGCGGCATTCTTCGCGGCGCTGGTGCCCCAGATGGCAATGTCGGCCCCCGCCTCCGCCAGGGCCTTTGCCATCCCCAGGCCAATGCCGCTGTTACCGCCGGTGATGAGTGCGACCTTTCCGGTCAGGTCAAAGGGGCCGTATGGCACGGTGCGCCTCCCGCGATTTGCCTCCGCCTCTCTGTATCACGGACAGCCGGTGCGGCAACGCGAAGGGTAAAGCGTTCAACAGCGAATGACGCAACCGGGCCGGTTTGCCGGCGATGGGCTCGACTTATCGCAACGCAAAATCGCCGCCGCGGAGGTGCCGTTCCGTTGGATTGATGGCGTACGCAGACCCGGGGCGATGCGCTGTGCCATATCGCCGGACGAAGCCGGCGCACACCCGGGCACAGCTCAATGGGCGGGCGGCGCGCCACCCGGCATGCCCGGCGGCATCCCGGCGCCGCCACGCATCGGCATGTGCCCCATATCCATCTTCTGAAAACCCGCCGGCGGCTGGAACAGACTGTCCGGCAGCGCACCGTAGGTGACCTTCACCGCTTCCAGCGAACGCTGGGATTGCGGCCCGTCAGCGCCGGTCGCCCGCAGCATCACGCCGTCGTTGGTCAGGCAGATCCTGGCGTCGCCGTGCGTTCCGTGTGCGTTGTAGACGGTGCATGCCAGGCCGGCGACGGTGTCCGTGCCCACGCGCGTCAGGGTGCCTTCCGGATGCTCGAAAGCCTCCGCGCGTTTCGGATCGTATGGCATTTCAAGGTAGGCGTGCTGCTCGTTCATCACGACGAAGTTCTTGTGCGCGTCGCGATCGGCGATCATCGCCATCGGCTTGCCCGCCGGCTCGATACGCAGCCGCCTGCCGGTCGCGCTGAAATACATCGTCATCGCATGATCGGCTGCGCCGCCGACCTCATGGTAGCTCACAGTCACGTCGCGGGTCGGCCGGATGGGTGGATGCTCCTGCGCCGCAGCCGGCATCGCGATGCCAAGGACCGCCAGCCCGGTTACCATGAAATCCCACCGCATCATGCCGTTCCCCCTTTTAATCCCGCCGATGGTCCGTCAGCTGATCGTTGCGGGTCAAGCATATTGTCCGCCGGCGGGATTTCCTCGCTGCCCGTTCCTGGTCCACCGGCCGGGGCCGGCATCCGGCGGTTTGCGTCCCGGCCGGCACTGGCCGTAGACTCCGGACCAGAAAATGTCGGCAAGGAGCAGGATCGTGATCCTGACAGGAGACAGCATCGCCGCGCACACCTCCGCGCGGCGAAAAACGGCGAACGGGTGGCACACCACCTATATCGGGCAGAACCGCAACACGCTGAAGGAAGGCGACACGCCACCCGACGGTTCCTGCCTCTATCCGATGGCGTTCCTGGTGGAGAAGGAAGGCGGTGCCGTGGTGAAGCCGCATTTCCACCAGGCTGACCAGTACCAGATCATCGTCCAAGGCTCCGGGCGGCTCGGCATCCACGACGTCGGGACCGTCGGCGTGCACTACACCGACGCCTACTCCGCCTATGGTCCGATCGTGGCGGCCGGCGAAGGCATTGCCTGGTTCACCCTGCGCAATGCCTGGGATCCGGGTGCGCGCTACATGCCGCAGCACCGCCAGCAATTGCGGGAAGCGCGTGCCCGCCATCAACACCGCGAAGCAAACAGCGCGCCCATGCCACCGCTGAGGCACGCCGAACTATCGCGCCTGAGCGACGCCTCCGGTTCGGCCGTCATCGAACCCGACAAGGACGGGCTTGGCAGTTGGCGCTATGCCCTGCCCCCCAGCGCATCAGTCACGGGGCCCGATCCGGCGAGCGGCGGCGGCCAGTTCTGGATTATCGTCACCGGCAGCGCGGCGATCGGCAGCGGCAGCCTGCTGCCGGTGCAGTCCTGCGTGTTCGTCGGCCCGGACGAGACTGCGGCAATGGCCACCGCCGGCCCGATCGGCGCGGACCTGCTTTGCGTGCAGTTTCCCTTCCGCGCCCGGGACTGAACTGCGCCCACAAACGGCCTGGAGTCTGCTCGGTGTGGATAGAGGTGCCCCGCAGACTCTGGCTTTCTGTTTATTACGGGATTTGCGTCTGCCGTGTGTCGCCTGCGACGATCACGCTTTATTCCGACGGCTCGGACCGCTGACTCGCGTATGAGTCGGCACAGTGTAGGGCGGTTCGCTGTTCCCAACAAATGGATGGGAAGGGGATGGCAGTAGCAATCACACCGCGCGTGTCCGACGGACTGATTGCCGCCGGACCGAAGCCCCAACCTCGTGCCGCGCAGCGGCTCAATGCATTACGCTCTCATCCGGCGCAATCCGCGAACTCGGCCGCTCCCGGATCGACGGCTTTGATCGGCGTACGTCGGCGTGCCCGCCCTTCTCTTAAGCGTCGCAAAGGCGGAGCCGTGCCCATACGGATGCCTCTACGCACGGCCAAAGGAAGAAAAGGGCGATATTATAGTTGCCAAACCCAGTGCCTCAATCCGGCTGCGGCTGCCTGTTTGCTGAGTTCATCTGCGCAATGCGTTTGTTGACCTCTTCGTGCGCAGCTTCTCTTGCGGTGGGGATATCGCCGTACGTCACGTATTGGAAGTTGCCGCCACGCACTAGCCCGATAATCTTCCCGGCAGGGGTGACCAGTTCGGCACAATATGGCCGGTGTGAGTTCGCCGCGTCGTAGATATTGACAGTCCACGCTTTGTAAGTGGAGCTTGCGACCGGCTTCTTATTTAATCCTCGGCCACCAGGCACTACTACGGTTCCGCTGCTTGCTCAGAACGCTCGCCATGTCCGCCCAATTCGTGGAACGGTCTATACACGCACCAAATGCGTTTGACAACTACAA
>DATNEJ010000210.1:0-3982 GCA_035606775.1 Acetobacteraceae bacterium | reverse complement strand
CGGGCCGATGACTTATTACGGCACCAATACCTATCTGATCGAGACCGAACAGGGTCTCGCGGTGCTCGATCCCGGGCCGGAGGATCATCCGGAGCATGTCGAGGCGATCATGCGCCACACCGGCGGCCAGATCGCGCTGATCCTGGTGAGCCACACGCACCACGACCATGTCGGCGCGGTGCCGGCGCTGCAGGAAGCCACCGGGGCGCCGACTGTCGGATTCCAGCGCAGCGCCATCGACAGTTTCGACCCGGACGTCAAGCTGGCGCACGGCGACACGATTGCCGGCATGACGGCGATCCATACACCGGGCCATGCGCTGGATCATCTGTGCTTCGCGCTGCCAACCAACGGCGAGAACGTGCTGTTCAGCGCCGATCACGTGATGTCCTGGTCTACCAGTGTCGTCAGTCCGCCCGGCGGGGACATGAAGGATTACTTCGCCAGCCTGAACCTGCTGCTGGGGCGGGACGACGATGTCTACCTTCCCGGACACGGGCCGCCGCTGCGGGAGCCGCGGGCGCTGGTGAGCGAGATGCTGACCCACCGGATGGCGCGGGAGCAGGCGATCGCCAAACGCCTGAACGATGGTCCGGCGGGCACCTACACGCTGATGGATACGCTCTATTCGCAGATCAATCCGCGGCTCAGGCGCGCGGCGGAGCGGAATGTGCTGGCGCATCTGCTGAAGATGGAGGCAGAAGGCAAGGTGCGCCGCGACGGGGAGATGTGGCGCGCGGCCTGATCAAGCCGCCTGAACCAGGGAGACATCCATGGCGATCGCGGAACTCGATATCGATCCGTTCTGCGAGGCATTCTTCGCCGATCCGTTTCCCGCGCACGCGGCAATGCGCGACGCGGGTCCCGTCGTGCATCTTCCGCACTACGACATCTATGCGGTCGCCCGTTATGAGGAGGTGCGGAGCCTGCTGCTCGATTGGGGCAGCTTCTCCAGTGCGCGTGGCGTTGGGCTCTCCGACTTCGCCAAGGAAAAGCCGTGGCGCCTGCCGAGCCTGCTGCTGGAAACGGATCCGCCGCTGCATGACCGGACGCGGAAGCTGATGGACCGGGTGATGTCGCCGGCCGCGGTGCGCGCGCTGCGCGAAAGCTTCGCGGCGGCAGCCGAGGTGCTGATCGACGAATTGCTGGCGCGCGGCGAATTCGACGCAGTGACCGACCTGGCCGAAGCGTACCCGCTGACGGTATTCCCCGATGCCGTGGGCATGCCGCGCGAGAACCGGCGCTTCCTGCTGCCCTACGGCAACATGGTGTTCAACTCCTTCGGTCCCAGGAATGGGTTCTTTGATGCGGCGGTGGCGGACGCGGCGCCGGTGCTGGAATGGGTGCAGGCGCAGTCCCGGCGGGAGGCGCTGTCGCCGACCGGCTTTGGCGCTGTCATCCACGCGGCAGCCGACAGCGGCGAGGTGACGGTGCCGGAGGCGGAAATCCTGGTTCGCTCGCTGCTGACCGCCGGCGTGGACACGACGGTGAACGGCCTGGGCGCCGCGGTCTATTGCCTGGCCCGGTTCCCGGCGGCGTTCGCGCAGCTCCGTGCCGATCCGTCGCTGGCACGCGCGGCGTTCGAGGAGGCGGTGCGGCTGGAAAGCCCGGTGCAGACCTTCTTCCGCACCACCACCCGCCCGGTGGACATCGGCGGGGAGACGATCGGCGAAGGCTGCAAGGTGCTGATGTTCCTGGGCGCGGCCAATCGCGACCCGCGGCGATGGGAACAGCCGGACGCATTCGACATCACGCGCCGCAATGCGGGCCATGTGGGTTTCGGCACCGGCATCCATGGCTGCGTCGGCGCCGTGCTGGCGCGGCTAGAGGGCGAACTCGTGCTGGGAGCACTGGCGCGGAAGGTTGGCGCGATCGAGATCACGGGGACGCCACGGCGGCGCTACAACAACACGCTGCGCGGGCTGGCGAGCCTGCCGATCCGGCTGACCGCCGCGGCCTGAACAGGCGGCAGGCCGCGGTTCACGATGGCCGCAACGTGACCGGAGACCCTTGAAGCCTCTGCCGGGGCCAGCGCAGAGTCGCTTTCCTGACACAGGCACCGAACCCACGGGCGGAGGCTGCGATGGACGACCTGCTGCTGATGGTGGCAACGCGCAAGGGCGCCTTCATGCTCAGCACCGATGCCGCTCGGCGCACATTCCGGCTGGAGGGGCCGCATTTCCTCGGCCACGTCATCCACCACATCGTGCTGGACCCTCGTGACCGGGCAACGATGCTGATGGCCGCCAGCACCGGCCATCTCGGCCCGACCGTGTTCCGCTCGACAGATTTCGGCGCAAGCTGGCAGGAGGCGAGCCGCCCGCCGCAATTCCCGAAGGCCGCGGGGGCGCGGGCGCGCGCGGTGGATCACGTGTTCTGGCTGACGCCGGGCCATGAGACGGAGCCGGAGGTCTGGTACGCCGGCACCTCCCCGCAAGGCCTGTTCCGTTCGGAGGACGGCGGACGAAGCTGGGCGAGCGTCAGCGGCCTGAACGACCACCCCATGCTCGATACCTGGACGGGCGGCGAACAGGACGGCACGCCGGACGGGCCGAAGCTGCATTCGATCCTGATCGACCCGCGCGATCCGCGCCGGATGTATGTCGGCATGTCCGGGGGCGGCGTCTTTGTCACCGACGACCAGGGCGCATCCTGGCGGCCGCTCAATCGCGGATCGCGCGCCGAATTCCTGCCGGACGCGCTGCCGGAATACGGCCAGGACCCGCACCGCGTGGCGCTGCATCCGCTGCGGCCGGACCGGCTGTATCAGCAGAACCACTGCGGCATCTATCGCATGGACTTGCCGGACGAGACCTGGGTGCGGATCGGCGAGCGGATGCCGGCGGAGATTGGCGATATCGGCCTGCCGCTGGCGGTGCATCCGCGCGATCCGGACACGGCCTGGGTGTTCCCGATGGATGGCTCCACCGTGTGGCCGCGGGTCAGCCCGGGCGGCAGGCCGGCCGTCTATGTCACGCACGATGCCGGCGGGAGTTGGCAGCGGCTGGATGCCGGCCTGCCGCGGGAGCAGGCCTGGTTCACCGTCAAGCGGCAGGCGTTCTGCGCCGATCCGCTTGCGCCGGCGGGCCTCTATTTCGGCACCACCTCGGGCGGGCTTTGGGCGAGCCGTGACGAGGGCGGTCAGTGGGACTGCATCGCCCGCGACCTGCCGGAAATCTACGCGGTGGAGGCCGCGCTGCGATGAGCCTGGTGGAGGTGCGCGTGGCACCCCTGCTGCACAGCTACACCCACGGCGCCTCTGCCATGCAGGCGAGCGGGGAGACATTGGGGCAGGTGCTGGACGACCTGGACCGGCGCTTTCCGGGGATCCGGTTCCGCATCGTGGATGAGCAGGATCGGGTCCGGCGCCATATGCGGTGCTTCGTGAACGAGCAGGATGCCAGGGACGCCGCGATCCGGCTGCACGAGGGCGATGAGGTGTTCATAGTTGGTGCCCTGTCGGGGGGATAGGTTCGGCAGCGCGGTGCGGGGCGTGGCGCTTGGAGCGCGCGCCGTTTCGGTCGATGATGCCGCACCGATCGTCAGCCAGGACCCTTTCTCGCATGGATGCCAACCCGTCACCCGGGCCGGACCGGCCTTTGCTGTTCACGCCGCTCACGCTGCGCGGGATCACGCTGCCCAACCGGGCCGTGCTGGCGCCCATGGTGCAATACCGCGCGCAGGACGGCGTGCCGCTGGACTTCCACATGGCCCATCTGGGCAAGTTCGCGCTGGGCCGCTTCGGCGTGGTGATGACCGAGGCAACGTCGGTGGAACCGCGCGGCCGCGTCACTCATGCCTGTCCCGGTATCTGGAACGACACCCAGGCCGCCGCGTGGAAGCAGATTGCGCGCTTCATCCGCGACGAGGGCAGCGTGCCGGCGATCCAGCTTGCGCACTCCGGCCGCAAGGGCGCCACCCACCGCGCGCAGGAAGGCACCGCCCCCTACTCGGCCGACGACGCGGCGCGCGGCCTGCCGGC
>DATNEJ010000111.1:0-10970 GCA_035606775.1 Acetobacteraceae bacterium | reverse complement strand
TTGCCGGCTGCCAGGACGAAAGCGCCGATCCCCCGCTCCGCGCCGATCATCTCCGCCGCGACCAGCAACACGATGGCGATCGAAGCGGTCACGCGGAACGCATTCAGGATGGCCGGCAACGCACCCGGCAGCACGATCTTGCGGATGATAGACCAGGTCGGCAGGCCGAAACTTTGCCCCATGCGGATCAGGTTGCGCGGCACATTGTCCACGCCGCCGGCCGTGGCGATGACAGTGGGAAAGAACACGCCGAATGCCAGTGTGGCGATCTTCGATCCCTCGCCGATGCCGAACCAGATGATGAACAGTGGCACCAGCGCGATCTTCGGGATCGGAAACAGGGCAGCGACGACCGCCATGCCCGGTGAACGAAACGCCGACCAGAGGCCGACGGCGAGACCCATGCCGATCCCGAACACGGTGCCGATCGTCCAGCCGATTATCAGGCGTCCTAAAGATGCGGACAGGTGCTTCCAAAGCTCGCCGCTGACTCCAAGGTCCCACAGGGCACGCGCAATCGCGATGGGTGCCGGCAGAAACAGCGTGGGGATCAGACCGGCCGACGCCAGTGCCTGCCACAGCGCGACAAGGGCAATCAGCGTCACCGCACCGGCCAGTGCACGGTCGTGCGGTGCGAAACCGCCGCCGCGGAACCGCACGGCGCCATTCAGCCTTCCGGCATCAGGAATCGGCATCCAGACGCTCCCTTTCCGCCGCTGCCGCATCGTCGCGGATCATGCGCCAAAGCTCTCCTTCGATCTCCAACAGGTCCGGATCGGCTGCCGTCCGGCCTGCCAGCGGACGCTCGATCCGCAGCACGGCACGAACCCGCCCCGGGCGGCGGGACAGGACGGCGATCTGGTGGCCGAGCCGGGCGGCTTCGGAGAGGTTGTGGGTGACGTAGACGGTGGTGGTACCGGCGCGGGCGATCAGCCCGGCGAACTCGTCCAGCAGCAGATCGCGGGTCTGCGCATCGAGCGCCGACAGCGGCTCATCCATCAGCAGGCAGGCCGGGCGCACGGCCAGGGCACGGGCAATGCCGACCCGCTGGCGCATGCCACCGGAGAGTTGCCGTGGCCAAGCATCGGCAAAATCCGCTAGTCCGGTCAGGGTCAGCACCTCGGCCACGCGCGCGGCGCGTTCCGCGCGGGGCAGCCGGTCTTCCAGCACCAGGGAGATGTTGCCCGCCACGCTGCGCCAGGGCAGCAGGGCGAAGTCCTGGAACACGTATGTGAGCGGGTTGAGGCAGTCCTCGGCCACCGCGCCCTCGCAGCGCACCGTGCCGCCGGAGGGCGCAATCAGGCCGCCCATGATGCCGAGCAGCGTGGACTTGCCGCAGCCGGAGGGGCCGACCAGGACGAGAACCTGGCCTGGCTCCGCGACAAGGTCGATATCCTCGACGACCGAAAGGTTCCGGTAGGCGTGGCAGATGCCTTGCAGCACCAGCCGCAGTCCGTGGCTCATATCGCGCGCGGTGTCAGCGAAACCACGTGGGGGGTCGCGCGGACAGCGCGGCGCCTCATCGCACCGGCATGAAGTGGGTGTCGATCATCGCGGATGGATCGGTATCACCCTTGACCAGACCTTGAGCCTTGAACCAGCGCACCTGCGCGGCGACGTCCGCGGCGTCGAGTGCACCGCCCTTGTCGTAATAGCCGACGCCAGCAAGGATCTTGGCGCGCGCGTTGGGATCGCCCGTGTAGACATAACGGGTGATCAGCGGGATCACGGCGTCGGTGTTCGCGTCGACGATCGGATGGCCCGACGCGTCCTGGCGAAGGAAGGCTTCCCGGTAATCGTCCACGCCATGCTGATAGGCTTTGGCGAACCGGCGCAGCACATCGGGTTTGTCTTTTATCATCGTTACAGTGGTGAACACCGCCGTCAGTTGATACGGCACGATATCCCCCACCCAGCCAAGGATATGGCCATGACCGGCGGCGACAAGCTGGCGCGCCTGGGAGGCGATGGCGATGGTGGCATCGACCTGGTTGCTTTGCAGCGCCGCCAGCATGTTGCTGACCTGCTGGACGGGCCGCAGCGTCACGGACTTGAGGTCGAACCCCTTCGCTTCGGCGATGCGCCCGATCATGTAGTGAAAGGAAGAGCCGTACTGAGTGATGGCAAAGCTGTGGCCGCCCAACTTGGCAACGTCAGTGAGGCCAGCTTTGAACGCCGCATCGGAGGCCAGGATAGCCGAACCCTGGTAGCCGTGTTCCTCATGCAGCCCGCCGCCGATGACCTTCAGGGTGCCTTTCTCCGCCAGGTTGAAGAACCCGCCCGTCAAGGCGGTCAGTCCGACGTCGATGTCGCCCGACACGGCCGCCGCGGCGATCGGCTGGGCCGCATCGAAGAACCGGAAGCTCAGGTCGATCCCGGCATCGCGGAAGTAGCCTCGTTCCTGGGCGATATAGAACGGCGCTGGGGACAAGGTGTGCAGCAGGCCGAGGCGGACCGGGTCCGCAGCCTGGGCGCGGACCGATACCGCCAGGCACACGCAGACCGCGAACATGCGCACGATTGTTCGCACCTGCCTTGTCCCAATCACCTTCATCGCAGACTCCCTTCGCCGTCCGCGACCACCTGCCCGAGAAGTGGAAGAAAGGCAAATATTCGTTACCGGGCCGAAGGACGGGGCGAGCGCAGCGGTCGCCACCCAGCGTTGGGTCAAGCCAAAGTGCAGCCTCCGCCCCGTGCCGGCGACCGAACCTGCCGAAGGGGTGCCACGTTCTTGCGTGGCGTCAGTGTTGCTATGGCACAGCGTGACCCGTGCCACGCTGACCGGGCGTGGCCTCCCTGCACCGGGTTCTGTATCCGGGGCGGACGTTGCCGGGTTCCGGTTGCGGCGCCGTAGGTCGGATAGCGAAACGGGCTTCCGTCCGGTTTCACTCCAATTCATGCACCGCGTCGGCCTTTTATAACTGATACGATATGATACTCGACTCACTGCTTCGTTACCGCGAAATGCCTGTCGGATTACGATTGATCAGGTCTACAAGTCCATTACGGTGGAGGTAAGGTAACGCGAAATGCAATCACCCGATAATACGGTAATAAGCTTGCCTGATCAGTCGATCGTCGATGAATATGGCAATATATGGTCAATTGTAGGCGGGCAGGTTGCCGTAAACGGCGTTATAGATCCCACCACTGCCAACGTCATCGAAATGGCGTTCGAGAACGGCACAATCTGGCAGAAGAACACCGATAATCTTTGGTGGTCCAAGACAAGTCCGGGCGATCAATGGTCTCCGCCCTACGGCACCGAGATCGATCCGATCCCCGGCCAGCACCCTTCGGCGAACGACGCGATCGTTACGGTCGATCCGCAATTCGCCAACCAAGCCATCACCGATGCGAGCGGCAACAACTGGTCCATCGTGAATGGCCAGGTGACGCTGAACGGCGTCGCCGATCCGACAACTGGGCGCGTGATTGAACTGGCGTATGTGAACGGCGCCATCTGGCAGGAAAACGCTGACCAGCTTTGGTGGAGCAAGACCAAACCATCCGATGCCTGGGGCCCGACATACGGAACGTCCATCAACCCGGTTGCGGACGTCACCCGGACATGGTTCGGGGGCAGTGACACCTTCGCCAATCCGGCCGACTGGACGCCGAACGGCGTGCCGCAGGCGGGCGATACAGCCGTCGTCACGGCAGGCTCCGCCGCGGTTCCACTCGGTTTTGCCGACGGCGTGAATTTCTCGCTTCAAGGAACGTCGGCTGCGCCGGCAGAGATCGGCTTCCGCACCGCGGGGGCCTACAGTATCGGCACGCTGCACGTCTTCGGCGTCGATCAGATCGACATCGGCACCGGCGGCCAGAAAGTCGCGCTGACAACAGGGGGAATCCACACATCCGGCGGTCAGCTCAGGATCACTGAATTCATCAGCGGCAGCACGCTGGCCATACACGGCAACAGCAGCCTTGCGAACGGGGCAACGCTCGACGCGCACCTTATCGGCACCGCCAGCCTGCCTCATGGTCCGGTCGAGAACGACGGTACGATGACCGTCAACGCCTCAACCCTGGCGGTCGGCCAACTGACCGGCGAAGGTGTCGTCCGTGCGGCCGGAGGCAGCACGGTCTCCGTTATCAGTGCCAGCGCCGGCGAAACCATCCAGCTTCAATCGGCGCATCTGTACATCGGCGATAGCGCGATCCCGACGAGTACAGCGATGCAATTCCTGGCGCCCGTCACGCATTTCGGGGACGGCAGCGCGATCACGTTGAACAACACGCAAGCCACCAGCGAGGTCTTCGCTAAGTCGAACCCAACGGCCGGCGAACTCTTCCTCTACAACGGGTCGCAACTGGTCGCCGACATGCACATCAGCGGCCAGTCGCAGATCTACGCCACCGATATCCCGGCGGGTCCTGCGGGACCCGGCTCGGTTCTGCTCACGCCTTACGACACGGGACACACGCTGCCGATCGCCAGCGGATAATCGCCGCGCCGCCGGGGCGCCAACCGGCCCCGAGCGTGGTATGCGGGGCGGATGGCCCCTCCCCTGCTCTCCCTGCAAGACATCCACCTCACTTTTGGCACCGATCCGCTGCTTGCCGGTGCGGGCCTGTCGGTTTCGGCCAGCGACAGGATTTGCGTGGTGGGACGCAACGGATCGGGCAAATCCACCCTGCTGCGCATCGCGGCCGGCTTGCTTGAGTCCGATGCCGGACGGCGCTTCGTCCAGCCGGGCGTGACCATCCGATACCTGGCACAAGAGCCGGATTTCACCGGCTTCGCGACAACGCTCGGGTACGTGGAGGCCGGATTCGACAACGCCGCGGGCGATCGTCATCGCGCTGCGTACCTCCTCGACCAACTCGGCCTGACCGGACTGGAAGACCCGGCGACGCTTTCCGGCGGCGAAGCGCGCCGTTGCGCGCTGGCCCAGGTTCTGGCCCCGGAGCCCGATATCCTGCTGCTGGACGAGCCGACCAACCACCTCGACCTGCCGGGCATCGAATGGCTGGAGGATGCGCTAAGCGCTCTGCGCTCGGCCGTCGTGCTGATCAGCCATGACCGCCGCCTGCTGGAACGCATCTCGCGCGCGACGGTCTGGCTGGACCGCGGCGTGGCGCGCCAACTGGATCAGGGCTTTGCCGGCTTCGAAACCTGGCGCGACACCGTGCTGGAACAGGAACAAAACGAACGCCACAAGCTCGGCCGCAAGATTGCCATGGAGGAGGACTGGCTGCGCTACGGCGTGACCGCGCGCCGCAAGCGCAATCAGAAGCGGCTGGCGGATCTGCACGTCCTGCGCAAGAGGCACCGGGAGCAACGAGCGGCAACCGGCAAGGTGCGATTGGAGACGGCTGACGCCGATCTCTCGGGCAGGACGGTGGCGGTGGCCGAGCGCGTATCCAAGGCGTTCGGCGATCGTCCGGTGGTGCGCGATTTCTCGGCGCGTATCCTGCGCGGCGACCGGATCGGCATTGTCGGGCCAAACGGCGCCGGCAAGACAACACTCCTGCAACTGCTGACAGGCACACTGCCGCCCGATATCGGGACGGTTCGCCTGGGAACCAATCTGGCGCAGGTGACTCTGGATCAACGAAGGGAGTCGCTCGATCCGGCGGAAACGCTGTCACACGCACTGACAGAGGACGGCGGCGATACGGTGACTGTCGGCGGCAAGCCCCGGCATGTCATGAGCTACATGAAGGACTTCCTGTTCGGACCGGAGCAGGCAAATACCCCGGTTGGCGTCTTATCGGGTGGAGAGCGCGGGCGGCTGACTCTCGCGCGCGCATTTGCCAGGCCGTCCAATCTGCTGGTGCTCGACGAACCCACGAACGACCTCGATCTGGAAACGCTGGAACTTTTGCAGGAACAATTGGCCGACTATGCCGGCACCGTGCTTCTGGTAAGCCACGACAGGGATTTTCTGGACCGGGTCGTCACGTCGGTGATCGCCGCACAGGGTGACGGACGCTGGGTCCAGTACGCCGGCGGGTACACCGACATGCTGGCGCAGCGCGGACCTGCACCGGGAATGAAATCGTCGGCGGGCACGACCACGGCAAAATCCCGCGCGCCGACGGAAGCGCGGCCCCGAGCCACGTCCGCTGCACACCGCATGAGTTTCAAGGACAAGCACGCGCTGGAGACCCTGCCGGCGCAGATCGCCGCACTCGAAGCCGAACTCGAACGGCTTGGCACCGTACTGAACGACACGGAACTTTACCGCCGGGAACCGGCACGTTTCACCGCAGCCAGCACCGCGCTGGCGGCGGCCCAGGCCGCATTGACGGCGGCTGAGGAGCAATGGCTGCACCTGGAAATGCTGCGGGAGGAACTCGAAGCGCCCGCGGAGGGCACCTGATCAGACCATGCCGTCAGCAGCTATCGAGATAGCATCTGTCGAATAGCGACGTGAGCTGAGTCTGGTCCGATTGCGGAACCTGATTCAGACCCGGTCCCAACAGAAAGTCACGGATCAGCACCTCGGCATTCTCGGGTGCACTCAGCCTCAAGCCGCTCGCCAGCAGGTCCGCGGCGATCGTGCCGGAAATCGGTGCGAAATAGCGGTTTGAAGCTGTGGCTTCAACCGGGACCCGTACGGCCACCATCCGGCTCGCGGCAGGCTCCGCTTCGGGCGCGACGGTGATCGCACCGGACATGACGCCGGACAGCACGCTCGCCGGCGGACCCGGCAAATGGAGGCTCATGAACAGCGGGGCAATGCTTCGCGATCCGCGAAGGTCGATATGCACGGTGCGGCCGGCGATCAGCACCTCCCCGTCGAACCGCACCTGTCGCGTCAACAACGCCTCGGCATAGCATGCCTGCAGCGGCACACCCTTTCTGCCGGTCCCAACCGTCAACGCGCCGCGGATGATCTGGCCCCGATAGTATGGCGACCAGGCCAGCGAATAGCAGACGTAGGTTCCGCACAGATAACCGGCTTCCGAATGGCTGTGAGAAGCAGCACCTGCGGCATCTTCCGCTGATACCTCTGCCCGCTCCGCCAGGGTCGCAGGGTCCGCGTCATAGAGCGCGCATATCTCCTCAAGGAATGCGTCACCGGTGCACGATGCAAGCCAGGCACCAGAACGTTTGGTGCCAAGCACTTTGGCCCAATCGTCGTAAACCTGGGCTGAACGTGGCAGCGCGCGGCCCTGCAGCCATTTGTGCGATCGCTCCAGGTCGAAATGCGTGCCAGGATTGACCGCACGAAACCGGGCGCAAAGGTCCTTGCGACTGGCACAGCCGAGAGCCGCGGCGGTCACCCGTAGTTTCGTTGCGAAATCAGACTGCATGGCCGGCACTGACCGCAGCATCCGGTCGCGAACCGGTCTCTGCAACGGCGCTTTCTGCGGAATTTCCAGCCGCTGCCTGGAAATTCCATTCGCCGGTCGTTGTGGGAAGCAGAGGCATCACCGCAGATATCACCGCGCCAATCCGCACGCGAAGAGTGCCCACACGAAGGCCTCGCCGCTATGCGGATTTTGTCACATAACGGGAGAATCAGCACAATGTCCGCTTTCGCCGCCTCTTCGTTGACGCCGCACCTCGCCGCGCACGAAACCGCGAGGAAGCGCCGTGCCGGTCTCGGATTGCTGAGCGTCTACATCGCGTGGATCGAATCGCTGCGCGATGCACAGGCACTACGAGAGATGGAGCCACGCAGAGCGCGCGACATGGGCATTCCGGCCGGCCCGGACCATTGCCCGGCGGGCTTCGCAGTGGACCCAAGGCCGCTTTGGGACGTCGGCCTGACGCCGGCGCCTGATCGAGCCTCGTTTGGCCCGGACGAACGCCGGCGACGCACCCGATCGTGATCGCGGACACCGCCCGCAATGCGTAACGGACAGGCCATGCTTCGCGATCGACCGGCTTGGCAGGATCATCGCGATGGCCCGTTTGTCCGTCCCTTCTGGCCTGACCCGGCGTGCTGCCTTCGGGGCAGCCGCACTGGGCGTGGCAGCGCCGGCCAGTGGGGCGACCCGGACAAATCCAACGGAAAGCGGTCTCGCCGACGCATTGTCGAAACTTGACGGACTTGTGCGGGATGCCATGGACCGGACCGGCGTGCCGGGGATGGCAATCGCCGTCGTGTCGAAGGATGCCGTGGTCTATCAGAAAGGGTTCGGGGTTCGGGCGGCCGGTAAGACAGGCACCGTCGACGCGGACACGATCTTCCAGTTGGCGTCGGTATCGAAGCCGATCGCGTCAACCGTCATGGCGATCCTCTCGGACCGGAAAATTGTCGATTGGGACGATCCGATCGTGCGCCATGACCCGGGGTTTGCCCTGCATGACGCATGGGTCAGCCGGCAGGTCACGCTGCGCGACATGTTCTGCCACCGCAGCGGCTTGCCCGACCATGCGGGCGATACGCTGGAGGAAGTCGGCTATGGCCGGACGGAGGTGCTGCATCGCATGCGGTTCATACGGCCGGGCAGCAGCTTCCGTTCGCACTATGCCTATACGAATTTTGGCTTGTCCGCCGCAGCGTTCGCGGCAGCGCAAGCCGCCGGCCGCCCCTGGGAGGAATTGACCGCCGCACTCCTTTACCGACCGCTCGGCATGCACCGCACCAGTTCGCGCTATGCCGATTTCGCCGCGGATGGGAATCACGCCGTACTGCACATGCAAACCGACGGCAAATGGGTTGCGCGTGCGACGCGCGATGCCGATGCCCAATCGCCCGCGGGCGGTGTCAGTGCGTCCGTCCGCGACATGACGGCGTGGCTACGGCTGCAACTCGGCGGTGGCGCGATCGGCGGAACCCGGATCCTCGGCGGCAGCGCACTGGCGGAAACGCACCGCCCGCAGATGATCCGGGAGCCTCCCAGAAATCCAGCGACGGATCACGTCCCGCTCTACGGACTTGGCTGGAACATCGACTACGACGCCAAAGGCCGCGTGCGCCTCAGCCACTCCGGCGCGTTCAATATCGGGGCAGCGACGTCTGTCATCCTGATGCCAGGCGAGCAGCTTGGCATCGTCGCACTCACGAATGCGCAGCCGATCGGCGTGCCGGAAGCCGTCAGCCGCAGCTTCCTTGACCTGGCGCTGGACGGCCGTATCGAGCGGAACTGGCTGGCCTTGTTCCAGCAGGCACTTCGGGTGGTGATGGCGCCCACCTACGGCACCAGCGTCGACTACAGCCGGAAACCGGCGGCAGCGTCGGCGTCCCTGCCGCCGGCCGCCTATGCCGGGTCCTACAGCAACGACCTGTTCGGCCGGATCGAGGTTGGCACGTCGGAAGTGGGCCTCGTGCTGAAACTCGGTCCAAAGCTGGCCCCCTATCCGCTGTTGCACTTCGACCGCGACGTGTTCACCTATCAGCCGATCGGCGAAAACGCCTATGGCCGGAGTGGCGTGTCTTTCGCGGTCGGCGCCGACCAAACGGCAACCTCGGTCAGGGTGGAGAATCTCGACATCAACGGACAAGGGCTGTTCTTACGGGATTAGCTTGTTTTACCCGCGTTTCCCGCCAGCCAGGCAGCACAGTCGGCACCAAGCTCCCGCTGCGCTGCATCTTCGTAGTGGCGGCAATCCTCCGCTGTCAGCACGTCGCGCCAGCGTCCGTTGATCCCCTTGTGGATGAAGGTCTCGGCCCCGCCGTCCCATGGCGCGCCGCCAAGCGGCACAGCAGCGGTGCCGTTCGCCTTCATCCAGTCGAACCCGCAATGCTCGACGATCATCGGAAAGCCTTGCTCATCGATCGGGATTTCGAGAAAGGCGGCAATCCGCCGGATACTGCCAGGCAGGTCCGCCTTCAGTTCATCGAAATGCAGAAGCATCAGATTCGGCAGATCGCGGATCGCCCACCACGAACGGACATTCTCCCAGAACGGCCAGAACGGGTGACCGTCGCCATCAAGCCAGTCCAGAAAGTACTGCCTGACATCCGCCGGCGCCCGCCCCATCGGCGGACCGACAAGCCCCGGCGTGTCGTTGAGAATTTGGTACCAGAGATCGTTGGCCCGGCTGTGGTGGTTGTAAAGGCTCCAGACCACGTCGCGCCCGTCACGCCCCAGGTACAAGTATCTGGCCCGGGGCGAGTAGACCAGCGCATCAACCGGAAGATGGGTCTTGAGAAACCGCCGGTGAGTCTGCGCCTCCAGCGCGGCCAGCTTGACCGGTGTCGGTGGCACTCGCAGGTCGAGCCAGGGAGACATATCCGCAAGAGGCAGATCGGTCGCGCCGTTGAACAGAAGCTGCCCGAGAATCTGCTGGGTCCAGGTGGTGCCGGACTTTGCATAGGTCGCGACGACAATGTCATCGTCGCGAAAGACCAGCTCATTCCAGACAGTCGAATCGATATGATGATTGTGAATTTCGCGCGACTTGGCGGGCCACGCGATGGCTGTTCCCGACATCGACAGCCCCCCTGTTTGACACAAGGGTAGGGATTTTCCCTGGCCGACGGTATTCACTTTCCTGAAGGCACCACCGCTTTGCCCGGTCAGCGCGAGTCCAGAAACGTCAGCACCTCTCTGCTGAACCGGACCGGGTCCTGATCGATCATCATGTGCGTCGTGTGTGGAATGAGCACCACCTGCGAACCGACCACGTGAGCCGCCAGCGCACGCAGAACCATCGGCAGCTTGCCCGGCGTATTCGCTCCACCAATAAACAGCGTCGGTATCCGGATCGATTCCGCATCGGCCCGCGAGAACGGCTGCCGCTGCTCGTCCACCTGCGCGCGCAGTGTCATGGCGTTATCGCGCAGCTCCTGCCTGGCCAGCTCCGGCAGCCGGCGCCAGCCGCCAGGCCCTTCGATCGAATCCATGAAGGAGGACAGCCCACCCTCGATATCGCCGGCCGCAATCCTGTCCGCCGCGGCCAGCATGTGCGCGCGGACCGATGGTCCCTGAGCCTCTCCAGGCGCCAGCGACGAATCGAGATCGCCCCCGGGTTCCGCAAGCACCAGCTTGCGGATCAGGTCGGGGCGCCGCTGCGCGACACGAAAGGCAATATGGCCGCCGCGGGAATGTCCCATCAGGTT
>DATNEJ010000197.1:0-9867 GCA_035606775.1 Acetobacteraceae bacterium | reverse complement strand
TCTGCGCGTCGGCGGGATCGTTGCGGTGGGACAGTGGGGTGCGTACGACGTCGCTGCCGGCGGTGATCTGACGGTTTGTGTGTTTGTGCGGGCGGGCAGCTCAGAGCTTGGCGGTTGGAGCGACGGGTGGGCTGAAGCAGCGTTACTCGCTCCGGAAACGGCTCAAACGCGTGCTCCACAGGTGCAGGCTGGTGCGGTCCTTTTGTGTAGTGTTCGAGCACCTCAGCTCGCCCTGAACCAGGCCCATCGCGTGAAAGCGGGGATCGTGATGCGGGAACAGCCTTGATTCATATATCAGGATGTGATATATGAATGGCGATGAAGCTATGGAACGTCTGCTGGACTATAACCGGCGACGCTACTGGATCAGTAATACCAGCAGCCCGCAGGGCTGACTGGTATGCGCGCAGGGTTGGTGTGTCGGCTGCGCGCGAAATCAATGAGATACCAGCGGCCCGACAATCAACCGATGAGTCAAGAGTCCGGGCCGCTGGTATAACGGGTGGTGCATCAGGTTTCGTGTGAGGCGATCACAGCGTACCACAGGCAGACCACACGGAATCCGATATGCATTCTCCCTGCATGACATGGACATGATCTGCTTGCTGAGATTCGGCAACGCGCACGGAATTCCACGTCTGCAGGCCTACGATCACAGGCATCGTTTTCGGCAAACGGCGGAGACCGTGCCGTATGATTTCCAGGGGACCGACCAGCTACTCTGCGACTTCTTCGATGAAGTGGAACGGGCATGCAAGTCGGAGGGGGTTACTTTCGAATTTGATACCGACGAAGTCGAATTGGAGGAAGAGGGCGACGATGATGAAGAAGTCTCTGAATGAGCTGCGGGAGGAGATGCGCGCCGTCGCTCGTGGCGAACGTCGGGCATCGCCAATACCTGCCGGCGCGCTTCTCGGGGTTCTTTCGTCTCAGGGCAACCTGGATCTGCTGCGGATCATCAATCAGGCAAAACCGGCTTCGGTGTCCGAGCTTGCCCACTTGACCGGACGTGCACAGCCCAATGTGTCACGTGCACTTCAGCAGTTGGCGAAGCATGGACTGATCCGGTTGGAAAGAGACGGCAAGGAAGTGCGGCCGGTTCCCACAGCGCGCGAGATCGGCATTGACTTGACCACGGGCACCTACCGCTTGCCGTACGCGGCGTGAGTGGCGCGAGAATAGGTTTGTGAGCTACCTGACTGCTCAATCATCCTGCGCGCTTATCCAGACCCCCTGCGCCAGATCCGATGTCACGTCGGGTGGAGGCGGGGCAGCATCTCAGCTGCGCCAAGCCTCCGCGATTCGGCAATGAAGCCATCCTGACACTGGAGGATGTCGTTAACTGAACCCCGCTTTCGCGCCGTTCAAATAACCCCCTTCTCCCGCAACGTCCCCAGCTCCCCTTCGTCCACGCCGCACAGCGCGCGGAGCAGCGCGTCGGTGTGTTCGCCCAGGAGCGGCGGGCGGGTCACCTCGGCCGGTGAGTCAGACAGTTTGATCGGGCAGCCCACGGTCTGGTAGGTGCCGCGCTTCGGATAATTGATATCGACGATCATGTCCCGCGCGCGCAGATGCGGATCGGCCAGCACTTCGCCGGTGTCCTGGCACGCGCCGCTGGGCACGCCGGCTTCGCCGAGCAGGCGCATCACCTCGTGCTTGGTCCGGGCGCGCGTCCAGGTTTCAACAATGGCGTTCAGCGCCGCGCGGTTCTCCCACCGCGCATCCGGCGTGGCGAAGCGCGGATCGTTGGCCAATTCCGGCTGCCCCATCGCTGCCAGCAGCGGCTTCCACATCTGCGGCTGGGCGAAAATGTAGACGTAGTCGTTCGGCCCGCCCGGCGCGCAGGGATAGGTTGTGCCCGGCACTGTCCGCCCGAGCTGGTTGCCGGCGCGCGGCGGCGGGTGGCCGAACCGCTGATGGTCGCGCAGGCTCACGCGGATCAGGTTCACCACCGCATCCTGCATCGACACCTCGACATGCTGGCCCTTGCCGGTGGCGTGGCGCTGCTGCAGCGCCGCCAGGATGCCGATCGCCATGTGCATGCCGGTGCCGGAATCGCCGATCGCCGGAAACACGTAGGTCGGCGGATTTTCGGGAAACCCCGTCACCGCCATGGCGCCGCCCATGGCCTGCGCGATCGGCTCGAAACTCTTGAAGCCGCTGTACGGCCCATAGGTGCCGAATCCCTTGATCGTCGCGTAGATCAGCCGCGGGTTGAGCGCGGACAGAGCTTTGTAGCCAAGGCCCAGGCGATCCAGCGCACCAGGTCCGAAATTCTCCAGCAGCACGTCCGACTGGCTGATCACCTTGCGGAACAGATCCTTGCCGCGCTCCTCCTTCAGGTTGAGCGTCAGGCTGCGCTTGTTGGCGTTCAGGATGAGGAAGAACAGGCTGTCGCTGTCTGCCTTGTCGCGCATGTTGGTGCGCGCGACATCGCCGGCTTTCGGCTCTTCCAGTTTGATCACGTCCGCGCCGAGGAAGCCAAGGATCTGCGCGCAGGCGGGGCCCGCCTGGTTGTGCGTCATGTCGATGACGCGGATTCCGGACAGGGCCTGGGTCATTGCGTTATGTCTCCGTCGCTGGCGTGGTGGGTCACGCCGCCTGATCGAGGGTAGAAGCGGTATCGAGCGTGGTCGCGCGCCGCAGGTCGCGCGGCTTGGATTCGTCATGCGGGCGGCCGCGATGCATGGTGCAGCGATTGTCCCAGATCACGAGGTCGCCCACCCGCCAGGTGTGCCGGTAGACAAACTGCGCCTGGGTCGCATGAGCGGTCAGGTCGGACAGCAGCAGACGGCCATCCGCTATCGGCCAGCCGATAACATGCGACGCATGCGCCGACAGGTACAGCGTCTTGCGCTGCGATCCCGGATGCAGGCGCACAAGACGCTGCGGGGAGGGCGGATACTGTTCGCGCTCGTCCGACGGGAACTCGGTAAAGCCAATCTGCGCGCGCGACCAGAAGACATCGTGCTCGACGACCAGCCCTTCGATGGCGGCTTTCGTCGTCTCCGGCAGTGCATCATAGGCCGCGCGCATGTCGGCGAATTCCGTCTCCCCGTTGCCGAAGGGGCTTGCCGGCGGCAGGGTCACGGCGTGCAGCATGCCCAGTACGACGGGGACTGGCATGTAGGAGGCGTCGGTGTGCCAAAGGCGATTGCCGAGGCTGTCCAGCCGACGCCGATCGTCCAGTGCCCGCACCCGGTTGTCTTCGTCGAGGTTCGAGATGTCGCCGATCTGAGGGATCGAGAGCCGGCGCCGTCCGGGCCGCGCCGCGGAACGGCCGATCTCCAGCGGGCCGAAGCGCGCGGCGAAATCGCGGAGCTGGGCGTCGGTCAGAAGCTGGTCGCGGAACACCAGCACGGCATGGATGTCGATCGCTTCCTGAATCGCGGCGATCCGGTCGTCCCCGATCGGCTGGCTCAGGTCGATGCCGGATACTTCCGCGCCGAGGAAAGGATGCAACGGACGGGTCTGAATATCCATCTTCGCTCCTCCGCGACCAAAGCCCGGTTTAACTGGGGACGCGCCGGTGCCGGGGTCCCTGCCCGACACCGGCCAGGCTGTCAGCGGCGGAAATCGGCACCCTTGCGCTCAACCGTGCGCACCAGGCCTTTCCATTCACCCAGGCCGTAGCTTTCGGTATTCCGAATCTTTTTCATCCGTTCGGCTGCCTTGGCAATCACGTAATCGTCGATCTGCACCGGCGGCTCATCCATCGTACGCGCGATCAGCTCCAGTTCGCAGGCGCGTTCCATCATATAGAGCCGCATCATCGCGCCGTGGATCGTCGGGCCGAGGGTCAGCAGTCCGTGGTTCAGGAGCATGACGCAACTGCCATGGGCGCAGGTGCGGCCCAGTGCCTCGCACTCTTCCACGGTGGCGGGCACACCGTACGGATGGTACGCCACGTCGTCCAGCACGTGCAGCGCATCCTGGCTGATCGGGCGCAGCCCTTTTTCCAACAGCGAGACTCCCGCACCAGCGCGGGTATGTGTGTGCAGCACGCAGTTGGCATCGGGCCGTGCCTTGTAGACGCCGCTGTGAATGGTAAAGCCGGCATTGTTGAACTTGCCGCCCGGACTCAGGACATTGCCGTCCATGTCCATCTTCACCAGGGACGACGCGGTGATCTCGTCGAACATCTCCCCGTAGTTGTTGATGAGGAAATGGTTCGGCTCACCAGGAATGCGGGCCGACATGTGGGTATTGATCAGGTCGGTCCAGCCAAGGTGGTCAACAACGTGATACAGTGCGGCAAGTTCGCATCGCGTATTCCATTCGGCATCGGTCATTTCAGGCTTGAGTTGCACGGCGGCTGACATTGACGGTCTCCGTTTCGGCTACGTCCGGCGGCCTCCGCCGGCTGGTGGTATCGTGGTACAGCTCCGTAGACTCCGCAAGTTTCGTTACCGCGAGACAGCACCGCGAGTTAGGCAATGGTAGCGCCGGCCGGGCTGCTGACCTCAAACAGCGCCGCATCGTGCGGATGCGCGACGGGCGGCTACAGGCTGAACAGTTTACCCACCGCTGCGGGCACGACGATTGCTTCCCCGAACGCGTCCGTCAGCGCCCGCACCGCACGCCAGCCGGTGCAGTGCGCGGGGATGATCAGATCCAGACCGAAACCACGCAGGTCGCGGACTGTCTCGGGAATGATCGCCTCGGTCGGACCGGCAAGGTGGAACCCGCCCATCGCGGCGTGCAGTTTCACGCTGGGGAAGCAGTCACGCGCATGATGCAGCACGTTGACGATGCCGGCGTGCGAGCAGGCACTGAACACGACCAGTCCCCTGTCGCGCACCTGCACCGCCAGAAACCGTTCGTTCATCATAAGCGTGTCCGGTTCCCACGGCGCATCGTCAGCAACGCGACTCACCTGCCCGGTCAAGCCCTTCTCATAGGTCGTGACACGAGGAATTTCGCCACTGACATAGAACATGTCGTCCAGGCAAGTGACCGGGCTGTCGGTGACGATCGGTTCAGCGCCGAATTCCCGCCATTGCTTCGGAGTCGGTATCCCTTCCATCGGCAACACACCGCCATCCGATTGCCGCACGCCAAGTTCGCAGAACATCCCTGGATGGAGATAGAGCGGTACATCTCGCCCACCGTTGACTGCCCGGATCATACCCAGCGCGCGCGGGATACCACCGGCGTGGTCCCAATGGCCGTGCGAAAGCATCGCGGCCTCGATCGATCCAAAATCGACGCCCAGACGCACGCCGTTGTGCTCGATTGCGTAATCGACCGGGCCGCCGTCGAACAACATCGTCCGCGCGCCGTGCGTGCCATGCGCGGTGATCACCAGGGACAGCCCATGGTTGGCGCAGCAGAGGCATCCACCTGCCAGGCGTCGCATGCCCTTCTGTTGCAGGCGCGCCCATTCGCGCGTCACAAACGGCGGCGTCGAGGACAAAGAGTCGGTGACGTTGTCCACAAGAACCAGGACGTCCAGGCGTTCGACCGGCGTCAGAACCATGGGTGCCTCCTGAGTGTGGCCTCGACTGCTCCGCCAATGAATCTTGAGGCCCGCAGTTATATCGGGCAAGCATTGTGACGCCGCGCGGACGTGGACGCTGCTGACGCGTGGCGCCCCGATCCTAAGGCAACGACCGCGGCACAACGGACCATCAAGGGGCAACTTGACCCCTTCGTATCCCCGGGCTACCGGCTGGTAGCTCCAGCCAGGGGACTGTTTCGCCGGTGAACGCGTTCGATTTTCCACTCCCGCCGCCCTGCCCCGAGGCCGAAGCCCTGCGGCACGAAGTGCGGGATTTCCTGAAGACGGCGCTGGCCGGACGCAAGCCCGTACAACGGGCCGAGTCCTGGACGGGACTCGACGCCGATTTCAGCCGGCAACTGGGCGCGCAGGGCTGGATCGGCATGACCTGGCCGAAGCAATACGGCGGTCATGAGCGGTCAGCGCTGGAGCGCTACGTCGTGTTGGAGGAATTGCTGGCCGCCGGCGCCCCGGTGGGCCTGCACTGGATCGCCGATCGTCAGTCCGGCCCGCTGATCCTGCGTGTGGGGACCGAGGAGCAGCGACGCATCCTGCCGCGCATCGCTGCCGGCGACGCGTTCTTCTGCATCGGCATGAGCGAGCCGAACATCGGTTCCGATCTCGCTTCCGTTCGCACGCGCGCGGTCAAGGTGCAGGGCGGGTATGTCGTGAACGGCACCAAGGTCTGGACCAGCTTCGCGCATCTTTCACACTACATGATCCTGTTCTGCCGTACCGCGCCGGCAGACGGCGATGCGCGTCACCACGGCCTGAGCCAGATGCTGGTGGACCTGCACAACACGCAGGGCATCACCATCCGGCCAATCCTCGCGCTGACCGGGGAGCACCATTTCAACGAGGTGGTGTTTCAGGACACGTTCCTGCCGGATGCCGCGTTGCTGGGTAAGGAAGGCGATGGCTGGAATCAGGTGACCAGCGAACTTGCGTTCGAGCGCAGCGGCCCCGAGCGTTTCCTGTCCTCCTTCACCCTCCTGATCGAACTGGTCCGCGCGCTCGGCCCCGCGCCGTCCGGGGCGGCAAAGGTCGCGGTCGGGCGGCTGATCGCGCATATCGTGACTTTGCGGCAGATGTCCCGCTCGGTCGCGGGCATGCTGCAGGCGGGTGAGAATCCCGGACTGCAAGCGGCGATGGTGAAGGATCTGGGCGCACTGGTGGAGCAGAGCATTCCCGATATCGCCCGTCAGCTCGTGGAGACAGAACCAGATACGCAATCGACGCAGGATTTTGCTGCCGTTCTGGCGCACACGATGATGCATGCGCCCTCCTTCTCCCTGCGCGGCGGCACGCGGGAAATCCTGCGCGGCATTATCGCCCGCGGCCTTGGCCTTCGATAATCATTCAGGGACACACACTATGACTGACAAGGTGCTGTATCAGCAGGACGGCGCGATCGTGACGATCACGCTGAACGATCCGGGGATGCGCAACCCGATCTCGGAACGGGAGATGGTGGATGGCATCATCGCCGCGATCGAGCGGTTGAACGACGACACATCGGTGCGCGTTGCGATCCTGACCGGAGCCGGAACAGCGTTCAGCTCAGGCGGCGATCTGCGCAAGATGAAGGCCGATGCCGGCACCCGGGCGGAGAAGCCGGCGGTAACGCCGCGCTATTACAAGTTCGGCATTCAGCGCATTCCGCTGGCGTTCGAGAAGCTGGACGTACCGATCATCGCCGCGGTGAATGGGCCGGCAATCGGCGCGGGGCTGGATTTGGCGTGCATGTGCGACATGCGCATCGCCGCCGAAAGCGCCAGGTTCGCGGAAAGCTTCGTGAAGGTCGGCATCGTCCCGGGCGATGGCGGCGCGTGGCTGCTGCCGCGCGTGGTTGGCTTTTCCAAGGCGTGCGAGATGGCGTTCACCGGCGACATGCTGAATGCCGCCGAGGCGTTGGCCTGTGGCCTTGTGTCTCGCGTGGTGCCGGACGGCGAATTGCTGGACGCGGCCCGCGCGCTGGCTGCCCGCATCGCGGTGAATCCGCCGCATGCGGTGCGCATGGCGAAGCGCCTGCTGCTGGAAGGCCGGCATACACGGCTCGATACATTGCTGGAGATGTCGGCCGCCATGCAGGCGCTGACCCATGCGACTGCGGACCACCGGGAAGCGGTGGACGCGTTCCTGGAGAAGCGGAAGCCAAACTTCCGCGGGGACTGATAAACCCGGCACCGGCTTGACGTCCGGTAAGTCTTGCTTTCGCGCGCAGCCGCAAGCTTGGTTCCCCGGGGCAGTTCTGCGTGCCGCCTCCCTGGAATCCTGTGGGTTCCGGGTTCGCCAACCGTTGGAGCACCGACTGGACGAACGCTCCCGCCGGTTGGCCCGTCGGCTGGGCGATGGTGCACCAAAGAAAGGCGTGGTTGCGGCCCCGCCCTTTGGCGGCGGAACTAACGGATCCGTGACAGGTGCGTGTCGGGTGATTTTACATGCGCTGCCGTTAACGACCCTGTGATGCATCGCGGCGTATGCAAATAACCGTTTGGAATCAGCGCTTCGCGCCAGTAGCGACCGGAACGCTGCCTCGCAACCATGTCGGAAAGCTTCATAACGCTTTCAGTTTTGGCCCCTCCGCGCTGGTCGCGGACGCATGAGCGGAGAAAATACCTCATAATTCCAGTAGGCTAGTTGCGCTGAAACCAATGGCATCGTTCTTGCGTGAAACCGTTTCGATACTTTCGCATCGGGATCGGACACGATGAAATCTCTTCTCTCGGGCATAACGGCGGCATTGGCGCTGATCGCCGTGAGTGCCGCACCGGCGTGGGCAGGCCCGACGCTCACGTTCACCCTGGACCAGGACGGCTGCTCCGGCGGCTGTGGCCTGACCAGCTACGGATCGATCACCCTGACCCAACTGACGGCCAACTCGGTCCAGGTGAAGGAGACACTGGCAGCGAACGTGGTCTTCGTCGGCACCGGCGCCGGTGAGGCGCTTGAATTCAATCTTTCCACGGGTCTGGGTGCGATCACCATCAGCGGCATTTCCTCGCCGTTCACGGTCGGTTCGTCCCCGGCCAGCGCCAGCACATTTGGCTCGTTCGGTTATTCGATCGACTGCCCCAACCCTGCCGACTGCCACGGCGGTTCCAAGACTCAGCCGGGTCCCCTGGTGTTCATCGTGTCCGATGGCGGCGCGCTCAGCACGACCGATTTCATTGGCAATGCCAAAGGCAATTTCTTCGCCAGCGACATCGGTGCGCCCAACGCCCAGGGCACGCTCGCAACGGGCAATGTCGCATCCAACAGGATCGCCAGCACCACCACCAATTCAGGTGGATCGGTGCCGGAGCCTGCGTCGATCGCGTTGCTGGGTTCGGCGCTGGCCGCCCTGGGCTGGCACCGGCGCCGTCGAGGTTGACACGACTACCACCACGCACGAGGCCTCTTTGAACGTGGCACTCTGGCGGCCCAGGCTGAGCCTCGGCGTGGCCGCCTGAGGGCCAACGGGCGGACCGCGCTGAAAACAAAGATTGCAGCGCGTGATAACGGCAAACTGAAGCGCTTGCCCGCCATACCGGTCAGCCCTTCGGCTGCCGGTGTCAGCGTGCCTCCCCGGCAAAGCCGGCGGTCAGGGCGGCCAGCCGGTCCAGCGCAGCCTGTGGCAGCGGACCTTTCTGCACGGCGGCGAGCGCGGACTCGAACTCGTCCACCGTCGCCATGCCGACCAGAATCGTGCCCATGGCGGGGTGCGAAATGGCGAAGCGGGTCGCGGCCTCCGGCAGGCTGGCGGCGAAGCCCTCATTCACCAGTGGCGCGAGCCGGCGGGCGCGTTCCAGGTCCGCGTCGTAACGCAGCGCCGAACCGATCGGCTCCGGCGGCGGACTGGCGATCGGGTGGCGTTCGGCGCTGCCGCTGAGCGCACCGCCGGCCAGCACCCGGATGCCCACCACGCCTACGCCCGCCGCCTGCGTGTGCGCGAACAAGCGGCCGTAATCCTGCGCTGGATACCCGGCGGGTACGGCCGTCGCGGCCGATGGGTTCAGCATGTTGTAGCTGACCTGCGCGCTGTCGAAGGCGCGCGAGTCGATCACCTGGTGCAGGGCAGCGGTATCGCCGACCGCGGTAATGCCAAGGAAGCGGATCTTGCCGGTCGCACGCAGGGCGGAGAAGGCGGGAACCACCTCATCCAGCACCTGGCGGACGCTCAGACTTTCGCCGCCGCCCGCGACCGTGATGGCGTTATGCAGGTGGAATATGTCCACGTGATCCATGGCCAGCCGGCGCAGGCTGCCATCCATGGACTCGGTGACCGCCGCGGCAATGCGTCCGAAATCGGCGGCGGGAATGCGAACCTTGGTGCCGACGAAGGCATCGGCGGGGCGCAGCCTGCCGAGGACGCGTCCGAGGTTGGT
>DATNEJ010000190.1:0-2533 GCA_035606775.1 Acetobacteraceae bacterium | reverse complement strand
CCAAGGCTATCTGATCACGGTCTTGCAGCTTCCGCCCGGTGCCTCGCTTGCGCGGACGGACGCGGCCGTACGGAAGGCAACTCAGATCATCCTGGCCACACCCGGCGTGCAGCATGCGGTGCCATTTGCCGGATTCGACGGTGCCACGTTCACCAATGCGCCGAACGCCGGCGCGATCTTTTCGGGCCTTGCGCCGTTCGCGGAGCGACAGGCCAAGGGGCTCAGCGCCGACGTGATTCTGGCAGACCTGCGCAAGCGCCTAAGCAGCATCCAGGATGCCTTCATCATTACGATTCCCCCGCCACCGGTGGACGGCATCGGCACCGCCGGCGGGTTCAAGATGATGGTGCAGGATCGGCAGGGGCAGGGTTCGGCCGCGCTGGAGGCGGCGGTGGCGCGTCTGACCGAGGCAGCCAATCGCACGCCTGGGCTCGTCGGTGTGTTCTCGCTGTTCAGCACCCATACGCCCACCGTTTACGCCGATATCGATCGCGTGAAGGCCGAGAAGCTTGGCGTCTCGCCCGACAAGGTGTTTGAGGCGTTGCAGGTCTATCTCGGTTCCGCGTACATCAACGACTTCAACTATCTTGGCCGCACCTACCAGGTGATGGCGCAGGCCGACGGAAAGTTTCGTACGGATGTCGATGACATTGCGCGGCTGAAAACCCGGAATGATAGCGGGGCGATGGTGCCGATAGGATCGGTCGCTCAATTCCACAACGACACCGGTCCCTACCGCGTGCCGCGCTACGATCTGTTCCCGGCCGCCGAGGTGCAGGGCAACGTTCTTCCCGGCGTGTCGTCAGGCTATGCCCTGGCGACGATGGAGCGGCTGGCTGCCGAAACCCTTCCGTCCGGATTCGGCTTCGAATGGACTGATCTCGCCTTCCAGCAGCGCCAGGCAGGCACTTCGACGATCCTGATCTTCGGGGCGTCGGTGCTGTTCGTGTTCCTGGTGCTGGCAGCACAGTACGAAAGCTGGAGTCTGCCGCTTTCCGTGGTGCTGATCGTGCCGATGTGTCTCCTGGCAGCGGTGACCGGATTGACGATCCGCGGCATGAACGTCGACATCCTGGCGCAGATTGGCTTCGTGGTCCTGGTCGGTCTGGCAGCCAAGAATGCCATCCTGATCGTGGAGTTTGCCAAGCAGGCCGAGGAAGCGGGGGAAAGTGCTTCGGCCGCCGCCATCCAGGCAGCACGGACCCGGCTGCGGCCGATCCTGATGACGTCGTTTGCCTTCATTCTTGGCGTCGTGCCGCTGGTCACCGCCACGGGTGCCGGCGCCGAGATGCGGCAGTCGCTGGGGACCGCGGTGTTCGCCGGCATGCTGGGTGTGACGTTGTTCGGCCTGATCTTCACACCGGTCTTCTATGCGGCAATCCGCCGCATGATCGGCGGTCGCCGACGCGCTGCTACCTCCCCTCGCGCGCTCGGCGCGCCGGCCGAGTGATGCGGTTTGCCTATCCTTCAGGGCCACCTTCGTTGTGGCCGGGCAGGCTGATCGTCAGCATCAGCGCACTCAGGCTCTTGCCGTGCGGATCAATCGCCAGCGACCGGGTGACGCCACCCCCCAGCGCGTTCTCGATGACGAAGTTCAGAGCCCGCAACTGCGGCAGTTCGTAGCGCCGCACCGGCCCCGGAGTCAGATGGCGGAAATGCGCCAGCACGCGCTCCGGGGTCAGCTCGCGATGCAGCACCGCCCAGGCCTCATCGCTGTAAGCGGTGACAGAGATGTTGGAGGTATTGCCCTTGTCGCCCGCGCGCGCATGGGCAAGGTCGTAGACACGAACACTCATGCGGCCTGCTCCATCACGATTTCCGGTCTCACCCACTCACGCGGGATCAACACGGATTTCACCGCCAGAATCTGCCTGGCGCCGAAATTGATCCCGCCGCCGGCGCCGGTCGGGCCTTGCATGTGCAGGCTGCGGACTTCGGCGCCGACCGCCTCGGCGGCCTTTCTGTCGGGCGTGCGGGCAGCAATCCGCAGCCGCACTTCGTAGGGCTCAGGACACAGCTCCGCATCGTTGGCGTGCAGAGAATTCATGCCGATCAGGTCGATCCGCATTTCCTCATAGGTCAGGCCACGCCGGCGGAGGCGTTCCTTCACCACGTCGATCCCCAGCTTCGCCCGCGCGACCGCGTTGACGCCGGCAAAACCCATTTCACCGGAACCCATGTAGCCATCGAAATAGCCCACCACGACCTTGTAGGTCGGCGTGCGCGGCTTACCGCGCGCGCCATTCAGGGCGACGCGATCCTTCGCGACCTGACGAAAGGTCACGGCGGATGCATCCAGCACGCAGTCCGGGGTGATGTAGGCGGCAGGGTCGTGCATTTCGTAAAGCAGTTGCTCGGTGCAGGTGGCGACGTCCAGCCGGCCACCGGAACCTGGTGTTTTCGACACTTCGACCCGGCCGTCGGCCCAGATATCCGCCAGCGGATAGCCCAGGCCGGCGAGGTCCTCGACCTCCTTCTTCCCGGGATCGGCGAAGCAGCCGCCGGTAAGCTGCCCGGAGCATTCGAGCAGATG
>DATNEJ010000108.1:0-5601 GCA_035606775.1 Acetobacteraceae bacterium | reverse complement strand
ATCATCATTCTGTTCCTGCTGTTCGGTGGGACTGGCTACTACCATTGAGGCTTGGCCTGCCGCCCGTCGCGCCTCGCCGATAGCGGGCGGCAGACCATCGTTCGGTTGACAGGCGACCATCCCGCCGCCAAAGCCCGCTGCCGCAGTCGCCAAACCGTGATTGGCCCGGCCTTCCCCGGAAGGCGGGCCCGTCCCGGCTGGGCGCAGCTGCCGCACCAACCCGCACACGCGATGGCCGAAATCCCGCGTATGCCGATATGCCTGGGAACCGATGAAGCCTGTGGAACACCTCGTCACACTCGATCCTTCGGACATGCATGCCGGCAATCGCGAGCCAGAGCCTGAGCCACCGATGGCCGCACCCGGCCCGACCCTGCGCACGGCCGACGCCCTTCTGGCGGCCGGGCTGATTCCGCCCGCAGGCCGCACCGATGTGGCGGCGGTGGAACGGCGCTACGCGATTGCCGTCACACCGACGATCGCCGCGCTGATCGAACAGCCGGACGACCCGATCGGGCGCCAGTTCATCCCGGACCGCGCGGAACTGACCACGGCGCCGCACGAGCATCCCGACCCGATCGGCGATGACGCCAAATCGCCGCTCAAGGGCGTGGTCCACCGCTACCCGGACCGCGCGCTGCTCAAGCCGCTGCTGGTCTGTCCCGTCTATTGCCGCTTCTGCTTCCGCCGCGAACACGTCGGTCCCGATGGCGGCCTGCTGACCCAGGCGGAACTGGAGGCGGCCTACGCCTGGTTCGCCGCCCACCCCGCGATCCAGGAGGTCATCCTGACCGGCGGCGACCCGCTCATGCTGTCGCCACGGCGGCTGTCGGCGATCGTCGCCCGCCTTTCCGCCATTCCCCACATCCACACCATTCGCGTCCATACACGTGTGCCGACAGCCGATCCGTCGCGCGTGACCGGGGCGCTGGCCGCCGCACTCGATACCAGCGTCTCCATGTGGGTCGTGCTGCACGCCAATCATGCGCGGGAGTTCACACCCGATGCCCGTGCCGCCCTGCGCCGCATCCAGGCCCGCGGCATCCCTGTGCTCGGCCAGTCGGTCCTGCTGCGGGGGGTAAACGATACGCCGGCCGCGATGGAGGCCCTGCTCCGCGCCATGCTGGCCGCGCGGGTCAAGCCGTACTACCTGCACCAGCTTGATGCCGCACCCGGCACGGCTCGGTTCCATGTGCCGATCGAGGAAGGCCGCCGCCTGCTGGCGCAGTTGCGCGGGCGGGTCACGGGTCTCGCCTGGCCGAACTACGTGCTGGATATTCCCGGCGGCTACGGGAAGGTGCCGATTGGTCCCGATTTTCGCACCCCGGACGGTGCAGTTCGGGATCTCGAGGGGCGGCTGCACGCCGTGGGGCCGGCAGTGTCTCGCCAGTGATGGCGGGTCCGCATGGCGCCGTTACCTCATTCCGGCACAGTATAATATCTCCACATTGGCGCTGACCGGCCCCGTCCGGCTTCCGCCCATCTCGCGGCATCGCTCATCCCGTATCAGCTTGCGAAGGTCGGCGGGAAGCGCGGCGTACTCCGCACCCCACGGTCCTCCGCCATCTTCAAAAGGCGCGAAATAGGTTTCGAAATCGGGAAAGGCGAAGGTTCGGGTCTCTGCATAGGTTTCGATTTCGTGCAGTCCTGCCTGCCTGAAAAGATTGTCCAGGACCTCGGGCTTTCCCAGCGAATAGTGATGCCTGAAATAAGTCTCGATACCGTCTCGCGCCGATGGGACATGCTTGGCGATGAGCAGGCGTACGCTGCCCGCGAGTGTCTTTTCCGGTGTGGTGTTGACCGATACCGCGACACGGCCGCCTTGGCGTAGTACGCGGCGCATTCCTGCCAGTGCACCCGCACGGTCCTTGAAGATCATCAGCGCCATGCTGCAGAGGACGGTGTCGAAGGTTTCCTCAGGAAAGGTCAGAGCCTCCGCATCAGCGCGTTGAACCTCCGCATTTTGATAACCCGACAGTCTTTGACGGGCTTGCTCCAGCATCGCGGGAGCGTTGTCCGTAGCGAGCACGTGCCCCGCTGCGCCAACGGCGTCGAGGGCCCCTTCCGCCGCGTGCCCTGTGCCCGTGGCGATGTCGAGCACGTGCTGTCCCGGCGCTATTTGCGCCATGCGCAGCAGGGACGGAATGAACTGGCGCATTGGCAGGCCGAACGTCCGGTCAAACCCGCCGGCGCCGCGTGAATAGGAGAAACGTCCCGACATCTCTCACGCCCTTTGTGGCGGTTGGCAGTCGCTTTTGGCGAAGAGGGTAGCGGCATTCTGCAAGAGATGGCGAAGCACGATGAAGTAAGCTGTGGCGCATGTCCGCGGAGGGTTTTGATTTCGGAAACGAGATGTGAACGGCGCAACGACTTCCCGGATCGGGTTGCAGAGCATGATCGTCGCAGGCCGAATCGCCGGAATTGTGAATCACCGATCAAACGAGCAAAGTCTCTGTCCGTGGTTCGGCATTGCGGCACGCGGTGTCTCACGGCGTTTGAGCTTCTTCGATTGGAACGAGGTCGGTGACCGTCTCCGATTGCCACCTTGGCACCGGCCGGTGGTCCGGCTGAAGGTTGCAGGAAGCGGCCTCTCACGGCGCATGGGCTTTTTGACTGGATCAAGGTCGGGGGCTGTATTCACGTACTGCCGTGGCACCGGCTGGTGGCCTGACTGCTTGGGCAAGGTCGGGCAGTGCGCCGCGAGCGGCAGGCAGGCGCGAGAGGGGCTGCTTTTCACGGCGCACACGGTCTTGCCGCATCGCGTGCGGCGGATGGAGCGCGGGGAAGGGTCCGAACCCCCGGCCCGCCGTTGCCAGGTCACCGGGACCGGATGGCTGGTCCGGCAGATCGGCCCTCACAGCGTATGGGCTTCTACCGTCGGTTCGCTGGCCTGGCGGCAACAGCGGCCCGCACAGCGGCACCGCCAGGGGCAGGGGCGGCAGCGCGTCGAACAGCGCCTTCGCGCCGAGCGCGGGCCGGTTCTCTGCGGGCCGTTCGACCAAAGCCAGCAGCGCCCTGGTGTGGCGAATCAGGACGCGACAGGAGCGCGTAAAAGCACGCGCCTCGGCGGCAGCCTCGCCACCGTGGCGGGCGCGGGCAGCGGCACGCAGCCGGGCGAGACCCTCGGCGGTGCGCGGCCCGGTGCTCTTGCCGCCGTGCATGCGGCAGCGGCCGTTGCGCATCGCCGGTCCCTTGCAGGGACACCCTTGACGAGTGCGGGCACCACAGCGGGGCGCGAGGTTGGGATTGCCCCGTGGATTGCCGTTGCGCAGGGGACCCGTGCGCGGGGATGGAGCCTCACGGCGTGTCGGGTCTTCCACATTTCCTGGAGTCGCGGCCGCTTGTGCCCTCGGCGGTATCGGGGCTTCGGTGCCGCCGCGGTGGCTGGTCGCCGTTTCACGGTGTACAGGGTCTTGCGCACTCAACGCGTTCGCGGTGGCTGGAGGCGGGTTTGATGACGCACCATCACCGGACGCTTTTGCAGAGGTGGCGGACAGGAACGTCGCCGAAGTGCCGTTCTCACGGCGCAGGGGGTGTTCCGCATGCGCGGGCGTTGCCGTGACAGTGAACGCGGAAGTCGGTCGCGCGGCAGACCATGAGGCCGCAGCGGCCGGGTCCCGCATGACCGACGCGGCGCTCTCACGGCGTACGAGGTCTTCCAGGCACAGCGCCGCTCGGGCGCCGGGGGTGGTGGCGAAGACGTCCGCGATGGGCGGTAATCCTGCGGCTTGTGCCTCGCTGCGCAGCGCCCGGTGGGTGCCACGGTGCATCAGGTCTTTCCCATGCGCGCTCCCGGCCGCATCGGCAACCGCCGCACCCGGCCGGCTGGCGGCAGGGCGAGGCGACGCGGTCGCTTTGGCCGCGGTGGCCAGCCCGTCCCTCCGGTACCTGAAAGCCTCGCGGTTCCGCCGCACGATCAGAACTATTGCCTGCTCCCAGGCGCGCAGGTTGGGCGCACGGATGGCGGGCGGCACTCTGACCGCATGGCCGCGCTCGACGGCGGCCGACGCCGGCGGCAGGACCAGCATCGGGCAGAGGGCGGAGGTGAGCCAGAGCACCGGCGGCAGGCGCGAGACTGGGGCATGGACCGCGGGTCCCGGCTGGACGGCGATGTGCCAGCCCAGGCAGCCGTGGAGGATCCTGGGGGAGAAACCGATCATGGTCCCGAGATCTTGCACCGGGTGTGGCGGCGCGGGCGGCATCGGCAGGGACGCGACGGGATCGGGCCCGGCTTCGGCCTCCGTCCTGGCGTTGGCCGTAGCCTCGGCGTTGATCGGCGTCCTGAGGGTAACTCCACTCCCGGTCTCGGTCGTTGTGGCGTCGCTGCTGCGCATGACTGGGTTAGCCCATATGTTCCTTATATGTTCTCATACGCCGGCTTACGTCCCGCGCCAAGCGTTCGGTGTGCAAACGGCGATTGCACACGCGGGTCGGGGAAATGTCCCAACACATCGCCAAGAGGCCACGCCCCGACACACCATCTCCACATACCACACGAAACCGCCGTTTCTCGGTTCGGCTGAGCGCCGTTTCTCCGTCCCGGCCTGCAACGGGCACCAGGCGCCGCGCGGAGCGGCGGTCAAGGATCGCCGCAGGCGACCGCCGGAGGCGGCTCGTCCTTGACGGCCGCGAGCACGGCGCCACCCTCCTCCAGCCCCGGGCTAACCGCCGACACAAACAAACACCTTGATCCGAGGTAAGAAGCCCATGCGCCGTGAAGAAGCGGCGCCCCTCCCCGCAGTGTTCCGGGGCCAGGCCGAGCCCCCTGTTCCGCGGGACGACCCGGCGATCGGAAGCCCTGCCGTTGCATTGCCCGCGTCAGCACCCCAAGCGCCGTGAGGACCCACGCCGAAAGGTCCCCCTTCAGGGTTGCACCCTCGCCTGGCAATCGCCATAGACACCAGCCCATTCGCCACACAGGACCCAGCCCATGCCCGCCATCACCCTGCCCGACGGTTCCGTGCGCCAGTTCGCTGCGCCGGTGACGGGCACAGCGGTGGCGGAGTCTATCGGCCCTGGCCTGGCCCGCGCGGCGCTGGCCATGAAGCTGGACGGCAAGATCGTGGACCTTGCCACCACCATCGATCGTGACGCGGACATCGTCTTCATCACCCGCCGCGACCCCGATGCCCTGGAACTGATCCGCCACGACGCGGCGCATGTCCTCGCTGAAGCGGTCCAGGACCTGTATCCGGGCACCCAGGTGACCATCGGCCCGGCGATCGAGAACGGCTTCTATTACGATTTCTCGCGCAACATCCCGTTCACCCCGGAGGACTTTCCGCCCATCGAGGCGCGGATGCGGGAGATCGTCGCGCGCGGCGCCCGCTTCGAGCGGGAGGTGATCGACCGGGAGGACGCCATCCGCTTCTTCCAGGCCAAGGGCGAGAAGTACAAGGCGCAGCTCATCGAGGATCTGCCCCGCTCGGAGACCATCACCCTGTACCGGCAGGGTGACTGGGTCGACCTTTGCCGCGGGCCGCATATGCGCTCCACCGCTGATATCGGCACCGCCTTCAGGCTGATGAAGGTCGCCGGCGCCTATTGGCGGGGCGATCACCGGAACGCCATGCTCAGCCGCATCTACGGCACCGCCTGGCG
>DATNEJ010000173.1:0-6490 GCA_035606775.1 Acetobacteraceae bacterium | reverse complement strand
GCGCGCGGCCGAAACGGTCGGCTGGCTGACACGGGACATGACCGCGGAGGCGGTGAACGGCCTTGCCGCGTTCGCCGCGTCGGAAGACGCGGACAGCGAAGGCGAGGAAGGCCGTTTCTACGTCTGGACCGAAGCGGAGGTTGATGCGGCGCTTGGCGCCGACGCGGCGTTGTTCAAGCGCGCCTACGACGTCACCGCCGACGGCAACTGGGAAGGCCACACAATCCTGCGCTGCGTCACGCCGCCCGGCTCGGCCGAGTACGAAGCGGCGCTTGCCTGCGCGCGGTCGGTGCTGTTCGAGATCCGCTCCCACCGCGTTCGCCCGCAGCGCGACGACAAAGTGCTGGCGGACTGGAATGGTCTGGCGATCGTCGGCCTGGTCCGTGCGGCCGCGGTGTTCGGTCATCCCGAATGGCTTACGCTGGCGCGCCGAACGTTCGATTTCGTGCTTGCCAACATGGCGGCGCCCGATGGCCGCATCCAGCATGCCTGGCGGTTTGGCCGCGTCAGCGCCGCGGGGCTTCTGGACGATCAGGCGGCAATGGCGCGCGCGGCGCTGGCGCTGCATGAGGCGACGGGTGACGCAGCCTGCCTGGATCACGCGATCCGCCTGGCGGAGACAGCGGAACGCCATTTTGGCGACGGGCAGGGCGGCTTCTACACCACGGCCGACGATGCGGACGATGTTCCACTGACACGTCCCCGCATTGCCGCCGACAACGCGACCCCGTCCGGCAATGGCGTGATGGCGGAGGTCCTGGCGCGGCTCTATCACCTGACCGGCGACGAGCGTTGGCGGTCCCGCACCGATGCGCTGCTGAGGGCCTTCGCCGGCCAGGCGGACCAGTTGACCGGCATGCCGGGTCTGCTCGCGGCGGCAGACACGCTTGAGGAGACGGCCTGCGTCGTGGTTGCCGGCGATCCGGAGCAGCCGCGCGCGAAGGCTCTCGCCGCCGCTGCGCTGGAATCGCCGGACCCGGCCGTTGTGCTGCTGCGTGCCGCAGGCCCGGACGCGGTGCCCTCGGGTCATCCCGCCGCGGGCAAGACCGCCGCGCCGGACGGCCCCGTTGCCTATGTGTGCCGGCGCAATGTCTGCGGGCTGCCGATCGCGGATCCGGCATCGCTCGCCGCCGCGCTGCGGCAGCGTCGCGAAAGCGCGATCGCTTGAGGCCAGTATCCGTGCGGCACGGATCGTGTTTCGGGAACGCACTTCGCCGAACGGGATCGATTCGACTTGCGGGATCATGGCGCAGCAGTGGCGGATGTTGGTTCGGCGCCGCCGACGGTGCCGCGCGCAGTGAGGCTGCTACCGCTCGACCGCCACGTTCAGGCGCATGATCGGATGGATCGCGCAGCGGACCAGAAAGCTTCCCAGCCGGTCGAAGCGGAGGTCGACCGTGGCGCCCACGGGCAGTTCGCCGGAATCGAAATTCATCCCTGTGTTTTCGATGTAGACGTGATGCGTGACGCGGTCGTCGTTGACGATGCGCACGACCGTGCCTTCCGTAATGACGACTGTGTTGGGCGAGAATCTGCGGCCGCGCTGGCTGATGACGATCGGGTCGCCGGCCGGCGCAACCGACGCCGCAACCCCGGCCAGCAAAAGGCAGGCGAGGAGACCGGTCGCGAGCCGTCGCGCGGCCGCCGGCGTCATGGTGGTCTCATCCGCATCAAAGAATAACCGGCGCGGCGAACATCAGCAGGATCAGGCCGGCGATGAAGGCCAGGCCGCCGAGGCGGGAGACAACAGCCGCGTGCATTGGAAATCGATGGGCACAGCCGGTGGCCGCAATACCGCCTACAACGACGAGACAGGCGAGTGCGATCATCATCGTGAGTTTCCTTCCGGGCAGTTTCCGAGAGCCGCAGGCCTTCAGAGGGACCATCTTTTGTGCAGTTCTCGTGTTTGTTGTTGATGCTTATTGACATCGCGTATGGATTGCAATTTATCCCATGCACATCTCGGTAAACGTGTAGTTGACCTTCGCATGGCCAGTATGTGTTGACGACAAAGACGCATTTGTGGCGCTTGCCTGCGGACGATTTTAATTAAGTAGCCGGAACCACCATCCTTATTGGAATTATCTCTGAATTTGCCAAGACATGCATCACCCAAATGGGTGATGTAGAGCCTGTGCCGCAGACACCAGTGCTGTCGGTTCTGATTTATCGCGCCGCTTTCTCCACCGGGGCGTACAGACCGGCGTCAATATGACTATGCGCGAGGTTGCTTCGTCGGCATCGAAAGAATTGGCCAGTAAAGCATGCCGTGCGACAAAGTCGGCAGTGTGTCTGTCAGGGGCGGATGCCTGTCATGTGTCGGTCAGCGATTCAGCCCGCCGCTGTGCTTCCCGTCGCGGCTGTTGGTGCCTCCGGCCTCGATGCCGATCGGATCGGCCGGCCCTGCCCGCAGCGCGCTGCACCGCCGCCGCGTCACCGGCTATTGCCCTGAGATACGTGCGCGCCGTTTGATCGGGCTCCGCCCTCCCTTGCTCCCAGTCCCGCAACGTGCCCAGCGGTATCTGAAAGCGGCTCGCAAATTCCTCCTGCGTGAGACCAAGCGCACGACGCAGGGTCTTTGTCCGGGTCACGCGCCTGACGCGGGCAAATTCGACGTCGGTGAGTGGCCGTGCGTCCGGATCCTTCAACGCCGCGGCACGGACCTCGCGGTCCGTCATTGAGTCGAAGCGGGTCCAGTCATCCTTGCCGGTTTTCATTGTGGTATCTGCGCCGCCCATGTGGTTCTGCTTTCCGCGGCTGTGATCGGAATATCTGTAATTTACCGGAATGATCAACCCTGCCGGACAGACCCCTCCGCACCGGGGTGCCGGACCTCTCGAACAATTTGCCCAGACCGGCCAAATCCCTGGCCCCACGCGCCGGCGAACGGTTTGTGCGGCCATCGCACCATGCTACAGCACACTCAGTGCCACGCCCTTGGCAGACGGGCGCAAGTGCTGAGAGACATTGAAGCATGCCGCTCGCCGTCGCGCTCCGTCTCGACACCGTCACGTCACAGAAGATCGAGGCGATCTGGCGGGTGCTCGCCGAGGAGGGCATCGATCATGATCGCGAGGCCCTCGCCTACCCGCCTCATGTCACGCTGGGGATCTACCCCGACGATGTTCCGCTTGCCGCATTGCAGGCAACCCTGCAGGCGGTAACCGCGACATGGCATCGATTGCCGCTGTCTCTCGCCGGGTTCGGCCTGTTCGTGGAACCGGCCCCGGTTGTCTGGATCGCCCCGGTCGTCACGACGGCGCTGCTGGCGCTGCATGGGGAGTTGCAGACGGCACTGGGTCACCTGTCGGGGCATCCGCATTACCGCCCCGACGCCTGGGTGCCGCACGTGACGCTCTCCGGTTCCTTGCGTAATCCGGAAGCGGCGATCCGCACCATCCTGCCTCACTGGACGCCCTGCACCGGTGTCCTGGAAGGCGTCGATCTGGTGCGGTTTCGCCCTGTCGAAATCGTGTGGCAGCGGCAGCTTCCGTAGGGCAAGCTCGCTTCAGCGAACGGTTTGTCCGGCCATCGCCCCATGCTACAGCACGCCCAGACCTCGCCATCAGCCCCGCCATCACCCAGGACACCCATGACCGAACAGCGTCCCGCCGCCAGCCTCCAGCGCTTCTTTTCGGCGCCCCTGGCGGAAACCGACCCCGAGCTGGCTGCCGCGATCGGCGACGAATTGCACCGCCAGCAGGACGGTATCGAGCTGATCGCGTCGGAGAACTTCGTCTCCGCCGCGGTGCTGGAAGCCCAGGGTTCGGTCCTGACGAACAAATACGCCGAAGGCTATCCCGGCCGCCGTTACTACGGCGGCTGCGTCTACGTGGACGTGGCGGAAACCCTCGCCATCGAGCGGGCCAGGAAGCTGTTCGACTGCGCCTTCGCCAACGTGCAGCCGCACTCCGGCGCGCAGGCCAACCAGTCCGTGTTCCTCGCGTTGCTGCGGCCGGGCGACACCGTCCTGGGCATGAGCCTCGCCGCCGGCGGGCATCTGACCCATGGCGCCGCGCCCAACCTGTCCGGCAAGTGGTTCCGCGCCGTCCAGTATGGCGTCCGCCGTGAGGATGGCCTGCTCGACTATGACGAGCTGGAGCGGCTGGCCCGTGCCGAGAAGCCGAAGCTGATCATCGCCGGCGGTTCGGCTTATCCGCGCTTCATCGATTTCCCTCGCATCCGGCGGGTGGCCGAGGAGGTGGGCGCGTATTTCATGGTGGACATGGCGCATTTTGCCGGCCTGGTCGCCGCCGGGCTGTTTCCCACCCCGCTGCCCCACGCCCATGTCGTTACCACGACGACACACAAGACACTGCGCGGGCCGCGCGGCGGCATGGTGCTGTCCAACGATGCCGAGATCGGCAAGAAGATCAACTCCGCCGTGTTCCCCGGCCTGCAGGGCGGCCCGCTGATGCATGTCATCGCCGGCAAGGCCGCCGCTTTCGGGGAGGCGCTGCGCCCCGAATTCCGCGCCTACCAGAAGGCAGTGCAGGACAATGCGCGCGTCCTGGCGGAGACGCTCAAGGCCCAGGGGCTGGATATCGTCAGCGGCGGCACCGACAGCCATCTGATGCTGGTCGACCTGCGGCCCAAGCGGGTCACCGGCAAGGCAGCCGAAGCGACCCTGGAGCGGGCGCATATCACAGCCAACAAGAACGCCATCCCGTACGATCCGGAAAAGCCCACCATCACCTCCGGCATCCGGCTCGGCTCCCCGGCGGCCACGACTCGCGGCTTCGGCGCGGAGGAATTCCGCCAGGTCGGCCTGATGATCAACGACGTGCTGGAAGGACTTGGCCGTTCCAACGACGGCAGCAACGACACGGTCGAGGCGGCGGTCGGCGCGCGGGTGAAAGAGCTTTGCGCCCGCTTCCCCCTCTACCCGGCACGCTAGGCTGCCATGCGCTGCCCGTTCTGCGGTTCCGACGATACCCAGGTCAAAGACAGCCGCCCGACCGAGGACAACGGCGCGATCCGCCGCCGGCGTTTCTGCGGCAATTGCGGCCAGCGCTTCACGACAATCGAGCGGGTGCAGCTTCGCGAGCTGACCGTGGTGAAGAATGACGGCCGCCGCGTGCCGTTCGATCGCGACAAGCTCGCCCGGTCCATTCGCATCGCGCTGCGCAAGCGGCCGATCCAGGAGGAGCGGATCGAGCGGATCGTCAATTCCGTGGTCCGCCAGTTGGAGGCGTCGGGCGAAAGCGACATTCCCAGCAAGCAGATCGGCGAGCTGGTCATGGAAACGCTGAAGGACCTCGACAAGGTCGCCTATGTACGTTTCGCCAGCGTCTACCGCAACTTCCGGGAAGCCAAGGACTTTGAGGATTTCGTGGGCGGTCTGGCCGAGCAGGCGTAATGAAGTGGGGCTTGGAGCGTGATTGTCAGAGGCGGGACGCCGGAGACGTGAATCACGCGACCAGAGTCAGGGCGGCAAGGATGCCGCCGGTGATGCATGCCCGCATGGTCTGACGCCGACATCGCCCATATGCGCGCCGCGCTCGGCCTGGCGCGCCGCGGCCTGGGCGTCACCTGGCCCAATCCGTCTGTCGGCTGCGTCATCGTCAACGGCGGCCGGGTTGTGGGGCGCGCGGTCACGGCGCCCGGCGGGCGGCCGCACGCCGAAACCGCGGCTCTGGCCATGGCCGGGGCGTCTGCCCGCGGCGCCACCGCTTATGTCACCCTGGAGCCGTGCTGCCATTGGGGCCGCACGCCGCCCTGCACCGACGCCCTGATCCAGGCCGGCATTGCCCGGATCATCGTCGGCACGCGCGACCCCGACCGTCGCGTAGACAGCCAGGGCATCGCCCGCCTGAGGGCCGCCGGCATCGCCGTCGCGGAGGGGCTGCTGGAAGCGGAGGCGCGCGAGGTCCTTGCCGGCTTCGCGCAGCGGGTCGCCACCGGCCGGCCCCTGGTGACGCTCAAGCTGGCCACCACCCTGGACGGCCGTATCGCCACCCACGCCGGAGAAAGCCAGTGGATCACCGGCGCGCCGGCTCGCCGCGTGGCACACGCCCTGCGCGGCCGGCACGACGCGGTGATGATCGGCGTGGGCACCGTCCTGGCCGACAACCCGGAACTCACCTGCCGCATCCCCGGTTTCCGGCCCACGCCGGTTGTCCGCGTGGTCGCCGACAGCCATCTGCGCACGCCGCTGACCAGCTCGCTCGCCGCTTCGGCCGCGCGGGTGCCAGCATGGTTCCTGGTCAGGGAAGGCGCGGACGCGGCGCGCCTGCGTGCCTTCGCCGATTTGGGCGCAACGCTGATCACCGTGCCGGGCACCGCATCCGGTCTCGATCTCGCCAAGGCGTTGCAGGCGCTCGGCAAGGCAGGGATCACGCGGCTGCTTGTGGAGGGTGGCGGCCAGATCGCGGCAGCCCTGCTGCGCGCCGAACTGGTCGACCGCATCGCCTGGTTCCATGCTCCCGCCGTGATGGGCGGTGACGGCTGGCCGGGGGTGCAGGCGTTTGGCACGAAGACCCTCGACCTG
>DATNEJ010000142.1:0-3063 GCA_035606775.1 Acetobacteraceae bacterium | reverse complement strand
GGTGCGGCCAAGGCCATCCAGATCATCCGCACCGAGATGGACAAGACGATGGCCTATACCGGCTGCTGCTCCGTCGATGAAATCTCAACGGATATCTTCTTTGCGGACAGCCAGATGAACCGCCGGGCAGCGTTCTGACAGCGCAGGCGCCTGCCGCCTATACCGTGGCAGCAGTGCCCAGGATCACCGTGGCTTGCGCCGACAGCACGCCGCCGTTGCCGTGGACGATGGCGGCCTCGGCCTCCGCGACCTGCCTGGCACTGCATTCGCCTCGCAACTGGCGCACAGCCTCGATCAGCAGGAACAGGCCGTACATCCCCGGATGGCAATAGGACAGCCCGCCCCCGTTGGTGTTCACCGCAAGGTCGCCTGACGGGCCGATCCGGCCGCCTTCCACGAAGCGTCCACCTTCGCCTTTTGGACAGAACCCCAGATCCTCCAGAAACAGGATCGTGTTGATGGTGAACGCGTCGTACAGCGCCAGCACGTCGATATCGGCAGCCTTGAGGCCGGCCATCCGATAGGCCTGCGCGCCGGACTCGATGGCGCCGGTATGGGTCAGGTCGGGCATGGAGGAGATCGACGCGTGGGTGATCGATTGCCCGCAGCCCAGCACATAGACCGGCTTCTGCTTCATGCTCCGCGCCCGTTCCGCCGTCGTCAGGATGATGGCGCCGCCCCCATCCGTCACCAGGCAGCAGTCGCGCACCGTGAACGGATCACTGATTGGCCGCGCGTTCAGGACGTCGGCAATGGTGAGCGGCTTCTTCTCCCACGCCACGGGATTGAGCAGCGCCCATTGCCGGGCGGCCACGGCGACCTCCGCCAGTTGCTCGCGGGTGGTGCCGAACTCGTGCATGTGGCGCGACGCGGCCATGGCATAGGCGCTGGCCGGCAGGAACGGCCGGAACGGCGTTTCGTAGGGGTTATATTCCCGCGCGCTCGCCGCTCGCCGGCCCACCGTGCGCTGGGTGCTGCCGTAGGTGACCACCGCGACCTTGCAGAGGCCCGCCTCCAGTGCCGCCTGCGCATGTGCCACGTGGATCTCGAAGGAGGAGCCGCCGACAATGGTCGAATCGGTGTAGGCGTTCGGCAGCCCGAGGTATTCGACCAGCGACATGGCCGAGGTGCGCGCCTGCGTCGTGGCGCAGAACAGCCCGTCCACATCGCGCAGGCTCAGCCCGGCGTCGGCCAGCGCGCGATGGATGCCCTGTGCCATCAGGTCGATCGGGCTCATCAGCGCGGCGACCGCCCCGATATCGGATTCGGCGGCGCCGACGATCGCGACGCTGCCACGGGTCAGGCTGGCCATCACGCGCTCTCCGCCGGAGTGAAAACAGGGTAGGGGTCCTCATCGCCTTCCGGTGTGTGGACGCGGAATTTGACCCGCATGCCGATCTTCACGGCCGTGGGATCGATATCCTCGACCCGGCTCATCAGCCGGAACCCCTCATCCACATCGATCAGGGCGACATTGTACGGTGCACCCTGCTGGGAATGGACCACCGTGGTGGCGTGCACCGTGCCAAGCCCGCGGCTGACCCGCCATTCCAGGTCGGCGGCGCCGGTCTCCGGACAGATTACCCGCGGGTAAAACACCGCACGATTGGCGGAGGGGCTGAACTGGTAGCCAAGCTCACCCCGCTTCAGGTGGTCGATATATCTGGCAAGCGGCGAGGCGGATGCTGGCGGCATCGTCCGGCGTCTCCGTTGGTTGGCTGGGTTGCGCCCGGCGGTTCCGCCGGTCGCCGCCAGACTAGCAATGGCCAGCCCGCGCCACAAATCCGCACGCCGAACGATCCGGACACCCTCACAGGACGCTTGCGCGACGGCGGTGGCGCGACCAGATTTGACGAATGGCCCCGACCAAGACCGAACAACCGCCTGCGCCAGTCCCCGAGGGGTTTCTCACGGGGCAGCTCCTGATAGCCATGCCGGCCATGGCCGATCCCCGCTTCTCGCAGAGCGTGATCTACCTGTGTGCCCATACCGCGGAAGGGGCGATGGGCCTCGTGCTGAACCGCCCGATCGTGAAGCCGACCTTCGATGAGCTACTGCGACAACTCCAGGTCGCCCCTACCCCGCCGGCCCGTCAGGTCAAGCTGTGTGCGGGCGGCCCCGTGGACAATGGGCGCGGATTCGTCCTTCACACCTCCGACTGGACCGGGGAAGGCAGCCTGAAAGTCGACGACGCCCTGGCGCTGACGGCGAGCCTCGACGTGCTGAAGGTCATCGCGGAGGGCGGCGGTCCGCGCGAATGCGTGCTGGCCCTCGGCTATGCCGGCTGGGGACCGGGCCAACTCGACCGGGAGATCCAGGAGAACGCGTGGCTCTCCGTGCAGGCCGACGAGCCGCTATTGTTCGACGACGACCACGACACCAAGTGGCGCCGAGCCATGGCCAAGCTGCATATCGATCCGATCCTGCTGTCAGACAGCGCCGGGCACGCCTGATCCATCTATTATACCAGCGGCCCGACAATCAACCGACGAGTCAAGATTTCGGGCCGCTGGCATTAACCGTTCCGTAGGAGCTTTGGGCGTCTACTCGCCTCCGGTGTTTGGCTACCGGAGGAGGCTGCCGTGCCGTACCGCCCCATAGCGGCCCTGTCGCAGGCAGAGGGACCTCCGCAGGGAAAGTTGCCGGACGCTGCGCGGGCGTCGGCCGGCGCCGGCCGATACCCCGCCTTGCTTACGCAGGTTGCCGGGATCATGCGCGGCATCCTGCGCGACCCCGACCTGGCGATCGAAGCCGCAACCGCCCTGGACGACATCCCCGGTTGGGATTCGATGGTGCTGATTACCGTGGTCGTTGAAGTCGAATGCCGGCTGGACGTGATGTTCGAAGCCACGGAAATCGACTCGCTGCGAACCGCAGGCGATTTGGCGGATGCGATTGCGATGAAACAGGCACAACGCGCCGTCTGATCCGCCGTGCTGTTCAATTCCTACGTCTTTGTAGGGTTCTTCCTGCCGTTGACCCTGGCGGGGTTCGCTGCCGTATCGCGCCTTGGGTCGCGGGCGGCCATGGGCTGGCTGACCGGCGCCTCCCTGCTGTTCTACA
>DATNEJ010000138.1:0-6178 GCA_035606775.1 Acetobacteraceae bacterium | reverse complement strand
TTCTCTGAAGGATGTGCCAATCAAGATAGAATACGTGTCGATGATGAAGATGGCGCAGCGCGCCGCCGAGATCGGCAACATTCGAGAGACCCTGGCGACGGCTGGCAGCCTGTCGGAAGCGGCGCTGGCTGCCGGGTTGCCGTCCCCGCTGCGAGTGCTGGATCTGGATGAGTCGATCCGGATCGTGGCGGACCTTTCGTCCTATCCATCGCGCGGGCTGCATTCGGTGCAGGAAGTCGCACAGGCGGATGCAGCGGCGGCGCAGGCCAAGCAGGAGCAGGCGGCCGGGGCCGCGACATTGCCGGCAGTGCAGGCGGCGCAGAGTTTGAGTCAGACGAATATCCAGGGGCCAAACGCGCTATCGGCGATCCTGGGTAACACACCAATGACACCGGGGCGCTGATGGTTCCAGAGACGGAAATCGTCGATTGTCTGGTGATGAATTTCCGGCTTGCCGCGGAACATTGCGATGATCTCGCAGTGCTTCCGGCGCGCGGGCCGACCTACGATTTGCTGCGCAGGGAACTGGCACTGATCGAGGGATGCTGTCGGCAAATCGGGCACTATCGCGAGGATTCGCGGTGGTTTGGCATCGGACTTCTGATCGAGGAAGCTCACAAGCGCGCCGGCGGCTGGTTGCGCACGATCCCGCGCACCTCTGTCTCGAATGAGGCGCATCCGCTGTTCAAGCGGCTTGCTGAAAACCTACGGGCCGGCATGAAGGCGGCGGAAGACCTGCGGACTAAACGAACAGGACGGGTGGGGATGATCCTGCCGCGCCCGCTGCCCGGACCGCTGCGGCAGGGGCGCCCGGTGCAGGTGGTGACGCCGGGTGGAGTGATCCTGCCGACGGGGTATCAGCCGAGTGTCTGACCATTCCCCGAACGACGAAGACCCGGAAGACCTACCTCCTGAAACCACAAAGCTCGTTGATCCCGCTGCCGGGCGCCGGGCGCGCGACAAGCAGAAGCGTCAGGCCGAGGAAGAAGAAGCCCTGTGGCGTGGCGTGCTGGCGTTGCCGGAAGGGCGTCGCGCGGTGTGGCGGCTGATTGCTGATCCGTCATGGGGTCACGCCTTCAACACGTCGTTTGCCTGCGGGCCGACCGGCTTCCCGCAACCGGAAGCGACGATGCATGCAATGGGGATGCAGCAACTTGCGCTGCGCTTCTACCACGACCTGCTGCGGATCGACCACGCCGGGGTGCGGCTGATGCACGCCGAGATGGACGGCCGTTTCGCCAAACCCAAGCGGACCACACGGAGACCCGATGCCGCCTGATGAACCCGCCGCGCCTGTCGCTGATGCTGCGCCAGTCGCGGCGCCGGAGCCGGTTGTCATAGAGGCTGCGCCCGCGCCCGTTGCCGAGGCGGTCGCGGAGCCTGTTGCCGCGCCCGCTGAGACGCCCGTTGAGACGCCTGCCGCGCCAGTCCTGCATACTGACACGCCGACACTACTGGAAGCCGCCGGGAAGCCGGCTGAGACGCCGCAGGCCGCGGAAGCCGCGCCGACTGCACCCGCAGTCCCGACGCCGGCCCCGCGCACCTACGAAGCGTTCACGCTCCCGGAAGGGATCGCGGTGGACGACAAACAACTGGCGACCTACCAGGAGATCGCGGGACGGCACAATCTGGATCAGGAGACCGCGCAATCCCTCCTGGACATGCATACCGGCTCACTCAAGCAGTACGCTGAGAACCTGCTCTCCGAACAGCACCGCGTCTTTGGCGAAACGCGCAAGGCGTGGCGCGATTCCGTGATGGGTGATGAGGAATTGGGCGGCGCCGGCCATCAGACTGCAATGGCGGCCGTGGCGCGGATGCGGGACCTATTGGTTCCTGCGGAACGCATGGCGGCATTCAACGACATGCTGCGCGTGACGGGTGTCGGCGATCATCCCGAGTTCAACCGTCTACTGCACGCGGCGGCGCGGTTCTTCGATGAGCCGGCGGCGCCTGCGATTGTGGCGCAACCATCTCCCGATCGCGGCGGGAACGCCGGCCGCGGTGCTGGGTCTCGTCGTGGCGTTCTCTATGACCACCCGAGCAGCAATCGCGCGCGCGGCTGATTGGCCATCCTGGCCGCTCCCAACATGAGAAAGGACTAACCAATGGCAACTGGCCAATGGCCTTCCCTGCTCGACCTCGCTTCTCGCACGGTCATGGGCAAGCAAGCCTACATCGCGGAAATGCTTTCGCAGTCCATCGCCCTTTATGACGACCTGCCGATGGTGGAGTCGAATGAGGTGGGCGGCCATGAGTTCGTGTTCCGCACCTCGATTCCGGCCGGCGCGTGGCGCCAGTACAATCAGGGCGTCCCCTACAGCAAGTCCACCACGGCGAAGTCGCGTGTCGGCGTCGGTTCCTTGGAGGATTACAGCCAGGTGGACCGCCTGCTGGCCGAGGACTCCGGCGATATCGGCCGGTTCCGCGAGAATGAGGACGTAGCCTTCTTGGAAGGCATGGGTCAGACCCTGGAACAAACCGCCTTCTACGGCAATACGGTGGTGACACCGGCCGAGTTCATGGGCCTGTCGGCGTTCTACAACACCGTGAATACGGCCACGGCGCAGAACGCGCAGAACGTGATCGACGGCGGTGGTGTGGGCAATTCCAACGCCTCGATGTGGCTGCTTGGCCTCGGCGAGCGGCAGATTTACGGCATCTTCCCGCGCGGCTCCAAGGTCGGTCTCGCGATGGAAGACAAAGGCGACACCGTTCCTGGCTTCGACTCTGTCGGCAATCGGTTCGAGGCTTATACCTCATGGTTCCGCGCGCAGATGGGCATTGTCCCGGAGGATTGGCGCTTTGGCGTGCGTGTCGCGAATATCGATGTGACCAATGCCGGCCTGGCCGGACCGAACGCAGCGGACATCTTCGCGCTGATGGCGCAGGCCGCCTACTTGCCGCCGACGATGGGCAAGCGGCAGTCCGGCATCACCAAGACCGACGCGCCGAACGATACCAGCCAGGGCGTGCGCTTTGTGTGGGTCACCAATCGTACGGTGCGCCACTACATGGACATCCAGGGGATGCGCGATCGCAACGTGCTGCTCCAGTTGCCCGACTACGCCGGCATCGTGACCGACTCCTGGCGCGGCGTTCCGGTGAGGGTCAGCGATCAGCTTCTCATCTCCGAAGCCCGCGTGGTCTGACCGACGCCGCCTCGGCAATCCTCTTTTTGGAGTTTCACACATGCGATCCGATGCGCAACTTGCGTTCGTTCCGCTGGGCGCCCCCCTCTCCCTGGTTGGCGCTACCGGTGCCAGCTTCGCTTCCGCAGTCATCGACCTGCTGGGCGAAGGCGTCGGCATGGCGCCGGCCAACATCATCGGCACGGCTTCCGTGTTCGGCACAGACTTCGGCATTGGTGATGATCGCCCGCTGCTGAACGTCGTTGTCGGCACCGGCCTTGTCACCTCCGATAGCGCCACGCTGAATGTCGCGTTCCAACTTGCGGCAGACAGCGGCGCGTCGGGCAATTACCAGCCCGGCACCTGGCAGACCGTCGTGGAGACCAGCGCCATGACGGCGGCACAGTGCCCGGCCAATACCCGCATCGCGCGCTTCGATTGGCCGCCGGCCTTCCCAGAGAACTTGCAGCCCCGCTATGCGCGCCTGCTGTTCACCACGCCATCGGGCACACAGTTCAGCGCCGGCACGATCGCCTCTGCCCTGGTCACTCCGGCGCGGGACGATCAGAGCAACCGGCTGGCCGCGCGTAATTACGCAGTCGCCTGATGCCCGGCATGGAAAAGCGGGACGTGATCCCGGCCAACGAGGTCGAAGCATTGGTGGCGCAGCGCGTCGCCGATGCGGTGGCTGGTGTCGAAAAGCGTCTGGCGGTGCTGATCGAAGGCAGCGTTCCGGGCGTGCGTTCGTCCCCGGATACGATGTCGATGGAGGGGTTGGCAATGGCAATTGCCGCCCTGACAGATCAGGGCACCGGGCGGCATAAACGTATCGACCCGAAAGAGTTGGTGCGCCGAGAGGAAGCGCACGAACGCATGGTGGCGCTGATCGAAAGGGCGTCGGCGTTGAAGACGCCGCCCTCCTACCGCCTGCGACACATGGTCTATTTCGGTGAAATGAAGGTCAATCCGGTCTGGATCGACCGCGACCATCGGCAGCAGGCAACTGAAATCGATTGGTACGGCGTGCCGAATGAGGCGCTGGAACCGATCAATGACGTGGCCCGCGCGATCTATGCCGAGTTCGCCACCTGGATCGCGGCGGCAGCCAAGCGTGACCTCGGCCAGATGCGCGTTACCGCGAATGGCCTAGCGATCATCAAGGGTCCGCCGCAGATCGTGCGGCCCGACGAGGCGCAGCACGTCGGACGCGGCGGGGTTGAAGGTCCGCTTACCCCTGTGATTCGCGGGCGCACCGCGCCCGGGCCGATGGCCGAGACGCACATCCTCGGCACCGTGATGCCGCCGGCTCGGCAGACGGCGTAGCGCATGGGCATCCCGCTCAATCCGCCGGCCGTCCTGACGCCGCCCGCTGGCGATCAGGCCAATGCCGTCCTCTCGGGGCAGTTCTCCGCGCCGGGGGTTTCGAAGGCGTTCCCGTGCTACGGCGCGTTCAACGTGGTGGCGTACGGTAGCGGCGGTCCGAACGGCTCATGGACCGGATCGGTGCAGCTTGAACGGTCGTTTGACGGCGGCACGACATGGATCGTGGCCAGCATCGCGGGCGCGCAGGCGGTCTATGCCACCGGCAAGGATGTTTCGCTCATGGTCAACGAGATTGAGAAGGGTGTCGCCTACCGCTGGGATTGCACCGCTCTCTCCGTAGGCACGCTGAACTATCGCTTCTCGACCAATGGTCTCAATGCAATGTCGCAGGGCGTCGGTCCCGGCTGATAACGGAGTAGCACATGGCAACCCCAGCAGTACCCGGCGCCGTCAATGTCGCGACGCTCAACGGTTCGGAAATCGTCGGCATCGCCACGGCAGGCCCGCAGGTCGCACAGACCACCACGGGCGCCATAGCGGCGCTGGTGACCTCGAAAACCGGCACCGTGACCATCAATGGCGTCACGCCCGTCACGGTGGCGAACACGAACATCGATGCCAACTCGCTGGTGATCTTCACGTTGAAGACTGTCGGCGGAACGGTCGGCGCGATCCCGGTTGTCGAAACCATCACGCCCGGTACCGGCTTCACGGCGCAGGGCACGGCTTCCGACACTTCGACCTACAACTACCTGATCCTGAATTGAGGGAAACAGACCGATGAAAAAGCTCCTTGTTGCCGCCTTTGGCGCCTTCGGTCTGTTGGCCGGTGTCGCGCTCGCCCAGACCCCACAGATCCCGCTGGTGGTCAGCGTCGGCCCGCAGGACCTGATCCCCGATATCGTCGGCGGCGTGCCGGGCGTTCCGACGCATTACGCCACGGCGGCCCAGGTCAACGGCCCAGTCGGCTATGTGAAGACTACCCCGGTGACGGCGTTCAATCTGTCCTTCGCCAACGGCCAGAGCTATTACCTCATCACCCCGGCCGGCACGCTCGCGACCGGCAACTTCAACCTCTCGCCGAATCCCGGCCAGGGTCAGCGGAATTGCGTGCGCTCGACGCAGACGCAGACGGCGGTGACACTGACCGCGGCGTCCGGCCAGACCATCACGGGCGGCATCACGGCGATGACCGCCGCCACCACCTATTGCTTCATCTTCGACCAGGCCACTTCGACCTGGAACGCGATCTGACCCGTGCCGCCAGTCTCGGAATCGCAGCGGCGTCTGATGCAGGCTGCGGCCCATACGAAGGGCGGCCTCGACGGCGTTCCGCAGTCTGTCGGCAAGGAATTTTCCGCCGCTGACAAGGGCGGTAAGTTGCCGGCGAAGAAGACGCGGCGGGAGACGCTGTACGACCACCCGCGCTCGCGTGGCTGAGAAAGTCTCCAAGGCGTCGGTCGATTACAGCGTGGGTCACGCCGATGGCGACCATTGCGGGATTTGCCGACATTTTGAGCCGCCCCATGCGTGCCAAGTCGTGGCCGGTCATATCGAGCAGCTGTACTGGTGCAAACGGTTCCTGAAGCGGCGTCGCGCTGTGCTGTACGACCATCCCAGAAGCGGCGCGGCCTGATGGCGCACCTTACTCTCCAAGACCTTGCCAGTAGGAGCAGGCCAATGGCGAAGCACTTCATAAAAAACGCCATCAGACACCCTGGCGC
>DATNEJ010000127.1:0-2631 GCA_035606775.1 Acetobacteraceae bacterium | reverse complement strand
CCAGGATCCCGAACAGATCCAGGTTGCAGCGCCGCGCCGCGGTCGCCCCGCTGATCGCAAACGCGAACGTGCCGGCGAGATCGACCAGGTTGAACAGCATGTGCTCGTTCATGCAGTCACCTGCCCTCTTGATGCCAACACGGGCGCGGGCATGCGACGGCGACCGCCAAGCCGCTCACAGCTCCAGCACCGTGTCGAGCCCTCGGTGCAGACCCGTCAGACCGACCACCTTGCGGATCGCCAGCAAGGCGCCATCCACGTACGGCACGGCACTGCTGCCCGCGTTGTGACGGATCACCAGGGTCTGGTCCGACATCCCGAAAATCGCCTCGGCACCGAGCACGAACCCCGGCAGGCGCACCGCATGCACCTGGGCGCCGCCCAGGGTGCCGCCACGCGTCGCCGGCATGCCGGCGGTCTCGGCGATCGGCACCTGCACCTGCGGCTGACGCACCTTGCCGAGCCGCCCGGCCAGCTCGCGCACCGTGCCGCTTGGCGCATCCGGCTTGCCGGCGTAGGCGTAGTCGATGATCTCCCATTGCGGAATGATCTTCGCCGCCATCTCGGCAAACTTGATGAGCAACACTGCGGTGAGCGCGAAGTTGCCGCAGGCCAGCACGCCGCGACCACGCTCGCGCGCCAGCGCGTCGATCTGCGCATAGTCCTCGTCGGTGAGCCCGGAACTGCCCACCACCACGTGCACGTCGCGCTTCAATGCGGCAAGAATGTTTGCCTTCGCACTGCCGGCGCCGGTGTATTCGACCAGCACGTCGCAAGGCCTGGCCAGCGCCTCGCCCACGCCGGCAAAGATCGGTGCAGCCAGGCGCGGCTCGCCCAGCACGTCGCCCAGCACCTGTCCGGCATGGCGCCGCGCCACCGCAGCCACCATCGTGAGGTCGTCGGCCGCGGCGATGCCGCGGGAAAGTTCGGAACCGGCCCAGCCGGTGGCACCGGCGACACAGACCCTGAGTGACATGGCGACCTCTTTTCACGAAGCGGGTAGCCAAGAGTAATCTGGATCGGCGGATCAATCCCGCCATGCCCGATGGAGAGCCTCATGTCCGAGGCGACATCACCCCTGTCGTTCGCCATCCTGCTCGGCTCGGTACGCCGCGACCGCATGGGCATACGCGCCGCGAAACTGGCGATGCATGCCCTCGAAGCGCGCGGTCACGAGGCGATCCTGGTCGACCCGCTGGAACTGCAGCTGCCGCTGCTCGATCGCATGTACAAGGAGCATGCCGCCGGCACCGCGCCGCCCTCGCTGGAACAACTGGCCACGCTCTACCGCCGCGTCGACGGCTTCGTCGTCGTCAGCGGCGAATACAACCACGGCATCCCGCCCGCACTGAAAAACCTGCTCGACCACTTCCTCGAGGAATACTTCTGGCGACCCTCCGCGATCGTCTGCTATTCGGCGGGGATGTTCGGCGGCGTGCGCGCCGCCGTGGCCTTGCGCACCACCCTGGCGGAACTGGGCATGCCGGCGATCCCCAGCGAGTGTCCGATTCCGCGTATCGCCTCGGCGCTGGACGAGGACGGCAAGCCCCAGAACGAACACGTCCCGCGCACGCTCAACCGTTTCCTCGACGAATTCGAATGGTATGCCCGGGCCCTGCAGCGGCAGCGCCGGGAGGGCACGCCGTATTGAGCCGACGGCTCACCTGTGATCCAGGTGTCGATTCGGCAGTGTGCGGACGGCGGAACCCGACCCGTTTTTGCCGGTCGCGACAGTCTGCTTTGTGGGAAGTCGGTTTACGAAATGGATGACAAATCGGCGAGGCCTGATTGCAACGTTGGCCGTCGGAATTCCTACTGTTCAGTTCCGGACTTGGCGAAGTGTATGTAGCGGCTCAGATTGCCTGTGAATAGTCCGGCGGCGGAACGAAGCCGCCAAATGCAGACTCTATCAATTCGGCCAGCTTGAGCGGCGTGCGATCTTCCAGCCAGGGCCCGATGATCTGGACACCGATCGGGAGTCCCCGCGATGACATGCCGATGGGAACCGACGTCGCCGGCAGGCCCGGAAGCGTGGCGACGCCTGGCCATATTTGTTGATTGCCATAGGGATGGGGTTCACCGTCGATCAATATGCGCCGTGCATCCCTATCCGAGTGATCGTGCGGGAACGCAGTCACGGGCGAGACCGGGCAGATCAGTGCATCGAACGCTTTGAAAAACTCACGCCATTGCGCACGCAGTTGACAGCGGGCATTGTTCGCTATAATCCAGTCGCGGTGACTCAGCACCGCCCCGCGCACCCGTTCGGCGTCTAAGCCGGATACCTCGATGGGCATTGCCGCCGCTTGTTTCTGAAGGTTGGCATAAACTTCCGATGACCAGCTCACGGCCTTGAAGGACATCAGCATTCGCATATATAGCCGCGCACTATCTCCGAGATCGGGAAGTAGCTCGCTTTCCTTGGCGACCCGAACGCCGGCTTCCTTAAGGCGATCGGCAAGCGACCCAATCGCGAGCCGCACTGGACTGTCCGTCGGCAGAAGCGGATGCGTGTCAAGAATCAACACGCGGAAATCCCTCAGCTGCGCGTGCCTCGGGGCCGGCAAGCCGAGCCTGTAGGCGATCCCCGCATCGATCTCGTCGGGCCCGGCCATGACGTCAAAAAGAAGC
>DATNEJ010000126.1:0-8258 GCA_035606775.1 Acetobacteraceae bacterium | reverse complement strand
GGCTGCGGCCAGCACGGCGGCCTGGGCCGGTTCGAGCAGGCGCCCTTTTTGATGATCGACGGCCCGGCATTCGCGTCCGGCACGGTCACGCGTGACCCCGCGCACATCGTCGATCTGGCACCGACCATCCTGCACCACCTTCGCCTCGCGGCGCCCGGCCTAGATGGACACGCCTTGCAGGTTGACGTCGTAGGCGCGCGTTCCGCGACATAGCGCGCAGGCGACGAACCTGCGCCTCGCAGAACAGGGGCGCCCGCCAGGTATCCGTCTATACACAAGCGTCACGGGTGGCCCTGAGGCAACCTTCAGTTTCCATCCTCGCTGAAATGACCCCGTCGCGTCAGGCGGGTAAGGACGAGTTGCGCATGTCCCGTGCCGCGCAATGCTCTCGGGCGGCCGGGTGTCTGCACATTGGCCTGGTACTGTGCTGGTATCGCATGCCGCCGACGACACGCGATACCCGCACGGCAACTCTCGGCTCAGGCTGGCAGGTCGCGCCTGTGATGAACGAGCAGCCGAAGGCTCCACGCGGCAACTGCCAAATTTGCGACGGCAGCCACGTGCAGAACACGTGGCGCGTCCAGGCCCGCCGCCGCCAGTCCGGCGGCGGCCGCGGCGCCGGCCACCATGAACAGTGCGTTCATGATGTTGTTCGCGGCAATCATGCGGGATCGCTCCGACGCCGCCGACCTGTCCTGGATGATGGCGTAAAGCGGCACGGAGAAGATGCCGCCGCACGCCGCCAGCAGGAACAGATCGATCATCATCCGCCACCCCTTCAGGGATCCCAGCACGGTGGCAACCGTGGCCGCGTCGAAGGACGCACCGCCAGCCGAGGCGAAGTCCCAGCAGAACACCGAAATGCCGAGGGCGGCGAAGGGAACGAGGCGGGGGGAGACCTCGCCGGCGAGCAGGCGGGCGCAGCCGATCGACCCGACGCCGACGCCAATCGCGAACACCGCCAGAAGCAAGGTCAATACGGTGCCTTCCGCGTGCAGCGTATCGCGGGCCAGCACCGGGAGTTCGGTCAGCAAAGTGGCGCCCATCGTCCAGAACCACGACAGCGCCAGGATGCAGCGGCGGATCGGCGCGTCGGCCGCCGCGAGGCGCAGGACGCGCCACGTTTCGCCTGGCAGATTGGGGCTGAGCCGAAGCGATGGATCGGCGGGCGGATAGCGGGGAATGCGCAGCGCGCAGGCAAAGCCGACGACGGACAGCATCACACCCAGCAGGCCGACGACGGCAACGCCACGGTCGAGCAGAATAAGTCCCCCACCCGCGACCGTGCCCGTGACGATGGAAAGGAAGGTCGCTGCCTCAATCAGGCCGTTTCCGGCCACGAGTTCATGCTCATCCAGCAGTTCGGGCAGCACCCCGTATTTCACCGGTCCGAACAGCGCGGCCTGGATGCCAAGGCCAAGCAGAACCGCGAGCAGCGCGGTGACGCTGCCGAGATGGAAGGCGATTGCGGCAGAAGCCATCAGCACGATCTCCGCTGCCTTGTAGGCGGCGATGACACGCGCTTTGGCGAACCGATCAGCGACGATCCCGGCACTGGCGGACAGTATCACGTACGGCGCGATGAACAGCGCGCCGGCCGCCGCGGAGAGGCCGGCGCCGCCGATGCCCAGCTTGAACAGCGCCAGGACGATGATCGCGTTCTTCACCAGATTGTCGTTCAACGCGCCGCACGCCTGCGCGACGGCAAGCGGCCCGAGTCGGCGGGTCATCAGCAGGGCGAGCGGTGAGCGGGACATGACGCGCGCGCATTGGCGCACGAAGTCGCGCATGCTCGCAAGGTCGCGATCGTGCGACGGGTCAGTGCCTCGGGCAGGGCCTGCGGTGCGGCCCGCCGCAGTTCAGCCTTTCAGGCAACCGCTCATGAACGTTTTGCGGGCATCGCCAGTCAGCTTCTTGGTCGTCGCCTCGGTGTTGCAGGTCTTCATCTTCTGCTGCTGCGAATTGGCCGGCGTGGTCTGCGCGGTCTTGCCGCTCAGACAGTCGCTCATGAAGCTCTTGCGCATGTCGCCCGACAGGTTCTGCTGTCCGGCCTGGGTATTGCACGCCTTCATGCGATCCTGCTGGCTGTTGCCTTGCGCCGACGCCGGGCCGGCCAGGAAGCCGGCGACCATCACCGCACACAGCAATCCGCCGGCGAGATGCCGCCCTTGCAGAAGAAAAGAAGCTGTCGCTGCCATCATTTGGTGCGCTCCCAGTACAGAGTAACAAGCTTAGGGGACGTAAGTCGGCGGCTCGCCGCAAATCGGTTCAAGCGTTGCCGATCCAACATCACATCGTTGTGTATGATTTGCGGGTTCGGTGATCACCTATCCTGCCGGTGTTCATGCGGGCCCGTATTCATTCAGGAGCTTCACCAATGAGTGGCATCGTCGGCCAGATCCTCGGCAACATCATGGGCGGCCAGCAAAGCGGCGGATCGGCGGCAATCGCCGGCATCCTCCAACAGTTGCTGGCGGGGAACGGCGGCGGCGTCGGCTCCCTCGTCTCCCAGTTCCAATCCGCCGGTCTCGGCAACCAGGCTCAGTCGTGGGTATCGAGCGGCCAGAACTTGCCCGTCTCCTCCGAACAGATCGGCTCCGTTTTCTCGGCCGATCAGATCGAGGGATGGGCCGCCCAGGCGGGCACGACGCCGGACCGGATGCGCATGGTCCTGGCGGAGGCGTTGCCGCACGCGGTGGACCACGCTACCCCGCAAGGGCAAATCCCCGCGCCAAACGAAGCGCCAGATCTCACATCCCTGCTTGGCAAGCTGTTGGGCAACATGACGCGGTAGATAGCGATTGTCGCAGGCGGGAGCGCCGGACACGCAGAGCGAGCGCAGCGCCGCGCGACGGCAAAGGCGATCATCTGAAACAACCGGGCAGCGGGTGAAGCCGGAATCGCCTGCCCTCGCGCCGCCCGTGCTGCATGTAGTGGACATACCCCGACGGCATGTGACCCTCGGTAACCGCCGCGGCCACGTCAGGGTACCGGCGGAGATAGTCGCTCTCATCGAACCACTGCACACCGGGTGCCGGGCAATGGCTGGTGGCGTTGATGAAGGAGAGCACGAGGGTCGCGACAGCATCCCAGCCAGCCGGCGAAAGCTGGCAGCCGTGATCCACTCCCGGCAGCAGATGGACACGCACGGCGGGTGAGAACGCGTACTGCTCTGTCACGTTTGCCCCGCCGTATTCGTCTTCCGTTCCCTGCAGGAGCATCGTCGGCACGGTCATCGTGGAGAGATGAGCAAATCGTTCCGGCTCTATCACTTTGTGCGGCACACGGAACGGATAGGCGATGCCGATGACCGCGTGCACCTTCCGACTGGATGCCAGCAGCGTTGCCGCACGGGCGCCACTGGAACGACCGATGAGCACGACATTCTTTGCTCGTCTGAGGCGGGCGGCGAGGTGATCGAGTCGTGTCGCAAGGTCCGTGCTGTCCGCGGACGGGTTCAGCCATTCCTCCTGGACACGGACACGCGGAAGGAAGGAACGCAGGCGGCTGCAGATGGCCTCTTCCACGTCTCGGTCGGCCGGGTAACGGTCTCCCGCGAGATAGTAGACCGTGCCCTGGAACGCCATCCGCCCTTCTCATCCCGCCGCCACGGACGGCCCTTCCCGCGGCCTCATACCAGCGGCCCGAAGTCTTGACTCGTTGGTCGATTGTCGTGCCGCTGGTATGACATTGATTTCGCGCGCAGCCGCCACACCAACCCTGTGCGCATACCAGTCAGCCCTACGGGCTGATGGTATCAGACGTCCAGGTTCGCGACCTTCAGTGCATTGCCGACGATGAACTCGCGGCGCGGCTCGACCACGTCACCCATCAGCGTGCTGAACACCTGGGCCGCGTCCTCGCTGTCGCCCACCCTTACCTTCAGCAGCGTGCGCACCGACGGGTCCAGCGTCGTCTGCCAGAGCTGATCGGGGTTCATCTCCCCAAGTCCCTTGAACCGCTGCACCGCAAGGCCGCGCCGGCCATGGGCGATGATGCGCTCGAAGGCCGTGGCCGGGCCGGCAACGGTGGGCTCCTGCGAATCGAGCTTGAGCCGAGCGGGTTGGGAGAAGCGTTCGGCGAGCATCCCGGCCCGTTCGGCGAGCCATCGTGCCTCCGCGCTGCGCAACGCGGCGGGCTCTAGCGAATATCGCTCCGCGACACCGCGCACCGTGCGCGAAAGCGACAGCCCGCGATCGGCGCTGACCACCCAGCCCTGCTCGGTCGGCAGGGATACGGCATTGAGGCGCGCAGCCAGGCCCGGGGCACCGGCGGTCGCCTGCGCCGCGTCCGGTGTCAGGACGCCGGCAATCGCCGCCTGTTCCAGCAGTGCCGCCGGAATGGCCGGGGACAACCGCCTGAGGTTCAGCGATGCCTCGCGCAGCAGGCCACGCACTTCGCGGCGCAGGTCATCGCCTTCGTAGGTTGTGCCGTTGGCATAGGTCAGGCGCGCATCTGCCAGCGCCTTGTCCAGCAGGAACGACTCCAGAGCGTCGTCATCCTTCAGATAGCGCTCATCGTTGCCGCGCTTGGCGCGGTACAGCGGCGGCTGGGCGATGAACAGGTGACCGCGCTCGATCAGTTCCGGCATCTGCCGGAAGAAGAAGGTCAGCAGCAAGGTACGGATGTGGGAGCCATCGACATCCGCGTCCGTCATGATGACGATCTTGTGGTAGCGCAGCTTGCCTGCGTCGAACCCACCCTGCTCGACGGGGCCCTGACCAATGCCGGTGCCCAGTGCGGTGATCAGCGTGCCGATTTCCTGGCTCGACAGCATGCGGTCGAACCGTGCCCGCTCGACGTTCAGAATCTTGCCCTTGAGCGGCAGGATCGCCTGGAACTTCCGGTCCCGGCCCTGCTTGGCGGAGCCGCCGGCGCTGTCACCCTCGACGATAAAGATCTCGCTTCTGGCGGGATCGCGTTCCTGGCAATCGGCCAGCTTGCCGGGCAATGTCGACACGTCCAGCACGCCCTTCCGCCGCGTCAACTCGCGCGCCTTGCGCGCGGCCTCCCGCGCAGCGGCGGCGTCCATGACTTTCTGGATGATGGACTTCGCTTCTTTCGGGTGGGTTTCTAACCAGTGCGCCACCGCATCCGCGACGGCGGCCTGCACCACCGGCTGCACTTCCGAACTGACCAGCTTGTCCTTGGTCTGGGAGGAGAATTTCGGGTCCGGCACCTTCACCGACAGCACCGCGGTCATACCTTCGCGCATGTCCTCGCCCACCAGCGCGAGACTGTCCTTCTTGCCCATCCCCTCGGCGTATTTCGTCACCACACGTGTCAGCGCCTGGCGAAATCCGGCAAGGTGCGTGCCGCCGTCGCGCTGCGGGATGTTGTTGGTGAAACACAGCATCGTTTCATGGAAACTGTCGTTCCAGGCCAGCGCGAACTCGACGCGGATGCCCTGCTGATCGTCAGACGTGCGCAGGCTGATCGGCGGTGAGAACACCGCAGTCTTGGAACGGTCCAGCCACGCGACAAAGGCGACCAGGCCGCCGTCGTAGTGCATCACGCTTTCCACCGCCGGCGCGTGGCGTTCGTCACGCAAGGTGATCGTCGTGCCGGAATTGAGGAATGCCAGCTCCCGCAGCCGCCGTTCCAGCAGAGCGTAGTCGAATTCCGTGCGGGTGAAGGTCCCGGGACTGGGCTTGAACGTCACCTCGGTGCCGCTGCCATGTTCCGCCGGGCCGACCACGGCCAGCGGTGCCTCGGCATCGCCGTGGCGAAAGCGGATGCGATGCTCGTTGCCATGGCGCCAGATGCGCACTTCCATCCATTCGGACAGCGCGTTCACCACGGCCGCGCCGACACCGTGCAGGCCACCCGACACCTTGTAGGAGTTCTGGTTGAATTTGCCGCCGGCATGCAGCCGCGTCAGCACCACCTCGGCCGCGGAGACGCCTTCCTCCGCATGGATGTCCGTCGGTATGCCGCGCCCGTCGTCGGTGACGGTGACGCTGCCGTCGCCGTTCAGGACCAGCTCCACCCGCGTGGCGAAGCCCGCCTGGGCCTCATCCACCGCGTTGTCGATGATCTCGAAAGCCATATGATGCAGGCCGGACCCGTCGTCGGTATCGCCGATATACATGCCCGGCCGGCGGCGAACGGCGTCGAGACCTTTGAGCACGGAGATCGAGGCTGCGTCGTACGCCTCACCAGGGTCAGAATCGGGGGGCGGCGCGGCGTTGTCGGACATGCCGGGGGCAGGCTCCATACTGCGGATTGATACTATAGATATATAGCATCTACAGCGCTGGCGGGACAGGGGGTTCGGCCGTTTCGGCCGCGGAAAACCGCGAATCTTGCCGCAGCAGACCGTCCCCCGTGCGAAACGCTTCGGCTTGGCCGGCCAGGGCCAGGAACACCTCGGCGTCGGTGCCGGTGATCAGCGTCTGCGCCGGCAGTGCGAGCAGCGCGGCGAGCAGCGCCGCCCGGCGCTGCGGATCGAGGTGTACCATCGGCTCGTCCAGCAGCAGCAGCGGCGCGAAGCCCCGGCTTTCCGCGATCAGCCCGGCATGCGCCAGGATCACGCCGATCAGCAGGGCCTTCTGCTCCCCGGTGCTGGCCATGGCAGCCGGCGTGCCCGTCGCCGCGTCAGACAACGCCAGGTCGGTGCGATGGGCGCCCAGCGCGGCCGTCCCCGCCGCCGCATCGCGGCCGCGGCTGGTTTCCAACCCCGTGCGCAGCCAATCCTCCACCCGTAGCGCCGGCTGCCGACCCAGCCGCTCGGCCAGTGGACACAGCAGGCTGACATGGGCCGCGGGAAAGCCCCCCGTGATGCCGCGGACAAGCGCGCTGTCCAGGCCGCGCACCAGCGTCAGGCGAGCCGCAGTGGCGGCGACCGCGTGGCGGGCCATCGCATCCTCCAGCCCGGCGAGCCAGGCCCGGTCCTGACATCCCTCCGCCAGCAGGCGGTTGCGGCTGCCCATCGCCGCGTCATGCGCCGCCATCTCGCGCGCATGCCCCGGCTCCAGCGCCCAGACCAGGCGGTCCAGGAAGCGGCGGCGGCCAGCCGGTCCCTCCAGGAATAGCCGGTCCATCTGCGGGGTCAGCCAGACCGCCGCAGCCCGTGCGGCGATTTCCGCCTGGCTGCGCGGTGTGGCGCCGTCCAGCCGGAACACCCGGCGGTCGCCACGGCCCTCCGGCACGGTGCCGGTGCCGATATCGGCCTCCCCCTCGGCCGTCGTCAGGCGGGCGGCCACTGCCCAGCCGCCGGCGCCGCCGCGCCGGACCAAGTCGGCGTTGCGGGCGCCACGCAGGCCGCGCCCCGGCACCAGCAGCGACACCGCCTCCAGCAGGTTGGTCTTGCCGCTGCCGTTCGGCCCGTACAGCGCCGTGATGCGCGCGCCGGGCGTCCAGACCAGTGACGCGTAATTGCGGAAATCGGTCAGTGCGAGGCGCCGGAGCCTGAGCACAGGTGCGGGATGGCCCCCGGCCGCCCCGTCGTTATGGCTTGTTGCGGCTGGCGGTGTGTTCGTCAGACCCTCATGGGCATCAGCACGTAGAGCGCGCTGGCATCGCCCGCGTCCTGCACCACGGTCGGCGCCGACCCGTCGGCGAAGCGGAACTCCACTTGATCGCCGATCTGGTCGGTGATGTCGTTCAGGTAGCGGGCCTGGAAGCCTATCTCGAGTGGACCGGCCTCGTATTTCACGCGGTCCGCATCGAGTTCCTCACTCGCGGTGCCCTGCTCGGGGCTGGCCGCCGACAGCACCAGCAGGTCGCGTGCGAGCGACAGCTTCACCGGACGGGAGCGTTCGGACGAAATCGCCGCCACCCGGGCCACCGCGTCGGAGAAATCCTTGGTGCCTACCCGCAGCACCTTGTCGTTGCCGCGCGGGATGACCCGCTCATACTCGGGGAACGTTCCGTCGATCAGCTTGCTGGTCAGCAGCACCTGGTCGGCGTGAAACTGGATCCGCGTGTCGGACAGCGCCACCTCGACATTGCCGGTGACCTCGTCCAACAGCTTGCGCAACTCGTTGACCGTCTTGCGCGGGATGATGACGCCCGGCATCGAGGTGGCCCCTTCCGGCAGCGGCTCCTCCACCCGGGCCAGGCGGTGGCCGTCGGTTGCCACCGCGCGCAGCACGCGCGTGCCCTCGCTTTCGGTTACGTGCAGATAGATGCCGTTGAGGTAGTAACGGGTTTCCTCGGTGCTGATCGCGAATCGGGTGCGGTCGATCAACGCGCGCAATGTCTGCGCGGTCAGGCCGAATTTATGCGGCAGTGAGCCCGCGGTCATCGAGGGGAAA
>DATNEJ010000125.1:0-2653 GCA_035606775.1 Acetobacteraceae bacterium | reverse complement strand
GAAGTTCGGACCGGAGAATCGCAGGATCCATCCCTGCCGCGTGCCGGTGTAGAGCCGCCCCTCGCGATCCAGGATGACGTCCTCGGGTCCCTCCACCCGATCGAGGCCGATCGCCTCCGCCGCGCGAAGACGGGCGTTCATTGCATAGGGCGTGCCGCTGCCCGCATGCGCGTCCGGCAGCGCGCCGTAATCCAGATAAGTCGGGTTGACGTAGCTCTTCTGGATCGCCTTGCCGCGGTTCTTCGACCATTTCACGTCGATGCCGACCGCGAGCAGCAGGATCGCGCCGTTGACGGCGGTCGTCACCTGGCCGGGATAGCCCACCTGAATGAGCCCGTTGCCGAGCACGAAGATGATGCCAGCGCCGATCAGGCAGCGCCCGATCGTGCCCTTGCCGCCGGCCAGGCTCACCCCGCCGATCATCACCGCCGCCAGGCTCTCGAAGGCGAAGCCGTCACCCGTCTGCGAACCGACGCTGGCGAGCCGCGCCGCGTAGAACACCGCGCCGAGCGCGGACAGCATGCCGCTCACGACATAGATCGAGAACAGCACCCAGCGGATGCTGATCCCCGCATGGCGCGCCGAGCGGGGGCTGGCGCCGACCGCCGTCAGATGCCAGCCCAGCCGCGACCGGCTGAGCAGGAGGTGGCCGATGACGGCGACGATCACGAGCCCCCAGACATCGCTCGGAATCCCGAAAGGCCCGCCATTGCCGATCGCGTCCCAGAGATCGCTCGATGCCGAGGACATCGCCATCTGCTGCGACCATCGCAGGGTCAGCAGATCGAACACTCCCCGATAGACGATGAGTGTCACAAGCGTCGAGAGAAAGGCCCGCGTGCGCAGGATGCCGACGAAGAAGCCGTTGACCGCGCCGAGCAGCGCCCCTGCCGCCACCGTCAGCACGATGACCACGGGGACCGGAAGATTGCCGATGCTGAAACCCACCAGCGCGACGAAATCGGCCAACGCGAAGATCGATCCGACGCTGAGGTCGATGCCGCCCGAGATCAGCGACAGCCCCATCGCGATCGCGACGAAGCCGAATTCCGCGAACTCGCGCCCCATCGAGCGCCCATTGTAGATGCTCGCGTAGTTCGGAACGATCGTCGAAAACACGAGCAGCAGCGCCACCAGCACGGTGAACGGAATGGCCGGCTCCATCCACGTCTTGGCGAACAGGTCAGCGAAGGTTTGCCGCGGCGACCAGTAGTACCGGAGCTGCCTCAGCCGCGCCGCAAACGGCGTGGGTGTGGAAATCGTCGTAGTGCTCACCTGCCGGCCTCCGTTGGCGGGCGGACCGGGGCGCGGCGCTCCCCGGCCACGGCCCGGCACCTATTTCTGCGACAGTTCGGTGCAGGACGTCGACGTCACGTTGTCCGCCGTCGTCGGAACCACCGGCGAGAAGATCGCCACGTGCATCGTCCCCGGCTTCGTGTGACTCTGCAGCAGCGTCACCGCCGTAGACATCATCTGATCCGCCTGCAGGACGGCCGGATAGATGAAGTCTTCATAGAACAGGCCTTCCTTCAGGTACTGGCAGGCCGGCTGCTCGCCGCCGTCGGTGGTGAAGATCTTCACCTTGCCCAGGAGCCCCGCCTGCTTCACCGCCTGCGCGATCCCGGAATCCTGGCCCGACCACCAGCCCATATAGCCGCACAGGTCGGGGTGTGCCTGCAGCACCGTTGCCGCCTTGTCGTGCGCGGTCTTGGAATCCCAGTTGGCGGCCTGGTTGCTGACGATCTGGATGTCGGGGTGCTTCTTGAACACCGACGTCGCGCCCTCCATGATGCCCAGGCTGTAGGCGGATGTCACCTCGCCGTCCATCAGCGCGATCTTGTGCGAGGCTCCTGGCCCGCCGCACGCCTTCACCACGGCATCGGCCATCTGAGCGCCGAGCTCGTTCGGCTGCACGCCGATAAAGGCGTCGCTCTTGTAGCGTGACGCCATGTTGATCTGGATCACGTAAATTCCGGCATTTTCCGCCTGCCGCAATGCCGGCGCCAGCACCTGCACATTCGGATTATGCACGATCAGCACGTCGGGATGCTGGCCGATTTCCGCCGTCAGCAGCTGCTCCTCGCGCTGGGTGTTGAAGTTCGGGTCGCGGACCTGGAACTTGATGCCGAGGCGGTCGGCGATCATCTGCATCCGCTCCCCCCAAATCCGCGTCAGCGGCACGGAATAGGCGACCGGTATGTAGACGACGGTCTTGCCCGCCACGTCCTTCTTCCACTGCTCCTGCAATTCCTGCGCCGTGTTGCCCTGCGCGGCAGCGATATCCGGACCCAGGCAAACCAGCGCGGCGAGCGCCATCATTCCGCCAAGCAAACGTCTCATCGTCGTGGCCTCCCCTGTATCGTTCTATGGTTATTGTCTGATCGTTACTGTCTAATCCCCGTGTCGGGCGGTCTCCTCGTCGCGCGGATGGAGCAGATTGTCTCCGACGATGGCGGCGAGAAGCACGAGCCCACGAAAGATGTTCTGGGTATCGTTGCCGAGATTGAGCAGCGTCATGCCGTCCAGCATCACGCCGATCAGCAACCCGCCGGCGATCACGCTCAGGACGCTGCCGCGCCCGCCGACCAGGCTGACGCCACCCAGCACGGCGACGAGGATCACGTTGAAGATTTCCGTGCCCATGACGATCTGG
>DATNEJ010000104.1:0-2077 GCA_035606775.1 Acetobacteraceae bacterium | reverse complement strand
GGGTTGTACAGCGCCAGCGAGTTGCCCATGACGCAGATCGCCGTATCGGTAGTGCGTCGTGCGAGCGACGATGCGATCAGATTGGGCGACGGCATCAGGCCATAGCCGTTGGAGTGATGCTCGTTTACGCACACCGCGTCGAAGCCGCATTGTGCCGCGTATTCAAGCTCGTCCATGAAGTCGTTATACATCAGGTGGGCACGCTTCGGGTCGAACAGCGAGGAGTGGATGTCCACCCAGACCGACGGATTGGCTTCGCGGAAATTCTCCGGAAGTTCCGTGTAGGGCATCAGGTGAAACCACATCAGCTTCATGAAGCGCTCTCCGGTCGGTGGCCGCGGCCCGCAAAATCTTACTGATGAGTATGGTCGGCAGCCGGCAAGTACGTCAACGCCCAGCGGCGTGCGTTTCGGCCTCGCAAAACGGACGGCAGCAGGTCACCCCCCCGTCATGGGAACGAAGGCAACCGGCAGCACCGCCCGGCTTTGGATGGTGCCGTCGGTGTCTTTGCGCAACAGCATCAGTGTCTGCTCCGCGAACGGTTCGCCGACCGGGATCACCATCCGGCCGTCGGCCGCGAGCTGGGCCGTCAGCGCCGGTGGGATGGTCGGTGCGGCGGCGGTGACGATGATCGCATCGAACGGCGCCCGCTCCGGCCAGCCGCCGTGGCCGCTGCCGCAGCGCAGCGCCACGTTGCCATATCCCTGGCGTGCCAAGGTGCGGGCTGCCTTGTCCGCCAGCGCGCGCACCACTTCGATCGAGCAGACGCGGCGGCTCAATGTGGCGAGGATCGCTGTCTGGTAGCCGGAGCCTGTGCCGATCTCCAGCACGTTGCCGTCGGGCCGCAGGTCCAACAGGTCGGTCATCAGCGCGACGATAAAAGGCTGGGAAATGGTCTGGCCGGAGCCGATCGGCAGCGCGGTGTCGTCGTAGGCGTGCGGCCCCAGCGAGGCGGGCAGGAAACGATGGCGTGGCACTGTGCGCATCGCCGCAATGACATTCGCGGCGATTTCGGGACGGCCGGTGAAACGGGCGACGGCACTGGCTTCCGCCTCGATCGCGGCGATCAGGCGTTCGGATTGGTCCGGCGGTGGGGTATCCGGCCCGTGCGGCGGCGCTTCTGCCGAGGCCATGGTCGCCTCCCTTTCGATATGCCGGCGGCGGGGGTAGCGTCGGGATGGATGGGAGAGGAAATGGCGATCATGAACGATGCGGCGCAAGTGGGGACTGGGGCCGAAGGTGCCGCATGCATCGCCCGCGCACGCAGCCTTGTTCCGGTCCTGCGGGAAGCGGCGCCGCGGATCGATGCGGCGCGTGAGCTGACGCCCGATGTGCTGAACGCCATGCACGATGCGGGCATGTTCCGTCTGCTGCTGGCGCGTGCCTATGGCGGGTTCGAACTCGGCCCGGTGGACTATGTCCAGTGCGTCGAGGCGATCGCCGAGGGGGACGCAAGCGCGGCCTGGTGCATGAACCAGGGAAGCGGCTGCTCGATGGCCGCAGCCTATGTGCGGCCGGAGATCGCGCGCGAGGTATGGGGCGGCAAGCGGGACGTGCTTGCGTGGGGCCAGGGGCCTGGTGCGAAGGCAATCCGCGCCCCCGGTGGCTGGCGCGTCACCGGCACCTGGAGCTTCGCGAGCGGCAGCCGTCACGCAAGCTGGCTGGGCGCAATGTGCCCCTGTTTCAACGAGGACGGTTCGCCGGTGCTGCACGCCGACGGCAAGCCGTGGGAACGGACGATGCTGTTCCGGCGCGCGCAGGCACGGATCGACGATGTCTGGCAGGTGATGGGCCTGCGCGGCACCGGCAGCGACAACTATTCGATCACGGATCTGTTCATCGACGACGCGCATTCCGTGACCCGGGAATCGGCGGAGGAGCGGCGAGAGCCAGGCACGCTCTATCTGTTTCAGGCGATGCAGCTCTATGCGTCGGGCTTTGCGTGCGTCGGGCTTGGCGTGGCGCGCGCGATGCTGGATGCGTTCATCACGCTGGCGAAGCGGAAAGCCCAGGCGTGGTCGAGTGAGCAATTGCGCGACAACAACGCGGTGCAGCACATCATCGGCTATTCGGACGC
>DATNEJ010000103.1:0-8680 GCA_035606775.1 Acetobacteraceae bacterium | reverse complement strand
GCGATCATTTCACTAAATCAAATTCGGGTGTAAATCAAATCGCGTTGAAGCACGCATACAATGTCATTGAGTCGTCGCTGTGGCAGTGGGCGTCTTAGTAAATCGCGGCCCGCTGCCTGGGAATCGCCTGGAAAGCCTTTTTGTAAAGCCGGCCTGCGTCTTTCCGCCTTAACACATGACGCGCCCGATTGCCGGCACGATACCGACCCAGGCCCATGACCATACCTTGAAGCATTGCTGCCATTCGCAATTATCAAAAGCATTCGAGGCTCTCTACGCCTTCAAAAGCCACGCAGCAGAGCACCTCCGCACTTTCGTGGGACCTGAACTTGGGATTGGAGCGCTCGGCTGGCTGCGAAAATCAGGACACAAAGCCGCGAAACAAAGTTTCGGATTAACACTTCATAAAATCTCCTCCATGAAAGCAACCTGGTCATCATCCGTGCAAACAGGTTCGGCGCGGCAGCCTGCCTTCCCGACCCCAGCCTTCGTGAGGCGCCGCCGCTGTCGGTGACGCGTGACGGGCCCACGGATCGGGTCTAACCTTGGCAGCGGAGGAGACGCCAATGAGCTGCTCGATCGAACGATTGTCGGATCACACCGGCGCCGAGGTCAGCGGAATCGACCTTCGGCAGCCGATCGACGAAGCCATGCGCAGGCGGTTGAACCAGGCGTTTATCGATCACAGTGTCCTGGTGGTGCGCGGTCAGGCACTTTCGGCGCCACAGATGGCCGAGGCGGTCACCCTGTTCGGGGAGATATTCCCGCAGCACAATACCCGGTTCGCCCTGCCCGATTGCCCGCAGATCCATTATATCTCCAACAAGGACCAGTTCCCGGACGGCACGCGCTACATCCCGGGCGAGGGTTGGCATACGGATCATTCGAACGACGCCCGTCCGCCCAAGGCAACCATCCTGCACGCCGTTCATCTGCCCGACAGCGGCGGCGATACGCAGTACGCCAACATGCATGTCGCGTATGAGACATTGCCGGATGCGCTGAAGCGCCGCCTGGCCGACCTGAAGGCGATCCACGTCTATCAGAGCAGCCATAGCAACCGGAAACTCATGGCCCTGTCTTCCGCCAATCAGCAGCGGGTTCCGAATGCGGTGCTGCACCCGATCGTGCGCACGCATCCGGAAAACGGGCGTAAGGCACTTTATATCAATCCGATCCGGGTCGAAGGCATTCTCGGCCTCGACCATCGGGAGGCACTGCCGCTGCTGGATGACCTGCTCCAGCACAGCACGCAGCCGGCATTTCAATACCGGCATCGCTGGAAAGCCGGCGACCTGGTCATGTGGGACAACCGCTGCCTGCTGCATCAGGCAAACGGTGACTACGACATGACGCAGCTCCGCTATCTCTACCGGATCATGCTGAGAGGCGATGTGCCGCTGTAGGCGCGCTGCGCGTCCCCAAAGCACACCGCCAGACCGCGACCGGGCCAGATTTGTCCGATCGCGGTCCACGACAATCGCGCCGAAATCGCGTCGGCTACTCGTGCGGTGGTGGCCCACGACGGAATACCGCTCGCAGCCGCAAGCCACCAAATGCCCGCGCCCGGGCCTGTTCGGTGCAGATAGAAGCACCGAACAGACTCCGGCTCCTTGCTTGATCGCGTGATTCTCGTCTTCGGCGATTCCGCCTGCGACGATCACGCGCCCGGATCTGCTCGGTGCAGATAGAGGCACCGAACAGACTCCAGCTTTTCGTTTGATCGCGTGATTCACGTCTTCGGCGATTCCGCCTGCGACGATCACGCTCCGACGCTCAGGCCTTGACCAGCGGGCAGTGCCCTTCGCTCAACGGACGGAATGCCTCTTCCATCGGGGTGACGTGCACGACCTTAGCGATGTCCCAGGAGTGCTTGCTCTCCGACGGCTTCTTGGCCTCCAGCAGATACACCGGATGCAGCGCACGTCCATCCTCCCGGATCCGTCCCGGGCCGAAGCAGTCATCGTCCGTCGGCATCGCCTTCATCCGCGCGACAACCGCTCGCCCATCGGCCTTGGCCGCGGCGACGCCCATATCGTTGACCACCTTGAGGTAGTGGAATGTGACGCCGTAATCGCCGGCCTGGGTCATGTTCGGCCAGACTCCGTTCGGCGTCTTGCCCTTGACCCGATCATTCCAGGCGCGGGTGCGATCGTTGAGGTCCCAGTAGTAGGATTCGCTCCACCGCATGCCCTGGGCAATATCCAGGCCGAGCGCACGCACGCCGCGCACCTGGATCAGCAGCGCGGCCAGCTTCATGGTCTGGCTAACGCCGAACTCCCGCGCCTGCTTGATGCAGTTCTCCACGTCGGCGCCGGCCATGGCCATCCCCAGCACCTTCGCTTTGGACGCCTGGGCGCGGAGCAGCATGGTGGAGAAATCGCTCGTTTCCGGGAACGGATAGGCGACGCTGCCCAGGACCTTGCCGCCGGCCTTGGTGATGATACCCGCGGTGTCACGCTGCAAGGTCTGGCCGAACACGTAGTCGGCGGTGACAAAGAACCACGTATCACCGCCTTCCTGCACCGTGGCACCGCCCGTCGATTTGCCGAGCATGTAGGTGTCATAGGTCCAGTGAACGGTGTTCGGGCTGCACTGCGTTCCGGTCAGGTCCGATGTGCCTGTGCCTGAATTGAGAAACACCTTGTTCTTTTCACGGCAAACAGTGTTCACGGCCAGGCCGACCGACGATGTCGGCACGTCGACGATGGCATCGACACCATCCCGGTCGATCCACTGACGGGCGATCGACACGCCGACGTCCGGCTTGTTCTGATGATCCGCCGACAGCACTTCGACATCCCAGTCCTTGCCGGAGACACCGAAATCAATCAGCGCCTGCTTGGCGCAAACCACGCCGGCAGGCCCGCCGTCGTCGCGATAGGGTCCGGACTGATCGTTCATCACGCCAATCCGGATGGTAGGCTTGCTCTGTGCGCGTGCACGGGTCGGCAATCCGGCGGCAGACAGGGCACCAAGAAGGGGCGCACCCAGCAGAGGGGCACCAAGAAGAGAACGGCGGGTCGTCAGCATTGAGGTCTCCTGGAAGCAGCACGACGCCAGCCGGGAGGCTGGCGTCGCTTGGTCACGTTCCTATAGCAGATTACGCCGGCGCAAAGAACGGCATGGGCGGCCCGCCTTCGGTGGCAACGAACTTCACAGCCACGTCCTGGCCGATTTTCACGGTGTCGAGGTCGCAATCGACGATGTTGGTCATCATCGTGGGCCCCTCCGCCAAGGTGACATAGGCCATGGCGTACGGCGTTTCGGCGCGCTTCATGACGCTGACCGAGTAAACCTTGCCCTTGCCGGAGGCGGCTTCCCATGCGCATTCGCCGAAGCAGTAAGGGCAAAGGCTGCGCGGGTACCAATGCGCCTTGCGGCACTTGGTGCAGCGGCGGATCATCAGCTTGCCGGAAGCGGCGCCGTCGAAGAACGGCTTGGTTTCAGGGTTCGTCTCGGGCGATCCGATGAACGGGATCTTGCGCTGAACATAGGCCATATCGATTACTCCCGTTCCAGGATCACGGTGCTGCCGCAGTGGCGGGTGCCGAGCGAGCCGCCGGTGCCATGGGCGATGGCGAGATCGCAGTTCTTCACCTGCACCGCGGGGTGGGCTTCGCCGCGCAACTGCCGCACCGCCTCGATGATCTTGGTGATGCCGCCGCGATTGGCCGGGTGGTTGGAGCAGAGTCCGCCGCCGTCGGTATTGAAGGGCAGCTTGCCGACGCCGGAGATCAGGTTGCCGTCCGCGACGAACTTGCCGCCCTTGCCCTTTTCGGCGAAGCCAAGGTCCTCAAGCTGCATCAGCACCGTGATGGTGAAGCTGTCGTAGATCGACGCGTACTTGATGTCGGACGGCTTGATCCCCGCCATCTCCCACGCCGGCGGACCGGACCAGCGGGCCGCGGAGTAAACCAGGTCAACATCGCCGCCCATCTGGTGCTTCGGCGATTCACCGACGCCGATCACCTTCACTTTCGGGCGCTTCAGGCTCTTGGCGATTTCCGGCTTGGTGACGATCAGCGCGCCGCCGCCGTCGCTGATAACGCAGCAATCGAGCCGGTGCAGCGGGGTGGAGACCATCGGCGATTTCAGCACGTCTTCCACAGTGACCACATCGCGCAGCATGGCGTTGGGGTTGTGCTGGGCGTGATGGGAAGCAGCGACCTTGATCCAGGCAAGCTGTTCGCTGGTCGTACCGTATTCGTGCATGTGCCGCGCGGCGCACATGGCGTACTGGTTCACCACCGTCGGCCCGTAGGGATATTCAAACTGCATGTCCGGCTGGGCCGGGTTGCCGGCGCGGGGTGCAGTGCCGGTGGCCATGCCTTCGCTGCGCGGGCGGCCGGCCAACGTGATCAAGGCGACATTGCAGCGGCCGTGGGCGATCGCTTCCATCGCGTGGCCTACGGCCACCTGATAGGACGATCCGCCGACATCGGTGGAATCGACGTGCCGGCACTTCAGGTTCATGTAGTCGACCATCGACAGCGGGCCGAGGCCCGGTGCGTCGCCGGCGCAGAAATATCCATCGACGTCGTCCTTGGTCAGGCCGGCGTCTTCCAATGCCCCTTTGGCACATTCGGCGTGCAGCAAGGCGATCGACTTGTCCGTCGCCTTGCGTGTGGGGTGCTCATATGCCCCCACGATATAGGCCGCGCCCTTAAGACTCATGCTTCGCTTCCTCCCCCGGAATGGGATACAAATCTGGAACAAATGCGGGATACGATGGCAATCCCGCCCCAGGCGAAGGCGATTATACTGATCGGTAGCCGGACCGCCACCCAGGCCCCGCCGCGCGGACGGAATGGAGATGCATTGCGATGGCAGATCAGGGAACCGGATACGATATGGCGCCGCCTTCCCATAACGCGGCGTTGACAGAAGTGCGCCGCGGCACGCCCATGGGTGAGATGCTGCGGCGTTACTGGCACCCGATCGGCCTGACGAGCGACGCGACAGACACGCCGCGCGCCGTGCGTGCGCTGGGTGAGGATCTGGTCCTGTTCCGTAACGGATCCGGGCTTGCCGGCCTGGTGCATGCGCGCTGCTGCCACCGCGGCACGACGCTGTACTACGGGCGGGTCGAAGAGAAAGGCATCCGCTGCTGCTATCACGGCTGGCTGTTTGACGCGGAAGGCCATTGCCTGGATCAGCCCTGCGAACCGGAAGGTGGCCGGCAGCGCGGCCGGATCCGCCAGCCCTGGTATCCGGTGCAGGAACGATACGGCCTGATCTTCGCCTATATGGGGCCGCCGGACCGCAAGCCGATTCTGCCACGTTACGAATGCCTGGACGTGCTGGACGACGGGGAGTTCATCGAGGCAGACGATTCGTCGCTGGGCGGCGGCGGCCCGCCGATCATTCCGTGCAACTGGCTGCAGCACTTCGAGAATGTGGTCGATCCGCTGCACGTGCCGATCCTGCATGGCGCGTTCAGCGGTATGCAGTTCACCGAGGCGATGGCGGCGATGCCTGAAGTCGCGTTCGAGACGACGGACACCGCGGTCAAGGTCCGCTCGAAACGGCCCGCCTCGGACGGCCGCATCTTCCACCGCGTGACGGAGGCTGTGCTGCCGACGTTGCGCGTGGTGCCGAACCCTCGGGTCGCGCAGTTCACGCGGGTTGAATCCATCGGCTGGGTGCTGCCGATGGACGATCATTCCTTCCGCATCTACGTCGCGGGACGGGTGCGGGAAGCGGGCGAACTCGGTCGCATGCGATCGCGTTTTGGCGGCCGTTTCTGGTGGGACCTGACCGAAGCGGAGCATCGGGCGATGCCCGGTGATTACGAGGCGCAGGTGGGACAGGGTCCGGTGACGCTGCATTCGGAAGAGCATTTGGTTTCCTCCGACCAGGGAATCGCCATGCTGCGGCGCCTGTTGCGCCGGCAGGTCCGGACGGTCGCGGAGGGCCGCGATCCGGCGGGCGTGAGCTTCGATTCCGATGCGCCGCCAATCGTTTTTGAGGCAGGCAACGCGTTGCGCTGATAATTCGTTCCAAAACACGCCGAGGAATTCTTTTTTGCAGCCGATCCGATGCCGGAGCGGCACCAAACGGTGTCAATTTATGTCGGGAGCCATCATTTGCTTGTCCGCATGCCTGGGTGAATGCAATGGTGGGGGCGAAAGGTGGGTCATGGACGCTGCATCACACATCGCCGTTGTAGAAGATGATCCGGACATCAGCCGCTTGATGGTCCAATCGATGACGGAACATGGTTTCGTTGTTCACCCGGCACGATCTGGCCGGGATCTGGATCGGGTGCTGTCGGGCAGCAAGGTTGATCTTGTGGTGCTCGATGTGGGTTTGCCCGGCGAGGATGGATTGAGCATCTGCCGCCGCCTCCGCCGGCAATCGTCGGTGCCGATCATCATGGTGACGGCGCGCGGCGCCGACACGGACCGGATCGTCGGGCTGGAGCTGGGCGCCGACGACTATCTGCCGAAGCCGTTCAATCCGCGTGAACTGGTGGCGCGGGTGCGCGCGGTGATTCGCCGCGCGGCACCGGCGGAAACAGGTCCCGCACAGAACACGCCGCGCACGCTGGAGTTCGACGGCTGGCGGCTCGACATGGCGCGCCGCCAACTGCTTGATCCGAACGGTGAGCCAAGGTCGCTGACCAGCGGCGAGTTCAACATCCTGTCGATCTTCTGCCAGCATCCGCGCAAGGTGCTTTCCAGGGACGATCTCTTGGACCTGATGCACGGACGCGCGGCGGCGGTGTTCGACCGCAGCATCGACGTGCAGATCAGCCGGCTGCGGCGCAAGATCGAGCCGAACCTGAAAGATCCGTCCTATATCAAGACGGTGCGCTACGGCGGTTACTTCTTCACGCCGACCGTGACGACCCTGGAGGACGCGTAGCGGGGCTTCGGTAACCCCGGCTTCCATCGGAAGTCGGGTGAGCGCCTGGTGGAAGCGTTTGGGACTATCACCGCTTCCACCACTCAGTCGCGGACAACCGATCATCGCTTGGCGGCCAGTCGGCGTTCGTACGCCTGGGCGAGCAACGTGCTCGGGAACAGCATTGCGAAGTAGATGATGGCGACGACCGTATAGACCTCCAAAGGCCGGTAGGTATCGGCGGTTACCAGGGTGCCGTTGTACAGCAGGTCGGGCACCGCGATGGTGGACACCAGCGACGTGTTTTTCAGTTGCGTGATCGATTGATTGACGAAAGGTGGGATCATCCGGCGGATCGCCTGCGGCAGGATGACCCGGCGCATCATCGGCCACCGACGCAGGCCCAGGGCACGCGCGGCATCCCACTGTCCCTGCTCGATGGAATTGATGCCGCCGCGGAAGATCTCGGCGTAAAACGCGCCTGTGTAGCAGGACAGCGTCATCACTGCCGCGACGGTAGCGGGGATCTGTATGCCTACAAGCACGGGCAAGGCGTAATAGAACCACACGATTTGTACTAGAAGCGGTGTGCAGCGAAATGCCTCGATGAAGCCGATCAGCGGGATGTTCACCAGCATCGAGCGCGACAACCGGCCGAGCCCGACCAGCAGTCCGATCAGCAGCCCGATGAAAATGGTGCCGACTGTGTAGGCCAGCGTCACCAGCACGCCGCGCCAGAACAGGGGCGCGTAACGCAGCAGGAAGACGAAGTCCCACTGGTAATGCATGGAGGGCCGCTACCCTCCCCTGCCCGCTGATTGCCGGACCCCGAACCCACCCGCTATCGCGTTCGGCGGACAGAGGTACGCGCCGTTGGGCGCACACCCGTCCGGCGGGAACCTCGCGGGCGGCCCTATGGAAACGCCAACGGAAGCCCGGCCCGGCATGGTTCGGCGGCTTTTCAGAAGCTCAGCGTTGATGGGATCTGGTCGCGCGAGACGCCGAATTTCGCCAGGCCCTCCAGCAGCCATTCGCGGATCTGGCCGTTGCCGCGGTTCATATCGATCCAGGCGTTGATCACCTCCTTGAAGCGGGTATCTGGCTCCCGCTGGATGCCGAGGCAGCTTGGCAAGGCGACCAGCGGATTGGTGAGCAGGTGGTAGGGGCCGAGCGAGTGGTTCTTGCCGACCGCGGCCAGGCCAAGCATCGCGGCGAGGATCTGCGCGTCCGCGCGGCCGGCTTGCAGCGCCAGGGTGCATTCGTCGCGCGTCTTGAACCCGGTTAGTTGCGCCTTGCTGCAATAGCGGCGCGCCGCCGTTTCATGCAGGGAACCGAGGTCGAATACGATCTTGACGTCGGGCTTGTCCAGGTCATCCCAGGTCGTCGGGTTCAGCCCGTGCTTCGCCAGGCAGCCGAACGGGTGGATGATCATCGGATGGGTGAAGCCGATCGACAGCGCGCGCTGCGGTGTCGGGTTCAGCGCGAAGGCCAGATCGACCTTGTTGGACTGCAGGTCCAGCACTGAGTTGCCGTAGGTCGATTCCAGGTATTCCAGCTTGGCGTCGAACACCTTGGCGATGTCCTTGGCCATGTCGATGCAGGCGCCGCTCCATTCGCCGCTCGCCAGGTCCTTGGAGAAATACGGCAGCTCGCCCGGCAAGGCGGCGATGCGCAGCACCTTGGTGCGGCGGATCCGGTCGAACGTGCTCTCGTTGCTGCCTTGCGCGCGGGCGCTGCCGATCAGCGCTCCGGCCGGCAACAAGGCGGCTGCGGCCGCCAGGCTGCGGCGCCCCAGTCGGTTGGTCATCTGTGCGTCTCCCTGCTCTTTGCC
>DATNEJ010000101.1:0-5761 GCA_035606775.1 Acetobacteraceae bacterium | reverse complement strand
TGTCGCGGAAGTGGTGATCCCGTTCACCCGCCCCGGCCCGACGCCGGCGATCGCCGCGGTGTCGCCCACCGGCCTGGTGCCGTATCTGAAACATCGCGGCGTCCGGGTATGGGAGTCGCTGTCGATCTGCGACTACTGCGCGGAGATCGATCCGTCCCTGTGGCCGAGCGACCCAGTGGCACGCGCCCATGCACGGTCGATCGCCGCGGAGATGCATGCCGGTTTCCGCGAACTGCGGATGGCGATGTGGATGAACCTCGGCCGGGACTTCTCCGGCAAGGGACGCACGCCCGGTGCGTTGGCGGATATCGCCAGGATCGAGAAGCTGTGGGCTGACACGCGGGAGGCTTTTGCAGGCGGCGGGCCGTATCTGTTCGGCGCACGGTTCGGCGCGGCCGACGCGATGTATGCACCCGTCGTGGCACGGTTCCTGGGCTGGAAGCCGGAACTGAACGCGGCAGCGCACGCATACTGCGCATCCGTGCGCGCCCACCCGCTGGTCGCCGCATGGTTCGATGCGGCCGCGCAGGAGCCGCCAGCCTGGCTTGTCCCCGACTACGAACAGGATCCCTGAACCGTCGCCTGACGCCGGTCCGCCCCGCACCGGCAGACCATCAGACGTGCCGTTCGCCGCCGAAGCATGCGGCACGGTCCGACAGACGGCGCACCAATTCGCATGAGCACCGGTTGCGGTGCCCACCGAACCCGTCCAGTATCCGCCGCGCAATGACGCCGCGCCGTCTCCCGTTGCTGGGCCTTTTGCTCGCATTGCTCGCCTTGTCAGTGCAGCTTGCGGCGGGCGCGGTTGTTCCGCCGGCGGAGGCTGTGCAGTCCCTCGCCGTGACAGGGGCGATCTGTCACAGCGGCGACACCCCGACCGATCAAACACCGGCGGCGCCGCATCATCCGGCTGCCTGCCTGCTGTGCCCGGTTTGCGCGACACTCGCGAGCCATGCCGCGCCCTTGCCGCTCGACGGGCCGATTCTGCCGCCGCCGCGCAGCATGGCGATTGCCCTGGCATCGCCACCACCGCCCGCCACCGCGCCGCCGCCGGCTTTGCGCGGCGATGCACAGCCGCGCGCCCCGCCCGTCCTGGTCTGAGTTTTCCCTTCCGACGCGCCGCAAGGCGCTTTGCGTCACTCAGATTCATGGAGTCCCCATGTCTCGCCTTCTTGCCCTCGCCGGGCTGACTGCCGGCGCGGCCCTTCTTGGCCACCAGGCCTATGCGCACGGCGTTGCCGGCGCCCATATGTTCGTCAGCACGCTGATCATCGACGATCCGAATGTTGCCGATGAAGCCAGCCTGCCAACCTTCAGCTTCCTGCCGCAGCCGACGGACGGCGGCCCCGCCGCCGGCGGCTATGGGCTGGAATTCGAGTTCGACAAGCGAATCACCGAACGCTTCGGCTTCAGCATCAGCGACGGTTATCAATGGCTGCGCCAGCCCGGCATGAAGACTGCGAACGGCTGGGAGAACCTGTCCGCCGCTCTGAAGTACAAGGCCTATGTGAACGCCGAACACGAGTTCATGCTGTCGGTCGGTGTGGAACGGGAGTTCGCGCGCACCGGTGCGACAGGGGCCAACGGCGCGGCGCTGGACAACGACGACAGCAGCTCCACGACGCCGCAGCTCTTCTTCGGCAAGGGGCTGGGCGATCTGCCGATCGGCTGGCTGCGTCCGCTCGCCATCACCGGGCAGTTCGGCTACCAGGTCGCCGACAAGAAACTGAAGGTCGATGCGGGCGGAGAGCCGACCAACAACGGCATCGCCAATGGATGGGTTGGTGGATTGTCGCTCCAGTACAGCATCCGCTATCTGCAGTCTCAGGTGAAGGATTACGGGCTGCCGGAATTCGTCAACCGGCTGACGCCGCTGGTAGAAGTGGCGTGGTCCTCGCCCGCCAGCAAGCCGAACGACAGCGCGACGCAATACCTGTTTGGCGTGGGCATCAACTACACCGCAGACACCTATGCGTTCAGCGTCGAGGCGCTGATCCCCGGCAACAAGCAGACCGGTTCGCATGTCGGGGTGATCGCGCAGTTCCATCTCTACTTTGACGATCTGCTGCCGAACAGCCTCGGCAAGCCGATCGTGGAATGGTGGTGACCGATGCAACGCTTGCTCATTGCGGCCGTCATGCTGGTGCTGGTGGGTCCGCCCGCCTTCGCGCACGCCTTCCTCGACCGTGCCATCCCCGCGGTCGGCAGCGAGGTGCCGAACGCGCCCCCGGCCGTCACCATCACCTTCACCGAACCGGTGGAGCCGCGCTTCAGTAAGATCGAGGTGCGCGACGCCGCGGACAAACGGGTGGATGCGGGTGACGTGCATGCACAGAAGGACGGCCGGCAGCTTGTCGTGGGGCTGCGCAAGCTGCCGCCCGGCAAATACACCGTCATCTGGCACGTGACCTCGGTGGATACGCACAAGACGGAAGGGAAGTTCATGTTTACCGTCACCCCGTGACATGAGCTGGTTCGACGTCCTGCTGACGGGCTTCCGCAGCCTGCATATGGCGGCAATGCTGTCGCTGCTCGGCGTGACCGTGTTCAGTGCGGCCGTCCTGCCGGCAGCACTGAACATCGAACCGTCGGCAACCGGCGCTTTGCACCGGCGGCTGCTGCGGCTCAGCCGGTTCAGCGGCGTGTTGGCCTTGCTGTCGGGCGTCTGCTGGCTGGTCGCCCAGGCGGCGGCGATTGCCGGTTCCCACACCCTCGCCGACCTTGCTTCCGCGGTGCCGGTCGTCGCGCTGCACACGCGGTTCGGCCAGTCGGCGCTGGTCCGGCTTGCCTTGCTGGCCGCCGCACTTCCGCTGCTGTCCTTGCGCGGGGGGCGCAATGTCGCGGCGGCGGTGCTGACGGGCGCCGCGCTCGCCTTGCAGGGCTGGATGGGCCATGCCGGCGCGGCTGGCGGCATAGAGGCTGTCTGGCTCGTCACCTCCGAGGCTCTGCACCTGATCGCATCCGGCGTGTGGCTGGGCGGTCTGCTGCCGCTTCTGCTCAGCCTTTCGCTGCTGGGACCGAAGACCCTGACAGCAATGCTCGGCCGGTTCTCCCAGGTCGGCATCGCCGCGGTCGCCACGATTGCCGCCACCGCGGTGCCGCAGGGGCTCGCCTTGATTGGCAACGTGCCATCGCTGGTCGGGACCGCGTATGGCCAAGCGGCGCTGCTGAAGCTGGCGCTGTTTCTGCTGGCGCTCACCCTTGCGGCACGCAATCGCCTGGTGCTGACCGGCCGCGTGCTCGGCCCCAATCCCGGCGCGGCCCGACGCGCCTTGCGCCATTCGATCGGCGGGGAGGCGGTGCTCGGGCTGATCATCATCGGCGCCGCCGGCTTCATGGCGTCGAGCGTGCCCGGGCTCCACCAGGAGCCGGCCTGGCCGTTCTCGTGGCGCTTCAGCCTGGATGCCTTGCAGGACCCCGGCCTGCAATACGAACTGACGACCGCGGCGCTGTCGGCCGCGGCCGGCATTGCCGCCGTCGTGGCCTGCCTGATCTGGCGGCGCGGGGTGGTGGTGGCGGTGCTGTTCGCCGCCGGGCTGATCGTGACCCGCCTGTCGTCCTTCGCGCTGCTGCTGGTGCCCGCGTATCCGACCAGCTTCTTCAGCTCGCCGACCGGGTTTGCGGCTGCCTCCATCGTCCACGGGCAGCGCCTGTTCGCGGAGAACTGCGCGCCCTGCCACGGCGCCGGCGGGCGCGGAGACGGACCGGCTGCGTCCAGCCTGCCGATCCATCCCGCCGACCTCACCGCACCGCATGTCTGGATGCATATGGATGGCGAGCTGTTCTGGTGGATCGGGCACGGCATCGAAGGCCCGGAGGGCGGTCTGGTGATGCCAGCCTTTGCCGACCAGTTGCAGGCGTCCGATCGGTGGGACCTGATCGACTTCATCCATGCCATGAACGCCGGGACCAGCATCAAGACGCGTGGAACATGGCCGCAGCCGATCCCGGCGCCGTCGCTGCCGATGTCCTGCGCGGACGGCGCGAATGAGATGCAGGACCTGCGCGGCAAGGCGGTCTACGTGATCGCGGAAGACGAGGCGCAACACGCGCCGCCATCGATCCCGGCGCAGAACGGCATTCCCGTGGTGACCTTCGCACTGACGCGGGCGCCACCGAGCGGCCGGCCTTCGCTTGGGTGTGTTGCGGCGACCGAAGCTGCATGGCCGGCCTTCGCGGTGCTGGCCGGCGTGTCCGCGGACCGGCTGGGCGGCACCGGGTTTCTGATCGATCCGAATGGCTGGCTGCGGGCCGTCCTGCCCGCCGAACCCGATGCGGATCCCGGCGCGACCGATCGCCTGATCGCCGAAGTGCGGGACATCTGTGCCCACCCGATCCTGGCTGACAATGGAGGCGGACATGAACACCACCACCACTGACGGCGGCAAAGGCCCGACCCCGGCCGGCCCGTCGCCCCGTTTCACGTATTTGGTGATCGGCGTCCTCGTCGCATTCCTGCTGCTGGGCACAGGAGGATTTCTGTGGATGAGCACCGGCCACGGCGACCGCATCACGTCACTCGGCGGGCCGTTCCAACTGGAGGACGGTAACGGCAAGACCGTCACCGATCGGGATTTCCGGGGCAAGTACACGCTCGTCTATTTCGGCTACACGTTCTGCCCGGACGTGTGCCCGACCACGCTGAACGCGGTGGCGGATGCGATGGACCGGCTTGGGTCGAAGGCAGCGAAGGTGCAGCCGCTGTTCATCACCGTGGATCCGAAGCGCGATACGCCGGCAGTGGTGAAAGAATATGCGGCCGCGTTCGGGCCGAAGATCGAGGGGCTGACCGGCACGCCGGAGCAGATCGCCGCGGTCGCCAAGGAATACCGGGTCTACTACCAGGAGCATCGTACCGGCCCGGGGCCGAACGACTATTCGATGGACCACAGCTCCATCCTTTACCTGATGGGGCCGGACGGACGTTTCGTCGCGCCTATTCGCGCCGATCAGTCGGGTGAGCAGATGGCGGCGGCGCTGGCGAAGTGGATTTCCTGATCGGGTTTGCCGGTCGTGGTAGCCGCGTAGCCGTGCCAGGGTTCGCGGTGCTTCAGTGGGCGATCGTCGTCGGCATCCTTACCAATGGCGGTGACCGCCGTGCCAACCCCAGCCTCCACCCCAGCCCCAGCCGGTGCCGATGAAGACGGATGAGCCATACCAGGGCGCGTATGGATAATACGGCGCGGGTGCGGCATAGGCATACGGCACGGCGTAGGTGCCGCCGTACGGATAGGCGGCATAGGCGGCGGGCGCGCTTTTGACCGTGTTGCCCTTCGAGTACATGCACTGCGTGTAACTGATGTCGTATTGCTGCTGGACGCTGCCCGCGGAGGCATAGGCGTTGTTGGCGCCGATGGCGCTGCCGGCGAGCAGCCCGGTCGCGCCGCCGATCGCCGCGCCCGCGCCCACCGCGCCGCCGACCGAACCAAGGGCAGCGCCGACACCGGCGCCGAGGGCGGTGCCGAGCAGGGCACTCCCGACCGCGGCGTTGGTGCCGGCCTGCGCGGCGGATGCACCGCCGGTCTGCTGGTTGGCATAGGCGCGGCAGGTGGCGTCTTCCTGCTGGAACTCTCCGAAAGTCTTGCCTTGCGACGGCAGCGCCATGACGGTGGGGCCTTGTGGCGGCGCGACGGCGCAGGCGCTGAGTGCCAGCGTCGACAGAACGCCAAGGGAGAGGGTCGCGCGGCGCATGATGCGGTTTCCTCCGGGTGACGACGGCTGACGGGAAATCACAGCCGTAGTCTACGACTGTGGCGGCCGT
>DATNEJ010000082.1:0-3828 GCA_035606775.1 Acetobacteraceae bacterium | reverse complement strand
CCCACTGGCCGATCGGCAGGCCGCGCGCGATGCGCTGGGGCTGAGCAAGCCGACGCTGATCTCCGTGGGCTCCCTGATCGAGCGCAAAGGCCATCACCGGACGATCGAGGCCATGACCCTGCTGCCCGATTTCGAACTGGTGATCGTCGGGGAGGGGCCGGAACGTGGCAGGCTCGAGGAGCAGATCGGGCGCCTGGGCCTGCGGGACCGCGTCCGGCTGCTCGGACCCCGGCCGCATGCCAGCCTGCCCGCGCTCTATGGTGCGGCGGACGCCTCGGTGCTGGCGTCGTCGCGGGAGGGCTGGGCGAACGTGCTGCTGGAGTCCATGGCCTGCGGCACCCCGGTGGTGGCCAGCAACATCTGGGGCAATCCTGAAGTGGTGCGCAGCCGCGCAGGCGGTGTCATCGCCGAACACAACACGCCGGAGGGAATCGCCGCCGGCGTGCGGTGCCTGTTCGCCGATCTCCCATCGCGGGAGGCAACGCGCGCCTACGCCGAACCGTTCAGTTGGGATGAGACCACGGCCGGTCAACTGGCGCTGTTCCGCCGGGTGATCGCAGCCGGCGCGTCCTGAAACCACCTTGCGCGGGCGTTAGAGCCTGTCCGGTGCAGGTGTAAGCACCCAACAGGCTCTACGTCCTTGTTTGATCGCGTGATTCATGTCTCCGGCTATTCCACCTGCGACGATCACGCTGTAGCCTCACGCGCGGCTGGTTGGTCCCTGCTGGCGGGCTTCCTCCACCGCGCGATAGAGATACCAGGTTGCCATCGAGCGAAATGGCGCCCAGGCGAGGCCGATTTCAGCCAGGGCACGCGGGCGCGGCTGCTCATCCAGTCCATGCAGGACACGGTAGCCCTCCCGCACACCGAAATCGTCAACCGGCAGGACGTCCGGCCGCCCGAGCGTGAAAATCAGCAGCATCTCCACTGTCCATCGGCCGACACCGCGGATCGAGACCAGACGCTCGATGAGCGCTTCATCGGTCAGGCGGGAACACCGGCGCCGCTCGGGAACCGTGCCGTCGAGCGTCCTTGCGCAGATTTCGCGGATCGCCACGATCTTTGATCCGGAGAAGCCGCAGGCGCGGAGTGTGTCGGTTTCGACAGCAAGAAGGGCATCCGGTTCGGGGAACGCCTCATCGGGGAAGAGCGCCTCAAGCCGGCCCAAAATCGCTTCCGCCGCGCGCCCATGCAGTTGCTGGTGGGCGATGGCCCGGACAAGCGCCTCATACAGGCTGCGCTGGCGCTGGACGCCAAGCCGCGGTGGACCGACACGCCCGATCAGGGCGGCAAAGCGCGGACAGGTGCTGAGGTGACGCATCCCGGCTCGTGACATGTCTGCTTTATGACGGCAGGCCGGTCGCAGGGCAATCGGAACAGGGTGGCGCGGTGCCCTTCACTTCGCAAATCTGCCACTTGCGGTTTGCCCCTGTCGGCAGGCTATGCTGCGGCGGTCGGTGCCTTGAAACGCCTTGCGTGGATGTGCCGGGAGAATCGATGTTTCGCCACGAACAATGGTGGCCTCAGACCAGCGATGAGGACTCCGACGATCGCCGGACCGCAAGTCTTGCCGGCATGGCTGTGACATTGCTGCTGCTCGTCGTTGGACTTGTTCTGGTTCATGCCCTGCATCGCCGCACGACAATCGAAGATTGTCTGCTGTCCGGCCGCCGCGACTGCGTGCCGTTGGTGCTGAACCGTCACTGATGGCCCTGGCGATTGAGCTGCCCCAACATTGACGTGCGGGCTGAGTCTGGCCAGCGTTTGCGCGCCTGGCATAGAGAGGCTTCATCGTTCACCGGCTGAGCGCGCGATCGTCGCAGACGGAACTGCCGAAGGCGTGAAAGACGCGGTGAAATAACGAGGCACTGTCGGTTCGATGCTTCTTTCTGCACCGAACAGGCTCAGGACTGAAGCGGGAGAACCGGATGCGCATTGCGGAAATGGACTGGCGGATGGTGGAAGACTGGGTACGCCACGATGACCGCTGCGTGCTACCGATCGGCAGCACCGAACAGCACGCAGGCTTGTCGCTGGCCACCGATGCCATCCTCGCGGAGCGCGTCGCGGCGGAAGCCGCCGAACCGCTCGGCGTACCGGTGTTCCCCGTGCTATCCTACGGCCTGACGCCGTATTTCACCGGTTTCGCCGGCACGATCACGCTGCGGGTCGCCACGTATGCGGCCGTGCTCAAGGACATTCTGGACAGTCTGAAGAATACCGGCTTCCGGCGCATCCTCGTGGTCAACGGTCATGGCGGTAATCAGCCGGCGGCCTCATTGGCGCAGGAATGGATGATGGATAATCCGGATGCGCGCGTGCGTTTTCACGACTGGTGGCGCGCGCCGCTGACCGCAACGGCGATGCATCGCATCGATCCGGTTGCCGGGCATGCGAGCTGGATGGAGAATTTCCCGTGGACTCGCCTGCCCGGCAAGGAACCCGAGGAAGGGACCAAGCCGATGATCGACGTTGAACGCATGCGCACACTGCCCCCTTTTGAAGTGCGCCTGTTGATCGATGACGGCAATTTCGGCGGGCGCTACCAGCGCGACGATTCCGAAATGCTCGAGATCTGGGACGTCGCGGTGCAGGAGACGCGTGCGCTGCTGGAGCGCTGGTAGGGCAACATTCGGCATCGGCGCAGCGGCACATACGTCTCGCAAAAGATCAAGGTCACACCTGCGGCTTTGGCACGCTGCCCTGAAGCCAGTCGAGAATGTCCCCGTTGCGATCGCGCGGGTAAGCATGGGAAAGGTCGGCGACCTCGCAATAGGTCACCTGTGCGCCGGCGGCCGCCAGCGTCCGGTGAGCGGTGCGCCCGACGCTGACCGGAAACATCCAGTCCAGAGCACCATGAATCAGGTAAATCGGCAGCCCGGCGATGCGCGTGGGTTCGGTCACGGCCACCAGGAGCGGGTGAAACGATGCAGCGACCGGGGCCAGGTGCGTGAAAGGACTGTTCTCCGACAACCCGCTCAGCAGGGTGAAGGTGCCGCCATCGCTCATGCCCGTCAGCAGCCTGTGCGACGCATCGACGGACCAGCGGTTGCTTACGTTGTCGAGGATGCGGGCGAGATTGTCGGTGTCCACCTCAGGCTCCATCAATGACCAGGTGGAGCCGATCGCAGTTGGGGCAACGACGATCATGCGGCGGCTGCGTGCCTCGCGCACCCAGTTCCACAGGAACAGCCGACCATGCCCGGCACCGCCGTGCAGCGCCATGATGAGCGGCATGGGTGTGGCGTGGTCGCAATCTTCCGGCACGTAGATGGAAAACCCGCCGCGTTGATTTGTTTGATTGCGCACATGGGCGACGCCGGTGCCCGCGGCAAAAGGTGGATGCGGGGCAGCACGGTGCGCAGACGGTTCCAGGAAAAAGTTGCTGACGGAATCGAGGTCCGTCGCCAGTGGATACAACGCTTCCAGCGATCGGCTGAGTTGCCGCATCGCGCGATAGGCGCTCACCATGGGGTTCGGCTGTGCAGGGGCGGCGCGAACGCCTTCGCAGGCCTGAAGCGCATATTCCACGGCCGGTAGCAGTATTCCCGTTTCATCGGCATTTCCCGTCGCATGCAACCGCGCCAGCGCATCGCGAAGCGCCGTGTCATGCTCATCGAGATCGTCCGCCAACTGCGGCAGGCGCGGCGGATGCATGAAGCGGCTGGCCGTCTCAAGCGCGGCAAGGGCGCGCAGCAGCGTCGGGATCACCACCTCGATCGCTTCGTTTCGCGGCGCTGTGCGGTCTGACATCGGCGTCACCTTCGACGGACGGTATTCACCCTTCTATACCAGAGGCCGTGGCCGAGCGATCGGCCAGGAAGGGGG